>CAZNVW010000023.1:187-20839 GCA_964576595.1 uncultured Verrucomicrobiales bacterium
AGCTGGAAGAGCTGGAAGAGCTGGAAGAGCTGGAAGAGCTGGAAGAGCTGGAAGAGCTGGAAGAATCCCGCTCGTCAAAACCATAATCAGGCCCCTTCCCTCCACTACCAGAAGAACTACTGGATGAACTGGATGACCCTTCCCCAGTCGGAATTGAGTTCGAAGAACTCGAAGAGCTTGAATCCAGCACCACGGGCGCCTCCTCGCCAATTGTCTTATCTTGAGAAAAAATCTCCTCCTCATTGAACAATTCAATGGAAGAGACAAGGCGGGAAACGTCGGAAAAAGAAAATGAATCCATAGAAAAAAAGTGAAATTGAAGCAAAATAGGCACAAGACGGCCTGACTCCCGGAATTATCCTTCACCCTTTCTCTCCCGTCAAAAAGGAGGGTATTTACGTTACGGTTCTCCTGTAGCCAGTACAAAAAAACCTTCCGACTCGCGCCGGAAGGTTTTGAAAAGAGGGTGTTGCAGCGGATGATCAGAATCCGAAGGAGAATCCCGCATGCAGGATGTGGAAGTTGTTGTAGTAGTTTTCTCCCATGTATTTGGTGAAGTTTTTCTGATAGTCGTAGCCAAAGATGAAGTCAACCCGGTTGGAGAGCATGATTTTGATCCCGGCGCCTGCGCCAAAGACGGGGGCCGTATCCGATCCGCTGTCATTTCCGGTTTCACTGCGCAGTTTGGCGTCGCCAAAGACAAGGCCGCCCTTGACTCCCGCGTACAGGAGGATGCGGTCGGTGACGGCGAGGTTGGCGTTGTAGCCTACGGTCAGCGGGAAGTTGCGTTCGATGAATTTTGTGTCCGCGCCGTTGTGTAGTTTTTTGTCGCCTTTGAGGTATCCTGTTTGCAGGATGAACTGGTGTACCCGGTTCGCATTGACGTTGTCATATACGTTCAGGGAGAGCAGGCCGCCGTTCAGGGAGGCTCGGTTGTGGTTCTGGTTGATCGCGGAGGCGTATTCGAAGGAGACGTAGTTGTATTTGCCTTCGGTGGTTTTTTCCGTGTGGTAGGGCGTGAGGCCGGAGGAGTCGCTCTTGTTCCAGTAGTAGTCCCATCCGCTGTTGTTCTGGGCCTGTGCGGGAGTCAGGGCGACGATAGCCAGGGCGGCGGAGGCGAGCAAGCTCAAGGAGTGTTTCATATCTGGGTCTGTTCTTGTTGTGAATGTTACGGAGAGATTCTTCTGTCCGTTCCCGCCTGGAGCGGAGATCGGGAACGGAAGAGCGGTCGATATTCTCGAATTACAAAATGTTTATTAGACCGGGCCGGAGAAAGCAAACAAAAACTCGTCTGCGGAAGGCTCGATCGCATTTTCCGCAGACGCTCCGGTTTGTGCGGGGTTATTTTCTCGCCCCGTCCCAGCCTCCTCCGAGCGCCTTGGAGAGTTCCGCTATGCTCTGGCGTATGCTTTGTCTGGTGGAGATGACGGATTCTTCCGAGTTCAGCAGTTGTTGCTGGGCGCTGAGGATATTGATGAATTCCGTTTTTCCGTTTTGGTAAAGGAGGCGGGAGAGCCGCAGCGACTCCCGGGCGGATTCTGCGGCTTTTTCCTGGGCTCTCAGTTGTATTTTGGAGTTGGCGTAGGAGGTCAGGGCGTTTTCGACTTCGTTGACGGCAGTGATCAGCGCTTTTTGGTAGGCGACGGCGGTACGGTCGCGTACCGCTTCCTGTTTTTTGATGTTTGCGTCGATCGCGCCGCCGGAGAAGACGGGCCAGTGCACCATGCTCCCCAGAGACCAGTTTGAGGAGTGGCTGCGGAACCAGTCCGAGAAGTCTGATGTGCCGGAGCCGTAGCTCCCGCTCAGGGAGAATTTGGGGTAGAGGTCGGAGACGGCGACGCCTATGTTGGCCGTTGCGGCGTGGAGGTCCAGTTCCGCCTTGATGATGTCCGGCCGCCGGCGCAGCAGGTCTGACGGCAAGCCCGTGGGGACTGTCGGCATGCGCGACAGGGTGGCGGTGGGGGGCATGCTGAGTTTCACGTTTCCGGGGAAGGTTCCCAGCAGGATGGCGAGGCTGTTTTTTGCCGAGACGGTGCGAGTTTCCAGATCGGGGATCATGGCCTCGGTCGAGGCGACTTGCGCCTTGGCCTGCTCTACGTCGAGGCGGGAGGTAAACTCCGCCGCCAGGTTGTCTTGCGCGATGGAGAGGCTTTTTTTCTGGATTTCGAGCTGCTGGCGCGCCATGTCGAGCTGTTCGGTGTAGTTGATCCAGTCAAAGTAGGTCGAGGCGACTTCGGCGAGCAGGGAGTTGTGTATGGCTATGGCGTCGGCTTCTGTCGAGTAGAGGCTGGCCAGGGCGGATTCGACGCCGCGCAGGTTGCCGCCAAAGAGGTCGAGTTCCCAGGAGGCGTCAAGAGCGCCGGAGTAGGCGGAGCCGGGGGATGAGCCCAGCCCCCGCGAGGTGCCGCGGTTCGCTCCGAGGCTGCTGTCGAGCGAGGGGAGCAGGGAGGAGATCGCCGTGGTGAGGGCCGCCCGGGATTCCTGTATGCGGATGACGGCTGTTTTCAGGTCCTGGTTGTTGGCCCGGGCCTGGGAGATCAGGGAGTCGAGCTGGAGGTCGCGGAAGAGTTTCCACCAGGAGACGAGCGCTTCCGGTGTGCTGGCGGGCGGTTTGGCCGCGACCCAGCTTTCGGGCATTTCCGGGCGGGGAGACTCGAAGTCGGGGCCGACCATGCATGAGGAAACCAGCAGGGCGGACAGGGAGACAAGGGGGAGGAAGAGGCGCGTGTTATTCATGGCGCAGGGCGTCTATGGGGTCGAGGTTGGAGGCTTTCCATGAGGGGTACCAGCCAAAGAGGAGTCCTATGCTGGCGGATACGGCAAAGGCGAGGAGCATGGCTCCCGGTGATGAGGCGACGGGCCACCCGGCGAAATGGCTGACGCCAAATGAGATGCCGCGGCCCAGCAGGATGCCGAAGATGCCGCCGACGAGGCACAGGAGCGTGGACTCGAGCAGGAACTGGCGCATGATGTCCTTCGGACGGGCTCCGACCGCCATGCGGAGGCCGATTTCCCGGGTGCGCTCGGTCACGGAGACGAGCATGATATTCATGATGCCGACGCCGCCCACGACGAGGGAGATCATGGCGACTACCAGCAGGAGGTTGGTCATGACTTCTGTGGTGGAGGACATGGCCCGCGAGATTTCCGCCATGTCCCAGACTTTGAAGTCGTCTTCCGCATCGGCGGCCAGTTTGTGGCGCGAGCGCAGGAGGGAGGAGATTTCTTCAACGCTGGCGGCGGACTGGGTGGGGTCTTTTATTTCGACCAGGATCTGGTCGATATTCTGGAAGCGGCGCGGGTGCGGTTCGGTGGAGGTTGTCCGATCGGTGGGGTAGTACTGGACTCCCGTCGAGGGATAGGTCGCGTGCGAGGAGGAGGTGGTAGAGCCGGATGAGCTCGATGAGGAGGACGAGGCCGTGCCCCCCCCTCCGAAGCTCATGCCTCCGCCGCCCGCGATGCGGTATTTGACGGAGGTCCAGGGGGCGATGATGATATCGTCCTGATCCATGCCCATCATGTTGGAGCCTTTGGATTTCAGGACTCCCATGACGGTCAGCGAGACTCCCTTGAGGCGCAGTTGTTTGCCGATGGGCGACTCGCCACCGAAGAGTTCATTGACGATGGTTGTGCCGACGACGCACACGCGGCGGGCGCGCTGGACGTCTTCGTCGTTGAAGAGGGTGCCCTCCTGGACGTCTGTCCAGTCGCGGATGTCAAAGTACTCGGGAGAGACGCCGAGTACCTGGCTGGGGCTCCAGTTTGTGTTGCCATATACGGCCTGGCCCTGTCCCGAGACGATGATAGAGGCTCTTTCTACCGTATCGCAGTTTTCGGCGATGGCGGCGGAGTCTCCCGGTACGAGGGTGGCCCGTCCGCCCGCTCCGGAGCTGACGCCCGCCGTTCTGGTGGAAGACGGGCGTATGGTCAGGGTGTTGGCCCCCATGGAGGCGATGGTTTTTTGTATCTGCTGCTGGGAGCCGCTGCCTATTTCCATCATGGCGATGACGGCGGCGATGCCGATGACGATTCCCAGGATGGTGAGGGTGGCCCGCATCGGGTTGCGTACGAGGGCCCGGGCGCAGGTATGGAGGAGGGGGCGGACTTCCATGCCTGGGCGGGGGGATTCTGTTCTGCCCGGGGGCTGTCGAGGGCGACGCTTCTGTAGGCGCCGTCTATGATGACGCCGTCCTGCATCTGGATGGCTCTGTCTGTAAAGGAGGCTATCTTGGGGTCATGGGTTACCAGGATGACGCTTAGTCCTTCCTTGCGGTTGAGTTCTCGGAACATTTCCAGGATCTCCCGGGATGTGATGGAGTCGAGGTTGCCCGTAGGCTCGTCGGCCAGCAGGATGGAGGGGTTGTTGATCAGGGAGCGGGCGATGGCGACGCGCTGCTGCTGGCCGCCCGAGAGCTGGGCGGGGGTGTGATCCATACGGTCCGACAGGCCGACGAGGTTCAGCAGGTCAATGGCTCTCTGGCGTATTACTCTGGCGGGGAGGGCGGGGCGCGCGTACACCGAGGGCATGATGACGTTTTCCAGCGCGCTGGTGCGCGACAGCAGGTTGAAGTTCTGGAAGACGAAGCCGATGCGCCTGTTTCGCAGTTCCGCGCGTTTGTCCTTGTTAAAGCCGGAGACGTCTTCCCCGTCGATCAGGTACTCTCCGTCGCTCGGCCGGTCAAGGCACCCCAGGATGTTCATCAGGGTGGACTTGCCGGAGCCGGAGGAGCCTGTCAGAGAGACGAACTCTCCCGCCCGGATGTCCAGCGACACGCCTTTGAGTACGGGGAGATCGACTTCTCCGAGGTTATAGACTTTGGTGATGTTCCTCAGTTTTATCATGGGAATCGTTTGGTGGGGGGATTCCGGGGAGGGGAGGTTTCAAGCGGGGCGTTCCGTCTTCAGTGGGGAGGGGGCGGGTTGTTGTTGCCGGACTTGGCCTTTTTGCGTTTGGGCATTTTGGGCATGAAGGGGTTTGTCGCCTCCTGCGGGCCGGATGCCATGGCCTGATCCGGGGCCTTGTCTATGCCTGTGACGATTTCCAGGCCGTCGCGGAGTCCTTCTCCGTGGACGACGGAGAGGGTGCCGTTTGTTTCTTCCACGGTTACGGAGACAGGTTTGACGAGGTTGCCCTCGCGTATCCACACCCGTTCTCCCTGGGGCGGCGTGGTGCCGGGTACGACCAGTTCGGGGGAGGGCGTCCAGCGCAGGGCCGTATTCGGTACGACCAGCGCGTCTTTCCAGTTCTTGACGATGAATTGCGTCGTGGTCGTCATGTAGGGGAGCAGGTCTTCGTCGGGATTGGGCGCGTTGATTTCAACGATATAGGTGACGACATTGGAGCTCATGGTCGCGTTCAGGCGGACTTTTTCGACGGTTCCCCTGAATTCGCGGTTCGGGAAGGCGTCCACGGTGTAGATGACGTCCTGCCCCGCCTTGACGAGAGCGATATCCGCCTCGTTTACGGCGGCCCATATTTTGAGTTTTTTCAAATCCTTGGCGATGATGAAAAGGCTGGGCGTATTCATCCCGGCGTTGACGGTCTGGCCTATGTCCACGACCCGGTCGATGATGACGCCATCCACGGGGGAGACGATGGTGGGATACTCCAGATTGCGGTTTTCCTTTTCCAGCGAGGCTTCCGCCGCCATCAGGTTGGCGTTGGCCTGTTCCAGGCTGGCCTCCCTGATTTTCAGCGTGGCCCGTGCCGATTTTTCATTGGTGATGTAGGTATCGTAGGCGCTGCCTGACAGGGCCTCGGAGGGGCCGAGTTTTTCCGCGCGTTTTCGTTCCCGGTCGGCCAGTTCGTGTTTGACTTTGGCGTCCTCCAGTTCGGCTTTTGCCAGGGAGACGTTCGCTTTGGCCTGCTCGACGGCCGCCTGGGCCTTTTTGACGTCGATTTTGGTCGGTACGTCGTCGATGCGGGCCAGGAGCTGGCCTTCCTTGACGACGGAGCTGTAGTCAACGGTTTTGCCGTTCACGTCCTTGCCGAACTCCATGATCTTGCCGCTCACCTGCGCGCCGACGTCGATTTTTTCTTCCGGCTCAAGTGTGCCGGTGGCTTCAATGGTCAGGTGAAAGTCCTGTTTTTCCACCAGGTCGGTTTTGAAGTGTACGGGCGCCTGCCGGGAGGACTGCCATTCGGTATAGCCGTACCAGCCTCCGGCAATCAATGCGAGGAGCACGACGGGCGTGATCAGCCGTTTCATGGTTCTGCCGGATTTGCCGGCAGGACGGTAGGTTTGGGCGGGAGCGGGGGAGGGATCTGCATTCATGGGAAAAAGAGGGGGACGATATACGTTCTGACTGGATAAACACGCCAGTCGGGGAAAAGTTTCTCGGATTGGTGAAAAATAGTACGTTATGTTAACTAAAAAGAGGCCGCCGCCTTTTTGCCTGTTTGTTATAGGTAGATGAAGCGAACTAAATGCGAGGGAGTTGCTTGCAGCCGGGCGGAAAAACTATTTTTGATAGACGGTGATTTGGGGCGTGGAGATTTCCCAGCCCTGCTCCGTGCAGGTTTCGACAAAGGTGCGGTTGATGAGGCGTTTCAGCGCGCCATACTGCTTGGCGTAGCTCCCCTGGATTTTGACGTAGCAAATGAGCTGGAGAGAGGCGCTCATGGGCTGGTTGAAGGAGACCATGCAGGTGACGATATCCGTTTCATTCAACAGGCCGAGCAGGGCTTTCTTGATCCGCACTTGCAGGAGTTCGGGGATCTCGCGGGTGATTTGAGGCTGGTGGCTGTAGTCCATCTCAAAGAAGGTGACGAGGTCAAATCCCTGGGAGAGTACTTCGGGCGAGAGCGCGATGAACTGGGTAGGCGTGTAGGTGCGGGTGCCGCCGACAAAGAGATCGACGCAGATTTGTTCTACGGTCTGGCGCAGGATGACGCCCCGCTCTCCGGTAGGCAGGCTGTAGCAGTCTCCCTTCTGGGTAGGGAACCAGGACTCTCCCGGCAGGATGGGGCGGGAGACGAGGGAGAGGGCTTCTTTCAGGGGGATTCTGAGTCTTCCTCCCTCCAGGCTCGGGTTTTTGAACTCACAGAAAAAGTTGATGGATTCGACTCTCCAGGAGAGTCCCTGATACTGTACGCGCTCTCCGACGCGGAGGCTGCCGAGATTCAGCATCAGGCGCGACCGGGAGATATAGGCGGGGATTTCATTTCTCAAGCTCCAGCCCATCCATGCCAGCATCATGATGAAGATGGTCAGCAGCAAGCCGTCGCCCCGGATGTAAAGCGTCGTCAGGACGGCGCAGGCGGCGATGATCAGCGAGATGTAGAAAGAGGAGAGGTCGATCAGGTGCGCGACCGCATGGCGGCGGGCATTGCGCTCTCCCGATTGTGTATGCAGGGGGCTGAATTGGAGGATGAGCCGGTAAAGGGTGCGGAGGAAGAACAGGGTGCCGCTGAAGATCAGGAAGGAGAGGAGCAGGTTCAGCCCGAGTTTTTCCCATATTTTGTGGAAGACCATCGTAATGATTTCTCCGATGGTCGGCGCGTCGGCTTCTCCTTCCTTGATGCGGATGTTGATAATGTTGAGCTGGTTTTTGGAATTTGTATTGCGCCCGGCCCACAGGGATTCTGTCGATTCGAGCCGTTCCAGCGTCTTTACAAGGGAGGCCGCTTCTTCCGGACGGGTGTTTTTCAGCTTGTCTCCGAGCAGTTGTTTGAGCTCCCGTACATTTTTGAGGGCTCGCGTCGAGGCGTTTTGCTGTTCTTCATATTTTGTCTTGAGCGCCTTGAGTTTGCTCAGTTCCCTGGGCCATGCCGTGATGTTTTCGAATTCGCCGAAGAGGGGAGAGAGCAGGGCTTTGACTTCTTCCGACAGATTGCTCTCCGCCTGCTTGTCCGAATGGAAGAACTCGTTTTCCGTCACTCCCGTGGCGGTGTCTATCAGCTCCTGGCGGAGCTCGTTAAGTCTGGTGTTGGTCAGTTTTTCGATTTCATTGAGCTGCTTGAGCTCATCGGCGGTTTTAGCCGTTTTTTTGCGGGCCTCGTTGTCCGCCATGAATTCGTCTCCCAGTTCCAGAAAGGAGGAGATGGTGCAAATCGTCTTGAACTTGCGTTCCAGGGGCGGGAGGCGGTGGTCGGACTGGGAGCCGATCTTCGAGGCGTCTTTTTCAAGGGACAGGAGCAGCTGCCGCTGCTTGGGAGAGAGCTGGACGACGATTTCGTTTGCGCTCAGGCAGAGCGAAAGGCTGAAGAGAAGCAGGCCGAGAATGCGGAGAGGCATGGTTTGGGTCAAGTGAAGTTTCCTCACAAGACGTGAGAGCGGGCTTCCAGTCAAGGGTTTACTTTAAAAAAACAGGGTAAGGGCTTGAGCTCCGAAAGATTGCGGGGAATCTGGTATTTTGTTTTTTCTTGATGAAAGCGGGAGAAAATCCTAGTGTAGCATCATCGTAAAATCGCAGAAGCCATGAATAATCAACCGTCATTGTTGCCCCCAGGATATCAGGTAGGAAACTGCCGGATTTCGAGTACTCTTTCTGTGGGAGATCATTATGCGGATTACAAGGTTTCCGATTTGTCCGGCGGCCGGATTTCCGTTATCAGGGAATTTATGCCTTCCCGGTGGGCCGTCCGCGACGCGGCGACGGGAGACTGGATTTGTCCTCCGGAGAACCGGGAAGGGTTTGCCCGGGAGAAGGCAGAGTTTGAGGCGTCCATTAATCCGGAGGGGCTGTGCGGCACTCTGGACGCGCTCAATACGGTTTTCCTCATGTACGGAGTGCCGGCGGCTGCTCCGGCCATGCCTCTGCCGGGGCAAAAGGCTCCCGTCAAGAGGCCGGCCGCGAAGCCGTCTGGCGGATGCGGCATGGTTTTTTGGGTCCTTCTTCTGGTGCTGGCCCTTCTGGGCGGCGGGGGGTATTATGCTTATCGAAACTATGCGGAACAGCAGGAAAAGGCCCGGCTGGAAGCCGAAGCCATGGCTCGCGAGGAGGCCGCCCGGCAGGAGGCGGAGCTGGCCCGCCGACGGGCCGAAGAGGCGCGTCTGAAAGCGGAGGAGGAACGCAGGCGTCTGGCCGATCAGGCAAAAGACAAGGACAGGGACCAGCCCGTCGATGTGGTAAAGGGCGACGCCGTTCCCCAGAAGCCGGACACTCCGTCTGACGAACCCGCCAAACGGGTTCCCGCTCCCGACGCCGATCCCCGTCTGGCCGTCTTTGACAAGACGATTCCCCTGACCGGAGTAAACGCGACCAGCAAAAAGGCGAATGAGGTCTGGGACAATGCCGTGGAGACCGCTTTTGAAACGTATCGCTTTGACAAATACCGGGATTTTCTCGGCAGATCCCTGAAGGAAACCTGTTCCAGCATGGTCTCTTCGAACAAATTCGATATGAAGAAGTTCTATGAGAGCCCCCGTTTCAGGCAGGCCATGAAGGATTACAAGTTTCTGAGCGCCTTTCCCGCCCAGGAGACCATTATGGAAGCGTTGAATGATGATTTGGGCTCTTCCTTCTACAAATATCTTCTCGCCGATCAGGAGAACTCCCTGACTCTTTTCCTCCAGTCTCTGGACGGCAGTGAGACGCCGGAAAAGGTGGCGCGTATTTTGAAGGACTGGATGCCCTACTGGAAGAACGAGGCGGGAGACAAGGAAAAGAAATATCTTTCTCTGGGGCTGGCGTGCGCTCTGGTAGAGCCGTCCACTCTGGGGGCCGCCAAAACCAGTTATGAGCAGGCTCTCTCCATGCCGGAGGTGTACAATATGTTTCGCGAGAAGTCCAGGGCGGGCAAGCTGCAGGCGGATATTACCAAAATGCGCCCCGTCGATCTCGTGCATGTGGTGAATCTCCGTCTGCCCCTGTCCGAAATAGAATGGGCGCAAAGCAATCAAAAGCTCCGCAAGCTCAATCAAAAAAGATGGGGCGACGCCTATGGCATGGTCCGCTACCGTATGGACCGGGCCGTCCATGGCGTCAATCCTTACAAGGACTATAAATTCGCGGAAATTCTGGAAGAAGGCGGCATTTGCATGGATCAGGCCTACTTCGCCGCCAATACCGCCAAGAGCAACGGCATCCCGGCGATTTACATTACCGGAGACGGGGCGAGAGGCCCTCACGCGTGGATCGCCTATATGCCCGACGATCATACCTGGGCCAACGCGGGCAGCTACGGCTATACCTCCGGCAAGACGGTCGATCCCAAGAGCGGCCAGCTGGTGCACGAGTCCACCTTCCTGCTGGGAACCGATAAAAAAACCAGCGGCGACCGTCTGGGCAGGACGCTGGATTATGTGGAGGTCAGCAATCTGCTGGAGAAGCTGGGCATGGACCAGGCCGCCCTCAATCTGCTGACTCTGGCCCAGCTCAACACGCCTTCCCATCCTCTCCCCTGGCGGGAGACCATTCGCTTCTATTCCCGCCCGGACAATAAGACCACGCTGGAGCAGTGGGAGTTTCTCGTGGATACCTTTCGGCGCAAGTTCAAGGATCGTCCCGACTATCTGAGCATGGCCGAGGAAATAGAGAACAAATACATCTTCCCGAACAAGAGCGCGGTCGAGACGGCCAATGATTTGGCCCGCCAGCGGAGGAAACTGGACAGAGATACCGGAGAGGGTCGTTCCGATCTCGCGGCGGACGCCGTCAAGCGGCAGGCCGAGTTTCTGAAGGAGGGGGGCAAGGTCAAGGAGCTGGAGCTGCTTTACAAAAAAGCCATGAAGGATTATGGCGACCGTCCCGACGCCTTCAAGAGCGTGATTTCCCAGTACTTTTCATACGCTTCGGCAGATACGGAATGGCAGAAGAGGGCTGTCAAGGATATCGAACGGGCCTTTGAGAAGTATATCAATACAAAGACGGATGATTATTTCCGCGCCAAGCAGGAAGTAGGCATTATGGACATGGTGGCCGGTTTCTACCGCCAGGCGGGCGACGAGAAAAAAGCGGACGCGCTGAAAAAGAAGGGGGAATCGCGTATGAAAAAAATCAAGCGGACCGTCAAGGAGGAGCACTGACCCGCAACAGGAAGAACTCCTTGTTATTCTGACGGCAAGAGGCTTTTTCCCCGGTGTTTTTCACCGGGGATGGATATCGTCCTTGCTTTTTGACGGGATTCATGGCTAGATTCGAGTCCGTGCAGTGCGGACTGAACGGCTGCATCACCTGATTTTCAGCCCTCTGTCTTCATGTCCACCGCTTCCTCTTCCCGGCCTTATGTGATCGGTCTGATTCCGTCCCGTTGGGGATCTTCCCGTTTTCCCGGCAAGCCGCTGCATATCATTGCCGGCAAGCCGCTTGTCCAGCATGTCTGGGAGCGGGTCAAGCAATGCGCCCGGCTGGATGAAGTGGCGATTGCCACGGATGATGAGAGAATCCGCACCGCCGCAGAGGCGTTTGGCGCCCGGGTCATCATGACCTCTCCCGACCATCCGAGCGGCAGCGACCGTCTGGCCGAGGCTCTGGACTCCTTCCCCGGGGCGACCCATGTCGTCAATGTGCAGGGAGACGAGCCCCTGATTGATCCCGGACTGGTGGATGATCTGACGGCGGCCCTGCTCAGCGACGCGGGCCTTTCCATGGCGACCGCCGCGACCGAACTGCATAGTGAAGAAGATTTTCGCGATCCCAATATTGTGAAAGTGGTGCTTGCCACAAACGGGGACGCCCTGTATTTCTCCCGCGCCACTATTCCGTTCCCGCGGAATACGCCGCAAAAACCCGCGCTCCGTCATCTCGGCCTGTACGCGTACCGCGCCGATTTCCTGAAACAATTCGTCAGCTGGGAGCCGTCCTCCCTTGAGCTTTGCGAATCTCTGGAGCAATTGCGTGCATTGGAAAACGGCGCGCGCATCCGCGTCATCCTCACAGAACACCAGGGGCCGGGAGTGGATACTCCCGAACAGGCTCTCAAGGTGGAAGAACTCCTTAAAAACAAATGAAAAAGAAAGTAGTGAAATACATCTTCGTTACCGGGGGCGTCGTCTCTTCCCTCGGCAAGGGCCTCGCGGCCGCCTCCATAGGCACCCTGCTGGAAAGCCGGGGACTGAGCGTGACGCTTCAAAAGTTCGACCCCTATCTCAACGTCGATCCCGGGACCATGAGCCCCTATCAGCACGGGGAAGTGTATGTACTGGACGACGGGGCGGAGACTGACCTCGATCTGGGGCACTACGAGCGGTTCACCCACTGCAAGCTCTCCCGTCTGAACAACCTGACGTCGGGGCAGGTCTTTGAGCATGTCCTGTACAAGGAGCGCCGGGGCGATTATCTGGGCAAGACCGTACAGTACATCCCCCATGTAACCGACGAGATACTCCAGCGTCTCCGCGACATCACGGAGAAAAACGACGTGGACGTCATCATTACCGAAATCGGCGGCACCGTCGGCGATATCGAGGGCTACCTTTTCCTTGAGGCCCTGCGCCAGTGGGCGCTCGAAGTGGGACGCGAAAACGTCTGCTTTATCCATGTGACCCTGCTGCCCAAGCTCAAGGCCGCCGGAGAAATCAAGACCAAGCCCACCCAGCAGTCTGTCGCCAAACTGCGTGAAATAGGCATACAGCCGGATGTGATCATCTGCCGTACCGAGCACGATCTGGACGAGGAAAACCGTCACAAGATCGCGCTTTTCTGCGGGGTGAAAAAGTCCAACGTGATCGCCTTCCGCGACGTGAAAAACACGATCTACGAGTGCCCGCTCGACTTGAGGCAGGACCGCATCGACCGTATCGTGACCGATTGCCTGGGGATCAAGTCCCCTACTCCCGATCTGAAAGCCTGGCAGGGTTATGTCGCCCGCGTGGTGCACCCCAGCCATGCCGTCAAAATCGCCGTCGTCGGCAAATACATTACGCTGCAGGATGCCTACAAATCCATTTACGAGTCCTTTACCCATGCCGGGGCAGATTGCGATACACGCGTCGAAATCGTCCGTGTGGACGCGGAAGAAATTGAGGAAAAGGGCGCCGCGGCTTTGCTTACTCATGTTGACGGCATCCTGATTCCCGGCGGCTTCGGCGACCGCGGCATTGAGGGCAAGATACTGGCCGTCCAATACGCCCGTGAAAACAGCATTCCTCTTTTCGGCATCTGTCTGGGCATGCAGGTACTCGCCATCGAGTACGCCCGCAATGTTTGCGGCCTCAAGGGAGCCAATTCCACGGAATTCAACAAGGAGGGGCAGCAGCCTACCCCCCATCCCGTCATTTGTTTGCAGGAAGAGCAGAAAAACGTGGAAAACATGGGAGCCACCATGCGTCTCGGCGCATGTGAATCCATCATCTTCCCGAAGACTCTGGCGCACAAACTCTACGGAGAAGACCGCATCTCGGAGCGCCATCGCCACCGCTACGAATTCAACCCGGAATACAGGGAAACCCTCGAAAAGGCCGGATTGAAGATCAGCTCCGTCTCCGCGAAGGAGGGACTGGTGGAAATGCTGGAGCTTCCCAAGAGCAAGCACCCGTTCTTCATCGCCTGCCAGTTCCACCCCGAGTTCCAGTCCCGCCCGAACCATCCGCACCCCCTGTTTGCCGGGTTGGTCAAGGCGGCCCTCGACCGCAAGGCGTAACATTCACACCCGCACCGAGAGGGAACAGAAAGTCTGTTCCCTCTCTTTCTTTTCCCCATGCTGGACGCCGCCGTCATCGTTCTTTATTTTGCCGCCATTATCTCCATCGGATTGTGGAAGGGGCGGCGTGAGAAGAGCCTGGAGGGATATGCCCTCGGGAACCGCTCCCTCCCCTGGTGGGCGATCCTGGCCTCCGTACTGGCGGCGGAGATAAGCGCCGCGACCTTCCTCGGCGCGCCCAACGAGGGCTTTGAATCCCGCAACTTTTGCTACGCCCAGTTGTGCATCGGCACCATCCTCGGGCGCATCATTGTCGGCAAACTGTTCCTGAAACCCTATTACCGTTATAACGTCGTCTCCATCTACGAGTATCTGGAGAAGAGATTCGGCCTGGTGACCCGGCGTATGGCTTCCTTCGTTTTCCTGGTCAGCCGCGTTCTGGCCAGCGGCACCCGCCTGTATGTAGCGGGCATTTTGCTGGTTATCGGCTATCAGATGCTGAGCGGAGACGCCGCCCTGGACAATCAGACCAAAATTCTGCTCTACATCGCCGCGCTGGTTATCGTGACGATAGCGACGGCTATTTACACTACGGCGGGCGGCATCAAGGCCGTCATCTGGACGGATGTCATCCAGGCCTGCGTCCTCGTGATCGCCCTGGGATCGGCCCTGTGGGTACTGATCTCCTCCATTCCGGGGGGATGGTCGGGGGCGATGGCAAAATTGAACGGGCCGGATGATTTGAAATTTTTCTCCCTGGGATGGGGGGAGGGCAACGGCATCTGGGAGCAGGCAAAAGACATTCTGGGGTCGGAATACACGCTTTGGTCCGCCTTTCTCGGGGCGACATTCGTCACCATGGCGACCCATGGCACCGACCAGGATATGGTGCAGCGTCTGCTGACCGGGAAGGACTCGGCGACCGGGACGCGCGCCGTCATCCTGTCGGGGCTGATTGACTTGCCGCTGGTTCTACTGTTCCTTTTTACCGGGATTCTCGTATGGGTCTTCTACCAATACAACCCGGTTGCCTCCCTGCCTGAATCGAATGGGGAAATCTTCCCCTATTTCATCATGCACAGCCTGCCTTCGGGCGTCAGGGGACTGTTGATCGCCGGGCTGCTCGCTACGGCGATGGGCTCCCTGTCCACCGCGTTGAACTCCCTGGCAACCTCGGCCACGCGCGACTGGTACCAGGACGTATTCCGGCCTGAAGCCGGAGAAAAAGAGCTTCTGAAAGCGGCGCGCTGGATGACGATCCTGTTTGCCGTTTTGCTGGTCGTTGTCGGCGCGGCGACGGCCTGGTATGCGGTGGAGCATCCCAAGGCCCGGATCATCCAGATCGTTCTCGGTATCTTCGGCTATACCTATGGCTCCCTGCTGGGCGTCTTCCTGCTGGGGATGCTGACCAGAGGGAGAGGCAGCGACCGCGGAAACGTGATCGGCATGATTTCGGGATTCCTGGTCGTCGCCGTTTTGTCGGGACTGGTTCCCCTGCCGGAGTCGTGGAAGTCGGCCATGCCCGTCATCGCCTTTCCCTGGCGCGTGACTATCGGGACGCTGGTGACGTTTTGCATCGGCTTTTGCTTCAGCCGCTCCTGCCCGCAGTCTCCCGAAGAGGAAAAGTGCCTTTCCTGAAAGACCAAAAACGGGAACTGTTCGTATAGGAACAGTCCCCGCAGGATGATGCAGTGGTTTTAGTGGAGTCCTTTTAAAACAGCTTGTCTCCGCTCTGATGGTCGAATGCCGGGTGGAGGTCGAATCTCACCACTCCGACAAGAGCTTTCCCTTCTACGGCCTTGCTGATGCGGGCCACGCCTTCGAAGCCGAAGCCCGCGCAAAGCTCGATGGCGGCGATGCCGTCCTTCACCAGCTCCTTCGCCACGCTTTCCGCCTCGTCATAGTTTTTTACGCCGACGACGGTCAAACTGACGACGGGAGAGTCGATAAACGCCTTGTGCGTTTTATAATCGTTCTCCGGCGCTACATAAATAAATGCTGCTTTTGTTGCCATGGCGGTAACCTGTATAAAAAGGGGATACTGGTAAAGAAAAATGAAGTGACTATTACTTCAAATGTTCGGTCGCGCTTTGCTGTTTTTCTACCTCTTTGTTTTTGTACAGGTTCAGCTCCTTTTCCGCGAGTTCCAGCCGTCTTTTGAGCTCCCCGACCTCCTGGCTGCCGGCGTTTGCGGAAGATGCCGATGCCTTCACGGGCGCCTTTTGAGAGGCGGAGCCGATGATGAAGGGCTCGGCGGAGGGGACGGTGGAGAACTCGAGTACGCCGCTTGCGGGCTTTTGGGAGCCTTCATTGCGTACCTTGGCGGAAATTTTGACCGGGCCGGCCTTGGAGGTCGTACGGATCAGTACGGGGGCGGTCCCCCATTCCACCGGGCGGGGATTCGCCCCGATGCCGGCGTCTCCGATGATCTCGGCTTCCCCTTTGACTTCAAACTGGATCACCTCGTTATTAAGCCTCTTGACGTTCCCCTGTCCATCCGTGACTTGAGCCACGACGACGGCAAAGTCCGTCCCGTTCGCCTGAAGGGGCGCTCCTTCATTATCCAGCGTCAGGGTAATTTTTTCCGGACGGGCGGCGGGCGCGACTCTGTGGGTGGCGACGACCTTGCCGTCGATCAGTCCCTCGGCGACCAGCTCGCATTGACCGCGGCGGCCGCTTCTGTCGAGTCCCTTTAATTTCATGAAATCGAAGGCTTTCTCAAACACGACGGTGCTTCCGGGGCGCTTTTCTCCGTCCTTGCGTGCCTTTTGGGTGACCGGAGCCTGCTTGAACGCGGTAAGCCGCACTTCATCGCAGTTTGTAAAGACCGTTACATCCTGGGGAGAGAAGGGAGTCATTTCATGGGCGATATACACCATCGGCCCCGACGCGACAGAGCTGCCTTCGACTCTGGGTCGCTGGGACTGGAACGCGTAGAAGGAAGTCTTGGGCTGGCGGAAGGCATCCATGATGCCGCCGTAGAAGGGATCGGGATGATAGCCGCGCTGATGGTCGAAGGGATGCCAGAGCGCGCCTCCCAGGTGGGATTTCGGCGTTTTGTACAAGGTCTCCCAGCAGGTGTACGGGTAGGCGGGGGCCGTATAGTGCACCGCCTGGGTCAGCATGGGGAGCTCTCCCCATTTCCGGTGCGTCCGGCTCGGGGAATTGTGCGCGGACCAGTTATCTACATTGTCTCCGAACTCGCGGGTGAAGTAGGCTTTGCCCGGGATGTATTTATCGGGAGTGCCACCATTTTCTCCTGTTTTGGGATGGGCGTAAACCATGTCGTACTGCGCGGCTCCCGCCATGGGCGCGTCGCAGGCGGCGTAGCACCCGGGGTAGGGATACTCCTTGTGAGTGGTTTCATATGCTCCCGCGGCGAACGTATCGGGATAGTAGGTCTCGTTCAGGATGGGCTCCCAGGCCCATACTGAAGGATGGTTGCGGTCGCGGCGCACCATGTTTTTGATGTTGCTGTAAACCTTTTGCTCAAATTCGGGCGTCTTGTTCCAGTATTGCCAGCCCGGGGTGCAGACAATCACAAACAGGCCGAGCTCGTCGGCAGCGTCCATGAAGGCGGGGTCCATCGGGTAGTGGGCGGAGCGTACGACGCGCATCCCGGCGTCCCTCATCTTTTTGGCGTCGCGCCACTGGCCGATATTGGGCACGGCATTGCCCAGATAGGCAAAATCCTGGTGGCGGTTGCCTCCGATCAGCTTGTCGTCAAAAGGCTTCTCATTGAGCACAAGCCCTTCCTTCTCATTCATGCGGAAGGTTCTGATGCCGACTCGTGTTTTGTAAGTATCCAGCACGTTGTCCTGTGCGTCTTTGACCGTTACCTGTAAATCGTACAAATTCGGAGCATCCGGAGACCAGAGGCGGGGTTGCTTTACCATCCAGACTTTGTCCAGAGTCGCGGTTGCGTTCGCGCCGACGGAGAGATGAGCAACGAATCCCGCACTTGCGCCCCCCTCTTCGCCCCGGGGAGTCAGACGGGCGTGGATGGTCAGATTCCGGGGTTTGGCCGTATCGTTGGCGATTTGTATCTTGGTGCCGACCTCGGCCGCTCCTTTTGTAAGTTTGTTTGTACGGAAAAAGACGCCGCCGCCCGCTACCTCGTCCATCTGGTTGGCGTCGGTGATATAAATGGGAGAAGTCTCTATCAAATAGACATCGCGGTAGATGCCTCCAAAATAGCTGAAATCGAGCTGCTTTTGCGGTTTGCCCGGAGGGTAGGAGCCGTCGTCCGTATTATCGGCGAATACGGCGACCGTATTCGGCTTGCCATACTGGAGCTCATCTGTGATGTCCACAATAACGGGCAGATAGCCTCCGGCATTCTCTCTGACGAGCTTGCCATTCAGATAAACGCGGCTTTTTCCCATGATACTTTCAAAGTACAGGACGGCGCGTTTGCCTTTCATTTCCCGGGGCGCTGTAAACTGCTTCCGGTACCAGGCCGGCCCCTGGTAATTCGCGCAGCCGCTGGACTCTTCGGGTACCAGCTCCAGGCCATGGGGTACATTGACCGTTGTCCAGCCGAGATCATCAAAGTCCGGTTTTTCCGCTCCGGCGGGATTGCCCTTGCTGAACTTCCAGCCCAGATTGAAATTGTGGGCGGTACGCGGCGAATCGGGAACATTGTAAAATCCCGCGGTGGAAAACTCCGGTGCGGGCCTTGCCGCAAGGGCCGTGTCCCGGGCCTGGAGTCCGGCGCCAAGACAGGGAAGGAAGGAAAACAGCAGCAGGGGAAGGGTATTCATAAAAATATAGTATGTCATCTATACGGAAGAAGACGGAGCCTTTTTTCAAAAAATAAATAAGGGCTCTCCGCTTTGTTTGCAAAACAGGAGGGGAGATTCGTTGACTTGACGGCGGGGAATACCTAAACTTCTCCATTGAAGGGCATACCTCCCTTGTACTTTTACCGCCATGTCAGAACTCATTTCCTGCCCCGCTTGCGGAAACCGCATCTCCAGCCAGGCCTCCAGCTGCCCGCAGTGCGGGCACCCCGTCGCCTCTCCGCCCGCTCCTCAGGTGATCGTGACCCAGAAAGTCCCCTTGTGGAATCCGGGCATTGCCGCCCTGCTCAGTTTTCTGATCCCCGGCATGGGGCAGATGTACAAGGGGCAGGTTCTCAACGGCATCGTCTGGTTTGTCCTGGTAGGCTCGGCCTACTTTTTCGGAGCGCTTCTTCTGTTTATACCCGGCGTTATTTTACATCTGTGCTGCATCGTGGGCGCGACGATGGGCGACCCCTACCGGAACTGAGCCTTGAGCACTGCATGACAGGGGGAAACAGAAAAATAATCTTGGATTTCTGCGCTATTTAACTAGGGTGGGGTCATGCCTTGAGGGGGCGTTTCCCTTTCGGGCGTTTCTCTCCCAAAATCAATAATATTATGAAACTTGGATATCTGGCTCCAGTCGCTGCCATCGTTTTCACTGTTTCCGCGCCGGCTCAGGCCGGGCAGGAGCACAAGGACACGATGAATGAAATCATTGCGACTTTTGCGTCCCTCAATGCTCAGCTTGACAAAGTCAAGGACAATGCTTCCGCGACGGCGGCCGCTCCCGAAATCGGAAAACTTGGAGAAAAGCTTCAGGCCATTTCGCTCAAGGCTCAGAATCTGAAAGAGCCGACGGCAGAAGAGCAGGATGCTCTCAAAAAGGAATTCGAAACCAAAATGCAGACAGTCATGATGCAGTACATGGGCAATCTGATGCGCATCGGCCAGCTCAAGATCAACTCTGCCGAGTTTGAGAAGGCGATCGCCTCTCTCCAGCCCAAGTCCGCTCCTGCCCCGGCCCCCAAGGCGGAAGCTCCCGCCAAGGACGCCGCCCCTGCTCCCGCCCCCAAGGCGGAAGAAGCCCCGGCTAAGCCTGAAGCGGCTCCCGCTCCGGCGGCCAAGTAAGGCGGTCTCCCCGGGAAGGTCGGAGGCTCTGCCATTACGGCTTTCCCCTGAAATCTCTCTTCGACATCTCCGGGAATTCCCGGAGATGTCGAGTCCGTTTTACGGAACAGGGCGTCCCCTCCCTTTTTTGTCTCATACCCCCGTCCGCTCTTGAACGCCGATCCCGCCTACAGTCCTGAACTCCTGGCTCCTGCCGGAAACTGGGAATGCGCCAAAGCCGCCGTCGCCAATGGCGCCAACGCGATTTACTTCGGCCTGCCCCGCTTCAATGCCCGCTTGCGGGCCGACAACTTCAGCGAGGAAGATCTCCCTGAACTGATGACCTTTCTTCACAGTCACGGAGTCTGCGGGTTTGTGACGATGAATACACTGGTCTTTTCCGCCGAAGTGCGGAGTGCGATAGACTATCTGAGGACGCTTGAGTCCGCCGGAGTGGACGGGGTCATCGTGCAGGATATAGGGCTGGCCTCCCTCGTCAAAAAGGCGGCTCCCGGCCTGGAGCTGCATGCCTCCACGCAAATGACGCTTACTTCTCCCGAGGCGGTCTCCTGCGTGCGCCGCTGGCTGCCTCTTGACCGCGTCGTGCTGGCGAGAGAATTGAACCTGTCCGAAATACGCCGTTGTCGCCCCGAAGAAATACCGACCGAGGTTTTTGTACACGGGGCGTTGTGCGTCTCCTACTCCGGGCAGTGCCTGACCTCGGAGAGTCTGGGGCAGAGAAGCGCCAACCGGGGCGAGTGCGCCCAGGCCTGCCGCATGCCCTATGAACTGATCGTGGACGGCCGCCCCGTTCCCATGGGAGAGCGGCGGTACCTGCTCAGCCCCCAGGATCTGGCCGCGCTCGACTGTCTGCCCGAACTGGTGGAGATGGGCGTCAAAAGCTTTAAAATAGAAGGCCGGCTAAAAAGTCCCGAATACGTAGCCGCCGTGACGGGCGTGTACCGCAAGGCTCTGGACGCCGCGTGTGACCGGGGCCGCCGCGGCCCTGCCGTCACTCCGGGTGACCGGTACGCTTTGGAAATGGTGTTTTCCCGCGGCTTTTCCACCGGCTGGCTCGAGGGGCCCAACCACCCCGCGCTGACTCATGGCCGCTACGGCAAAAAAAGAGGCTCCTATGTCGGCGAAATCGAGCGAGCGGGCAGAGGCTGGATAGACGTTGAATTCGCCGCCGATATCCCTCTGGCCGCCGGAGACGGGTTTGTCTTTGACGCC
>CAZNVW010000024.1:0-20819 GCA_964576595.1 uncultured Verrucomicrobiales bacterium
GAGTACTCGTCTCCTACGACCTGGAGACGGCTCTCGACCGTCTGGCCGACATCGTGCGCGAATCCTCCGACATGAACGCCATTTACTCGAGCCTTGGCCTGAAATAAAACATACCCCATGAGCGCAGTCCATCCCTCCTTTCTCCCGTTCTGCTTATTCTTCTTCCTCGTCGTAGGACTTGATATCCTGTTCGGAGAAATGTCCTCCCGCCTCCATCCCGTGCGCCTGATGGGGGCTCTGGCCCGGCGCAGTGAGAACCTGATGCGCCGCATAGCCGGAGACGGATTCTGGTCCGGCGCTCTGGCAACCCTGCTTGTAGCAGCTCCCTTTTTGAGCATTACCTGCATCCTGCTCTTATCGGCAAGCCTGCTCAACCTCTACGCCATGCTGGCCGTTTCCGCCATCTGCGTTTACCTTTGCCTCGCTCCCCGCAGCCTCGCCGAACACGCGAGAGACGTCTTTTTACCCCTGAACCGGGGAGAAACGGAAGCGGCGCGGGAGGCCGTCTCCAGAATAGTGGGCCGGGACACGGCGGCTCTCGACGAACAGGGCATCGCCCGGGCCTGCATTGAAAGCGTATCGGAAAACCTGACGGATGGCGTACTCTCCACCCTGTTCTGGGCCTGCGTCGGATGGCTCGTCGCGGGATGCGCCGGGGCCGCACTCGGCGCGGTCATGCACCGGTGCTTTAACATACTCGATGCCCTGTGGGGTAAAAAGAACGACAAATACCGCTCCTTCGGCACCTTTGCGGCCCGAACGGATGACGTACTGAATTTTATCCCGGCTCGCCTCTCCCTCCCATTCATCGCTCTGGCGGCGTGCCTTGTCAGGGGAGCCTCCTTTTGGGGCGCGCTCCAAATAGGCTGGAAATACCGGAAGGCCCACGCCAGCCCCAACTCCCCCTGGAGTGAAGCCGCCTTTGCCGGGGCGCTTGGATTGAAACTGGGCGGCCCCGTCTCCTATGGCGGAGCCCCGGCCCCTTACCCGTTTATCGGTGAGGGCAGGGGAGAGGCCGTGCCTGCCGACATAGGCCGGTCGGTGCGCCTGATGTGGGTCACCGTCCTCCTGTTTACAACCCTCTGCACCCTGGCCGTCATGACATTCAACCCGGGCGGCAGCTCTCCGCTGGGGGTGGCAATACTGCCGCCGCTATAGAAACGGCACCTTAAAACACTAATCCGACACCGATGAAAACCATCACCATCCCCCCCCTTGACCGCCGCGCGGGCGAAACCTGCCAGGCCGACCTCGACTTCCTCGCAAAAGTACCGCACAGCCTCGGCAAACTCGAATCCCTGGCCGTGCGCCTGGCGCAAATGACGGGAAACGCTCACCCCTCATTCCCTCAAAAAGCCGTCGTACTTTTTGCCGCAGACCATGACATCGCCCTGCACGGCCTCAGCGCGACCGGACAGGAAGTCACGGAAATACAAGTACGCAACTTCCTGAAAGGCGGGGGCACCATCAACGCCTTTACCCGCAACGCGGGAGCGTCCCTGACTGTAGTGGATGTCGCCGTGAAGTCGGACCTGGACGGGGCGGAGGGCCTCGTACGCCGCAAAGTCATGTGGGGCGCGCGCGACTTCAGCCAGGGACCGGCCATGTCCCGGGCCGAGGCGGAAACCTGCGTGCAAATCGGCATAGACGCCGCACGAGCCGAAGCGGAAAAGGGCGTGACCCTGCTTGCGGCGGGAGAAATGGGCATAGGCAACACCTCTCCATCCTCCGCCATCGCCTCGGTTCTGATGGAAGTACCCGTCTCTCTCGTGACGGGCATAGGCTCCGGCATAGACAACGAGCGCATGCGCCTCAAAATCAGCCTCATTGAAAAAGGCATAGGAGTAAATCGCCCGGATGAAAAAGACGCCATCGACGTCCTCGCCAAAGTAGGCGGGCCGGAAATCGGCGCGATGGCGGGCCTGATGATAGGGGGGGCCTCTCTCCGCATCCCGGTCGTCGTTGACGGCTTCATCGCCGGAGCCGCCGCCGCTCTGGCGGTCACCCTGTACCCCGAAGTAAAACACTACCTCGTCGGCTCCCATGTCTCGGTCGAACCGGGACACCAGATGCTGATGAACCACGCCGGAGTAGAAACCTACTTTGACTACGGCCTGCGCCTGGGAGAAGGCACGGGCGCGGCCCTCTTCTTCCCGGTCATCGACGCCTCGGTTCGCATCCTTTCGGAAATGCGTACCATGCGTGATATTGGACTCGCCAGAACCACGGCGGAGTGATAGGAACAAACTATCATGAAATTAAAGGCCGCTCTCGGATTTTTTACCCGCCTCCCCGTGGGAAGAGGATCTCAAGTTGATTCTCTGGCGGGTCTGGCCGCCTGGCTGCCTGCCATCGGCCTGATCGTAGGCATCTGCGTCGCAGCGGTGATGTCCGCCGCCTCCTTCTTTCTCCCTCCCATCCTGTGCGGCGTCATCGGCTGTGCCGTGTGGGTGGCGGTAACAGGGGGACTGCATCTGGACGGAGTCGCCGACTGCGGAGACGGCCTGATGGTAGAGGCCCCGCCCGAGCGGCGTCTGGAAATCATGAAAGACTCCCGCCTCGGAACCTTTGGCGGGACGGCCCTGTTCTTCAATCTGCTGCTCAAGACGGCCGCTCTCGCCGTACTGGCCTCGCAAAACAGCCTGTGGTACATCTTCCTCGCCTGCGCCCTGGCGGGAATGTTTGCCCGCACCTCTGTCTTCTGGGCCATGCGCTACCCCTCGGCCCGCCCCGGAGGCATGGGAGACGCCTTGCGGGAAGGAACGGGCAAACAGTACATATGGGCGGGTGCAGCCGCCTGCCTGCTCGCCGCCGTGCTCGCCGCCGTGGTCGCCGGCGCTCACGGCCTCCTGGCTTTGGCCTTCGCCTTCATCGCCGCCGTCGTCCTGCTGAGAATGGCCGTGAAACGGATCGGCGGCGTGACGGGAGATGTCTTCGGCTGTCTGATTGAAACCTGTGAATGGGCCGTGCTTTTGGCCTTCTGCATCGGCTTATGAAATACCGCGTACCCGGCTTTACCCTGGGGACAACCTCCTTCCTGATCCCGGACTACTACATCCCGGCGGTGCGTCATATCGCCGCGCTCTGCGACGACATCTCCTTGCTGATTTCCGAACCGGGAGAAAAAGGGGACGCACTCATTACCGCGCAGGAAGTCGCTGAAATCGCCCGTATCGCAGACGGAGAGGGAGTACGCTTCAACATACACCTCCCGACTGACTCCGACTTTGACACGGAGCGGGGGACTGAAAACATGGTGCGCGAAATAGAAAACATCGTTGACCGCGTCTCTCCGCTCGCTCCGCACACATGGGTACTGCACATCGCCTATCCCTGCCTGAGCGAACTCAACGCCTACCCGGATGACGACTCCGTGGCCCGGACGGCGGACGCCCTGGCCCGTATCGCCCGATTCCTGCCCGCTCCCGAACAGCTGGCTCTGGAAAATCTGGAAACCTTTCCCCTGGACTTTATCGACCGCTGGCTGGAGGGGACGCCCTATTCCCGCTGCTTTGACATAGGTCATGTCTGGAAAGACGGGCACCTGCCCGAGACCCTCTGGCCCTCGTGGAAATCCCGGGTCAGAATATGCCACCTTCACGGCCTCGCCGAGCGCGACCACCGTTCCCTGTCCAACATGCCCGCGGAACGTCTGGACGCCATCCTGCACCCCCTGTGGCATGACGGCTTCTCCGGCGCCGTCACTCTGGAAGTATTCAAACAGGATCACTTTGTCACTTCCCATGAGGCGATCATGCACTCATGGAAGAGATACGGGCGGAAGAAAAATTAATTTTTATGAACATAAAAATAGTTCTTCGCCGGAATCTGATAACATTTTTTTTAATAGCCTTTTGCACCGGCTCTTCCGAGGCCTGGGAAATAAGGCGGGAAGAGGCTCGTCCCGCTCCCGTTTTACCGAAAGAAGGGAAGGAACGGCATGTGAAATCGGGCCGGGATTCTTTTCTCGCGGTGGAGCGGGGTGTTTCCTTTGATCTGTTTGTTGAGCAAATAAAGGATGGCCGGAAGAAAAAACTCCTGTTCAAGGGGGAATCTCTCTTGTCCGGTAAATGGTTTGTCCGGCACTTGTCCTCTTATGTTCCTGTTCCGGATTACATTGAATCCTGCCGCCTGGTTGAAGGAGACGATGAGGGGCTTAAAGTGCTTCTGACAGGACGGTCGCGACTTGTCCATCAATTGACCGGAGCATCGCTCCCGAAAGAAAAGGGGAGGCCCGGGGAACTGTTGTGTACTCTTTTGCTGAAATGTAAATACAAAGAGGGAAATCCTGTCTTTTCTCTGATTCGTTCTGAAGAACAGGCATGTTATCAATGGGACTCTCAGCCTCTGTTGACGGCTGCTTTAATCAAGGATAAAGAAGCGGTTTTGGGCGATGCCATTGTTTTCAGACAGGGAGACCGTGTATGGAAATGTACGGACAGAGAGGCTTTGCTTGATTGGCCGTGCATGCGCCTTTTGCGCGCTGGAGAGAATTGTTATCTGCGCATGGATAGCTGGGACAGAACCGTTTACTGGTGGAATCCTTCCCCCTGCAAACCTCTCATGCAAAAAACGAATTTGGAAATGGCGGTACAACAACTATCCGACCAGATGAAGGAAACGCTGGAATGCGAGGGAATCCTGATAGACGGCGCAAACGACGAGGGGCTTTTGGTCAGCTTCTGGGGCAAGTCCGGGATCTCTCGAAAATCATTCCACTTCAAGACCATTATTTTTTGCGACGGAGAGAGCCTTGTCTGGAGAAAAAAACATTTTTACTGGGTAGAGGAGAGTAAATAAATGCTTCCGTCTGGAGGCATGGTGTTTCGATCATTTTTCATTTTCGGAACAGTCTCTATCTCCTTCAGTATCATTTTTAAAATGGAGAAAGTACGAAATTTTCTCAAGAACAGGTTCGTATCATCCATGTGAATTTTCTCTCTCTTTTAGCTGTCGCGGGGCTTTTGGCGGTTCCTTCTCCATGTCGGGCCGAGTGGACATCTCCCCACCCCCTGGAGCAGGAGGAAAAAGCCCCGGTCGCCCTGTTGCCGTTTCCTTCCCATGTAGAGTGGAAGCAGGGCCGCTGTTCCGGCAGCCTTCCCGGACACACCGATATCTATCCCGATCAAAAGGATAAATATGGAGAAGAGGGCTATGAACTGGACATACGGCCCGACGGGGTGAGACTAGGCGCCGCCACTCCGGCGGGAGTCTTTTATGCCACTTGTACGCTCAAACAGTTGAGAGCCCGTGACGGCTCCTATCCCTGCTGCTTCATCCGGGACAGGCCCGCCTTTCCCCTCCGGGGATTCCTGTACGATTGCGGCCGCAATTTCAAAAGCATCGATTCGCTCAAGGAATTGCTGGACGGGATGGCGCGTGTGAAGATGAATATCTTCCAATGGCACTTGACCGACCATCCGGCCTGGCGCATTGAATGCAAAAAATATCCGGTACTCAATGATCCGGCCAAAAGAAGACCGGGGCGCGATGTAGAGGCCACCTACAGCTACGACGACATCCGCGAACTGTTTCAATACGCCCGGGACCGACAGATCACGATCATCCCCGAGCTGGACATGCCGGGGCACAGCGAGTTCTTCCCCAGATGCTTTGGCTTTACGATGCACAGCCCGCAGGGCATGGAGGTACTGGAAGAGCTTTTGGAGGAATTCTGCCGGGAGATCCCGCAGGAAATATGCCCCTATCTTCACATAGGCGCCGATGAAGTGCGCATCCCCAATGCCGCCGAGTTTGTCAAGCGCATGAGCGCCAAAGTAAGATCTCTGGGCAGAACCCCGTTACAGTGGGGAGGCCAGCATGATCTACCCGTACTCGGGGACAACATCGCCCAGATATGGGCTGACGAGAATACGACCTCTCACGCCTTTCCCGCCGCCGCGCAGAAAAGCCCTTATGTGGACTCCTCCTCCGGGTATATCAATGCACTGGACCCGTCTTTGCTGATTCGCCGCCTGTTTTTCCGCCAGCTGTGCGGCATCCCTTCTTCGGATGGCAAGGGACTGGGCGGCATTGTCTGCCTGTGGCCCGATGTCCGGGTGGCAGATAAAAGCCGTATCCCGTTCCAGAGCCCCCAGTGGCCGGCTATCTTTGCCGCCGCCGAGAGATACTGGAAGGGACTGCCCGAGGACGGCAGCGCCTTTTGCCGGGAACTTCCGCCCGGGGAGACGGAATCCCGACGGGCCTTTGAATCCTTCGAGAGGCGGATGGAAAAACTCTCCGGCAGCCTTCCCTTTCCCTATTGGCGGGATTCCTTTATCACCTGGACGGTCACGGGGCCGGTTCCTTCGGGCAGGGATGAAACCGCCCGCGTGCGCCAGGCCCTGCTGACCGGGCAAAAAAGGCCTGATCTTCCTTCCCGCAAGGTAGATGGCGGCAATTTGTACCTTAAAAGCCGCGCCGGGCAGGAGGGTATTTTTTCAAGCGCCAAGCCGGGGCATACGGCCTGGACGTCCGCTTCATTCTATTCTCCCCGGGGAGGGACGATGTATGCCATGGTGGGATTTGACGCGCCGGGCAGGGCGACGCACCGGGGCTCGGGCATGCCTCATCCCGGCGAATGGTCCCAGTGCGGAACCCGGATATGGATGAACGGCCGGGAGATCAAGGATACCCGTACCTTCAAACTGGCCGGACAACGCCGATATGAGAACCATACATGGTCTCCGCCCGCCAGCGAACTCCCCTTTGAGAACGAGGAATTCTGGTGGCTGAGAGAGCCGGTCGCCTTTACCTTGAAGCCGGGCTGGAACACACTGCTCATTGAGCAGCCTTATACGGGAGACTTCCAGTCCTGGGGAGTCAGCTTCCTTCCTGTCAAAAAAGAAGGGAACCGCTGGGTCGCCGACGAGTCCTTTTCTCCCCCCTCTTTGCCGAAGAAATCGGGGAAACAAACCAAAAACTGAGAAACACTAAGAAACACCCAGCCTCATTCATGATGAAAATAGCCTGTTTTCCTCTTCTTTTACTCCTGCTGTCTTCGCCCTGTTCCATAGCTCTCGGGGGAATCCCTCCTTCGGGAATGACGCCGGGCGAGTCCCGGAGCATACAGAGGGAGTCTTCCTTTGTTCTCTCCAACAATCTTTTGGAGGCCGTTTATAATCGAAAAGACAATCGCCTCTCATTCGGTGGTTTAAAAACCCCGCGAGGGAAGGAAGTTTTGTCGGGAGGAGAATTGTTTGTCATTGAGACGGCTTCAGGGCAGAAAATTTCTTCTTCAGAACTTGCGGCGGAAAAAATAGCCCTTGTTCCGCTTAAAGCAGATAAAACGGCCTTCCGCTTTTCAGACACACAACCGGGCCGGGCTCTGGTGGCCTCGTTCCGGTCTCCTGATGGAGTTTTGAAAATTCAGTGGCGGGCCGTCCTTAGAAACGGCTCCCATTATTTGCGGCAGGAGTTGAGAATCACGGCGGACAAGTCTGTGGAGATGAAAGAAATAACGGGCTTGTCCTGCTCTCTTGACCCCGTCTTGAACCCCTCTCCCCGTCAATCGGGGAAGACTCGCGGCTCCCTGATTGTCACCGATCACCTCTTTGCCGCTCTGGAAACTCCGATGGGAATCAATACCGCCGATGCGGAGAAAAATACCGTACAGGGAAAATGGAGCCGAAAAACAACCTTGAACCCCGGAGAGGTATGGGAGGTATCGTCGGTCGTCGGCCTCCTTTCTCCGGGGCAGGAGAGGAGATCCTTCCTCTCTTATCTGGAGCGCGAGCGGGTGATGCCGTACCGGCCGTTTGTACACTACAATTCCTGGTATGAGCTGGGGATTCATCGCAATGATTTGCCTGACCCCGCCCAGCGCATGACGGAGGAGCAGTGCCTCAAGGTAGTCAAGGTGTGGCTGGACAAACTCTTCACGAAGAGAAAAACGTCGCTGGACGCGTTTGTCTGGGACGACGGCTGGGATGAATTCAACAGTTTGTGGGATTTCCATAAAATGTTCCCCGACGGATTCAAAAAAATAGACAGCCTCGCGCGGAAGCAAAAATCGGGGATAGGCACATGGCTGGGACCTGTGGGCGGATACGGAAATTCAAAACAGCTCCGTCTGAAAAACTGGAATAAAAACCACCCGAACAATCAGGTGTCCAATTTCCAGCTCTCCAACAAGGAGTACTTTGACGCTTTTGTCGGCCGGTGCGCTCAAATGGTCAAAGACTACGATATGCGGTATTTCAAATTCGACGGGATCAGTACGGATGTTTACGCCAAGGGGCCCGTCAATGAAGAAGATGCGGAAGGTATTTTGAACGTTGTACGCGCGTTGCGCCAGAAGCGGGGCGATTTATTTGTCAACTGCACGGTCGGCTCCTGGCCGTCGCCCTTTTGGTACCGCTATGTGGACTCCCTCTGGCGTCAGGGCGGCGATTGGGAGCAGCGGGGCGAAGGCAACAGCCGGGACAAATGGATTACGGGCCGTGACCAGGTCGCCTATGACTGTTTTGTGAAAGAATCTCCCCTGATGCCTGTCAGCTCCCTGATGAGCCACGGGATGATCCTGACCCGATTCGGCCCCCAGGCGTCCATGCCCCGGGACAATGAGTCGATGATCCGGGATATTCGTTGCTCCTTTGCCAGCGGCATCAACTTGCAGGAGCTTTATATTGACGCTGATCTGATAAACGAGGCGGGAGACGTATTATGGGATGAAATAGCCCGGAATATTGCCTGGATTCGTCGTAACGCCGATGTGCTCGCCGACGTTCACTGGGTAGGGGGCGTCCCGGCACAGGGGCAAGTATATGGATGGGCCGCCTGGAGCCCCGACAAGGCTACGCTGGCCCTGCGGAATCCTTCTCCACAGGAGCAGACAATAGAGACGACCCTGAGAAAGGCGCTGGACATTCCGCAGACCGTCAAGGGAACGATAATGCTGAAGGATTCACATGCCGATCAGAGAACCCTGCCCGGTTTTTCCGGTAAGGCCGTCGATATCGACTCGCCGCTCCGCTTGACATTGGAGCCGTTTGAAGTGCTTGTCTATGAAGGAGGAAAGGTAAAGTAAGCGGCCTGACCGACTTGACGGACACAAATGAGGGGCCGGCCCGCGAAGAGCGGACTGGCCCCTTTATGATCATTTTTTGAAGTGACCCTCCTCTTGCGGGCTGTCTTGCCGGGCTTGCCGAAAAACACGCCCCGTAACCAGCCGGATCAAACCTGTATGAACAGGCTGCAAGGCAATCACTCCTTCTTGGTCGCGATGCCGCGGAGGAAGCGGGCGCGCTCCCGGTTTGTGTCGAAGCGTTCGAGCTCTTTCTTCGCTTCCGAGGCTTTGACCTTCTGGGAGTGAATCAGGGCGATATCTTCGAGGACGCGTTCGCGGCGCTGGGTGTTGACTATGCGTCCGGCGAGATTTTGGGCATACTCGATTTTGCCGCTGTTGACGCAGTCCCGGGCGATTTGCTCCAGCGCGCCGTCTCGCTGGTTGAAGGAGGTAATGTGCAGGAGGTTGCCGATGGCCTCATCCAGCCGGTTGACCAGTGCGTAGGCGTTTGCGATCTTGAGAATGGCCTCGTTGCGCTTGCTGCTGTTCTCCGGCATGGAGGGGATCATCTGCGTGGTATTCTCCAGCAGGTTGATGGCCTGGCGGGAGGGCGTCGGCGTCTTTTTGATCGAGGAGAGCGCCGTTTCGGCAAAGGCGAGGACGCGGCAGTCGCTGGCGTTGATGCTCTCGGCGCAGTTCATGGCCTCGGCCAGATTGCCCAGACCCGCCTCACGCTGGGCGATGGCGCGGAAAGTCGCGTCGCGGGCGTCCGGGTTGTTGATCATGGAGGCCATATTGTAGGCCGACTTGGTGCCCCGGAGGTCGGCTTCGACGAGAGTCACGTCCCGTACGCCCTGGGTTTGCGCCCCCTGGTTGACGAGCTCCGTGACGGTGGAGAAGGCGGTGGAGGTGTCCCCCAGGCGGGCCTGCTGGATGGAGACGGCGGCGAGGGTATTTTCCTTGGTAAGGATGTCCTTGATGTAGTCGGAGGTTCTGATGCCTGTATTGATGTCTCCCTGGGTAGCCAGCTTTTTGGACAGGCGGCTGAACAGGTCGTCTCTCATGGAATCGTCCCGCAGCCCCCAGATGGAGGCCTGAGCCGCGGCCAGGTCTCCCGCGTCGATGCGGATGCGGATGATCTCGGCCAGCGCTCTCTGGTTGACATTCGCGTCGGCGATCAGGGAGGCGGTGGACATGGCCCCGTCCCATTGCTTGGAGCGGGCCTGGGCGACGGCGACCCGGCGCAGGGCGTCGTTGCGCAGGGACATGTTGGAGATCAGCGAGACGGTCGATATGGCCGGAGTCGCGTCTCCGGTACAGGCTTCTCCTTCGGCTATATTGCGCAGGGAGGCTTCCCGGTATTGGGCGAGAGACAGGGAGGAGACAAGCGTTTTCGCCGCCGAGAATTCCTGACGGCCGACATGCTCCGAAATAATGGAGGAGATGGCCTGATTCTGCTCCGGCTCGCGGGTGATGGCGGTCGCTGTGTCCAGGGCCGTTTCAAGTTGCCCTATACGGGCAAAAGCCTGGGAGACCGTTACGAGGGCGGAGGCGTCTTCCTCCCCATTCCGGTTTTTGGAGGGGGCGAGACGCTTTGCCATGGAGAGCGTCTCTTTGGCGGTCGTCATATCCCTGATTTCCGCCTGGACAAGTCCGATGGCGACCAGCTCTTTCCAGGGCTCTTCCGAGTTCAGGGCCTCTCGCATGGCCTCTGCGAGCAGCGTGCGTCTGTAGTCTCCCGACAGTTCCGAGGGAGCCGCCGCCTTGACGGCGCCGGCGGCTTCGGAGAGAGAGGGGCCGGGTTTGGTCTCCGTCTGGTTCTGGGCCAGCGCGGTTCCCTCCTCCTTTTTGGCGGACGACGATTGCCGGGCGCGTTCTTCGACGCTGGCGAGGTGGGCGTCTCTCAGGGCCTCGCGTATCTGTTTGCGGTCAGGTTTGGAGAGGCTGCCGCGGCCGATGGTATTGCGAACCAGTACGCGAGGATTTTTCGCCAGAGAGCTTTCTTCGTATGTGGAGGATCGCTTGTGGAGCCCCGGAGCCCTGCGGGGAACGGGGGCGTTCTGCACAAGTTCTCCTGTTCCCCGTGTTTTTTCCGGGGCGTCTTCATGACCTCCCAGCAGAGAAAAACCCGCCGCAGCCAGGCCAAAAGAGGACAGGGCGAACAAGGTTATTTTCTGCTGTTTGAGGAACTCCAACATCTTCTCTGTGGGAAATACGCCTGCGGAGTTGTCTTTCTTTCACTTATAGTCAATTTTTCTGTAATATGACACAAAGGAACTTATTGCTCCCTTCAAAGCGTCAAAACAGGAGAAAAAGGTCTCGAAAAAACAGGGAAAGATCTCTTTTTTCCGGAAAATCGCCGGAACGGGCATTCCTCTTCCCCTGACGGAAAAGAGGAACACGAGGCTCGTATAATCCGAAGGATTAGAGAGCGCCGGGCGTCGTCGGAAAGTTCCGGGACAAGGCGCCAAAATCCTCCTCGGCGTGGCCTTTGGAGCAAAGCTCCGCCATCAGGGAGGAGACCAGATCTATCGCCGGAGTGGCGAGTCCCTCGCTCCGGGCGAGCTCACGGACATAGACGCTGTCCTTGCGCATATTGTCCATGGAGAAGTTGGTCGAGAAGTCGCCCTTGTCCATACAGGGAATCTTGTTGTTCGCGAGAATGGAGCCGCACACATTCAGACTCAGCGCCCTGAGGAGATCTTCCGCCGTCATCCCGTTTGATTTGACGATAGCGAGCGCTTCGGACAGGGCCTGTACCGTAATGGCGGAGACCAGATTGGTGACCAGCTTGACAGTAGTGGCCTGTCCCGGCTCCGTGCCGAACTCCAGAATGCTCTTGGAGGACGCCTCCAGCAGGGGGCGTACGACGGGCAGCTTCTCCGGCGGGCCGCTGACGTAATAGACGAGCTGGCCCTGAGCCGCGGGTGTCCTGGACCCTGTGAAAGGCGCATCCCAGTAAGTACAGCCGACAGCGGCGCATTCCGCGGCGAGTTGACGGACGGTGGCGACATCTATCGTGGAATGATTGATGATGACATGCTCCGGAGTGAGATCGCCTTTCAGGGCAGACAGCACCTGGAGACAGGCTTCGCGGTCTTTCAGATAAAGACAGATGACCTTGGCCCGGCGGGCCGCGTCCGCGGGGCCGGAGAGATCATTGGGGAGGTCGGCCTTGGGAGTCCGGTTCCAGACGAGGACATTCCAGCCGGCAGACCGCAGATGACGGGCGATGCCGGAGCCGATAATGCCGAGGCCCAGCAGGGCGACCGGGGTGGAGGAAGTAACGGGAGCCATGGAAATCATGAAAAAAAGGGATTATTTGCCGGTGCTTCTGGCGAGGGCGAGCGTGGAAAGCTCTCTGGTCGTCTTGATCAGGGAGTCAAGTTGGGCTGAGGTCGGTTTTTCCCCTTCCTTGAGCGTCATCTCCTGCTGGAGACGCTTCAGCAGCTTGCGTATGCCGGCCACATCCTTGCGCTTGAGCATCAGGGGATCCAGACCGGCTAGCGCCTCGTCGAAGTATTCCGGGATGTCGGGCTGGAAGATGAGCATGGCCTTTTCCGGGGAAAATTCAGCCTTCAGGGCGGCCGTTGCCGCGTCCAGGGCGCGTATCCAGCCGCCCAGCCCGATGAAGTGGGACAAGTCGGGGTCGCGCAGGGAAATCAGCTCGGACTCGACGTCGCGCTGGGTCAGGGCCAGCTCGTTTTTGAGACTCTCGATATTGCCCTCCTCGGCATGTTTGAGCAGACTGGCGGCGTGGCGGTTCACCCGCTCTCCGGCTCCGAGAGCTTTGGCATAGCGGGAGAGCTCCTGGGCGAGCGGGCGCACCTCGCTCAACTTGCCTACCTGGACGATGACAAAACCGTCCGCCATCAGGAAGCCCAGCTCCATGGCCAGCTCTCCGCGATCCATCGGGAGCTTTTCCGGACGAGGGCGGTTGAGCTGATCCTGCGGAATGGCGGGCAGATCCTGTAGATTTTCAAAAATCTTGCGGATGGACGGGGCGGTGAATTCATTCACGCCGAGCTCTCCCCGCTCATGATTGCCGTCCTGAAGGACGGCGGGGAGCTCGGGAGCGCTCTTTTCCTCTTCTGCGGAGACGGCGGGCGCCATACCGGACAGACTCAGGGCGGCCAGCGCGAAAAGAGCGGAGGCTCCGGGCAGAAAACAGGGTAAATTTCTCATAAGGGTGGGGAGGAAAAACGATAAAAAACTGTATGGGCCGGGCGGGCGGCACGCAAGCGGTTTATGAAGAAATACGTGAAGAATCCTCTTTTTTTGCCCCCTTTTTCTTCTTTCTGATTTTGATCATGACCAGCGCGGCGGCGGCCCCGGCCAAAATGCCGCCCATACCTGCGAGCGTGGTTTGGGGCAGAATGTACCAGGGGCTGAGGGTGAAAGTCTGTGAAACGGGAGTAGAAGGGGAGGGCGCAAGCTTCCAAACCAGTGTTTTGCCGTTGTTTGTCGTCAGGGAGGCATTGCTCGCGGACGGGGATTCCGGGAGCGTGAGCATGGTCACGATCTCGGTTGTCCCCTGTTCGGGGGCGGCGATATCGCGGGAGAGCTCGATGGCGTTGAGCCCCGCTATTTTAGTATTTGTTTGCAGGGCGGCCCGGCTGACTTCCGCCGCCAGGGGAGAGGAGATCTCGCTGACTTTGCCGATCAGGCGCGACAGGGGAAAGAGGCCGTCGAAGGTAAGCCCTATCTGCAGATAACCGGTTCGGGTCCCGGTTTCCGTATTTTCCTGATAACTGGCGTTGAAGCCGGAGATCCCCTGAGTATCTCCCGCCAGCAGATTGACCTGTTTCAGGTAGCCCTCGATCTCCTGTTTACTGTACTTGCCGGGCGTGAAAAGGTACTGGAAGAGCGCCTGCCCGGAGCCGTTTTCATACAGGGTGACAGACTCCTGCCCTTTTATATTAAGGCAGGAAGGCAGAAGAAACAGCGCGGCTGACATCAAAATCAGGCACGACGCAAGGCGCAGGAAAGAAAAAAAATTACTCATGAAAACCGGGAGCAGGATAGGTCATCCCGGGGAAAAAGGAAACCATTCTTCCGGTCATGTCGTCTTGAACTCCCTTTTGAACAATAATAAAGGAGCTTGCGCCGAGGGGCTTTCTGGAATAAAGGGAAAGAGAGCGTTTAACCATTACCTTTTTTCTCATGTACCCGACTTCAATGGCCGATATACGGCGCGCGGAAGACGAGCTGATCGCCGGGGGCGTGTCGGCGGAGTCCCTGATGGAGATCGCCGGACGGCGCATTGCCGCAGTCATCCTGTCTCGATGGAAAACTCCCGGACTCTGCGTCGCCTATCTGGGGAAGGGGAATAATGCCGGCGACGCCCTGGTGGTGCTCGGATATTTGCGGGAAAAGGGGTGGCGCATAGCGGTGAGATATTCCTGCCTCCCCTCGGAGGGGAGCCGGCTGTTGGCCCTTCAATGGGAACGCCTGACGGAAGGGGGAGTCGTGATGGAGTGGAACTCTCATCTATTGTCCGGAGAAGAGGGGCCTGTCGTTCTGCTGGACGGTCTCGTCGGACTGGGGGCGGGGATTCCCCTGCGCGGAACGTTCGCCGGACTCGCCGCCGAGATGAACGCCTGCCGCAGGACGGGACGCGCTCGCGTCGTCGCGATAGACTATCCCTCCGGGGTGGAGGGAGATACGGGGGAAGTATCGGATGGCGCCGTGATTGCCGACGTGTCCGCCGTAATCGGCGGGATGAAAAAAGGTCTTTTGGCGGATTCCGCCACCGGTCATGTGGGGAGGATTCATTTGATCCCCCTGCCGGGAATGGAAACGGGAGATTCCAAAGAGGGCGAAGTCCCCGACAAGACTCTGCTGGCTTCCCTGCTGGGGCCGAGACCGTATGAATGGTACAAGGGCAGTGCGGGCCGGGTGATCATCGTTGCCGGCTCTCCGGGGATGACGGGGGCCGCCCGGTTGTGCGCCGAGGCCGCCCTGAGAGGGGGCGCCGGCATGGTGACCGTGCTGGCATTGCCGGATATTTATCCTCTGCTCGCGGTCTCCATGCCGCCGGAGATCATGGTGCGCCCTGTACAGAGCTGGCGGGAGGCGCTCCGGATGCCGGGCGAATGCCTGCTGCTGGGGCCGGGGCTGGGGGCGATGTCTGCGGAGCGCGAGGAGGAACTCCTGGAGCTGATCCGCTCTTTTGCCGGAAAAATGGTGTTGGACGCGGATGCCCTGAATGCTCTGGCTCGCCGCGGCGGATTGCCCCTGCTGAGTGAACGCGCCCTCCTGACCCCTCATGTGGGGGAGATGGGACGTCTTTTACCGGCTCTGCCCGGAGAGAACAGGCGGGACTGGGCCGAACGGTTTACGCAGTCCTGTGAAGCGGCCCTCCTGCTCAAAGGGGCGCGCACACTGATCGCCCGCCGGGGCCACACTGTCCGTTACAATATTTCGGGAGGCCCGGCCATGGGGACGGCGGGGCAGGGCGACGTCCTGTCGGGCGTTTGCGCGGCCTTGTGCGCGCAGGGCCTGCCCCCGTATGACGGGGCGGCTCTGGGGGCCTGGCTTTGCGGGAGAGCGTCGGAACTTGCGCTGGAAGATCGGGAGAGCGAGCAGTCTCTGACGGCTGGCGCGACCTCGGAATATCTGGGCCGGGCATTCAGCGATCTGTGCCTCCAGCCGTTTTGACGGAGCCGGCCCGGGTCTTACGCCACCAGAGGAGAAACCGTCGTCCAGGAGCGGGAAATCACATGGAGTATCTCCTCCTCCGTGCGCTCGCATTTGGGTGTCCATCTTCGGGCGCCCTCCAGAAGCAGGGCGCATTCCCTGACGCCGGAAAAAGCGCAATGGCTGACTCCCGAGTGCCGCAGCTCGTTCAGCTCCTCCCGGAGCCTCTGATAAAAAAACAGGGGCAGGGGGCAGCTGTCGGCCAGATCCAGCAAATTGACCGAGATAGGCGGCGCGCTGAGAGCGAGATGATCTGCCAGGGAGTCCAGCCCCACCTGGCGGAGCATCTTTTTGAGACGGGCAAAAAGCTCCTCCACGGGCAGAACCTTGAGCGAGCAGACCTGCTCCAGATAATAATCCACTCCGGCCAGCAGATCGTCGCGAAACGGGGCGATATCGCCTCCCATGCGGCGGGCCGCCTGGTCGAGAGCCTCGGCCAGCCATTCATCGTCGTACGAGGTGACGCAATAGTTCCCTATCCTGAGGACGGGCTTGCCTGAGAGGGTGGCGATCATTCGAGAGTAAGGACGAGTTGGGAGTTTTTGCTGGAGTCGCCCCGTTTTCTCTGCTCAAGCTTTGTGATCTCCCGGATGAACTCATTTACATTCTGAAATTCCCGGTAAACGGAGACATAGCGGATATAGGCGACGGGGTCGAGATCATACAACTTGTCCATGACCTTCTGGCCGATCACCGTCGAGGGAACCTCTCGATTGTGCTCATTGTGCAGATCCTTGACGATCTCATCGACGGCCCTGTCGAGAATATCCATGGAAACGGGGCGTTTTTCACAAGCCTTGACAAGCCCCCGGAGGATTTTTTCGCGGTTCAGGGACTCTGTCGTCATATTGTCCTTTTTGAGCACCCTCAGCTCGGTGCGCTCAATCTGCTCATAGGTCGTATAGCGCGAGCCGCAGCCGAGACAGATGCGGCGGCGGCGGATGGCTCCCCCGTCCTTGGACATGCGGGAGTCCACGACTTTGTCTTCCATAGTTCCGCACTGAACACAACGCATGGATGAGTCTTACCACAACATGTGGTATTTTCAAGGAACAAAATAAGGAAAATATGGTATATCTTTCCTGAATATAAACCCTTCCTAAGAGTAAAATTTATACGGACGGGGGAAAAATTTTATACTTGTCCCGTACCGGGATTAGTGAGAATCGGCGGGACGGGTTATCGGAGAAGAGGACAGGGGAGAAAACGAACGGGGCCGCCTCCCGCAGAAGACGGCCCCTGATACGATTCAATACCCGGAGGGAAGACCGGGCGTTACTCCCCGCATCCTCCGTCCTTGTACCCGCAGGAGCGGCAGCTCTTGCACTTGCCGTCCTGGACGTAGGCGAGAGAACTGCACTGCGGGCAGATGGCCGCGCCATTCAGGGAGGCGGTGCCCGAGTCGGCTACCGTGCGGGCCTTTGAGGCGCCCTGGGGAGCCGGGACCAGTTTCGGCAGGGAGGCCGTCGCCGCCGGAGAGTAATCGACGGAGGTCAGCACCTGGCCGACGCTCGGAATATCCAGCGGGCCGGTAAAGACGTCTCTCAGGCGGCTGCCGTTTTCCAGCGGGAAGAGCCAGGCCAGGATTTTGGCGATCAGATCCACGACCGAGGCGCAGGAGCGGATGTCCGAGCAGGTGCCGTCGTCCGAATCGTCCCCCACGCGGCAGAAACCGGAAGGCTCGAAACTGTAGTTGCGGAAGCCCTTGACCACTTCACTCAACGGTACGCCGAACTGGAGGGCGGTAGAGAGGAGCTTGCAGTAGGCTTCGAACATGCCCGAGGCGAAAGAACCGACCTGGCCGAGGCGGCCGAAGACTTCCCCGCAGGTGCCGTTCGGGTAAACGCCCACCGTCAGGTAGCCGGAGATCTGTCCTCCGATGGAGAACTTCACGGTCTGGGCCAGACGGCGGCCGGGCAGGGATCTCTGCTTGGGCTTGGAGGCTTCGCGGATGATCTCGTCGATGGACTTCTGACCGGACTGTACGAGCTCCTGCCAGATGTGCTCGGCCTTGAACTTGCGGGTCTCGGCGGTATCTACCATGTACACGGCGTTGGCTTTGGAGGCCGCGCGGTACAGGGCGATGCACTTGACGCCGAGATCGTGGGACAGGACGAGGGAGGAGGTGATCTCCTCCACCGTCGCGCTGACCGGGAGGTTGACGGTCTTGGAGCAGGCGCCCGAGATGAAGGGCTGCACGGCTCCGAGCATGCGGAGGTGACCCTCGGGAGAGATGGCGCGCTGGCCGTCTCCGTTGGTCGCGGCGCAGTCAAAAACGGCCAGATCGGACTTGCGGAGCCAGGGCAGGGACTCCACATGGGAACTCCCCTGGCTGACGAGCGTCTCATCGGGCGTGAAGCTCGCGGCATTGGCCGGGTTGCTGATGCGGGCGACAAGCTCCTGTATGTCGATGCGGGCCGCGTTATGGGCGACGATGCGGCGCCAAGCGGTACGGATGGGGCCCGCCTCGTTTTCGGCGGGGTCGTCGAGGAGCTGCTTGATGACATCCTCGTTGTTGCCGTTGCAGGCGACGATCAGGCCGTCCAGACCGGCCACTTCAAAGGCGGCCTCGCGTACCAGGGCCTCGGAGTAGCCGAGCGTGCGGATGCCTTCGAGAGCCAGACGGTTGAACATCTTGAGCGAGCCGCCGCCGGAGAGCTGCTTCCACTTGACGAGCGTGTAGTCCGGCTCGATGGAAGTCGTGCCCTCGTCGTAACAGCCCAGAGGCGCGCTGATAGTGCCTGTCGGAGCCATGACGGAGACAAAGGAGTTGCGGAGATGCTTGGCCTTGACGACACTGTTCCAGAGCTTCAGGGCCGTATCGGCGAGCTTGCGGGCGGGCTTGATGCGATCCTTGTTCAGACTTTGCGGATTGACGAGACTCTGGGAGAGCGCCTTGAGCGCGTAGCGGGCGTCGAGGCCCTGGGACTCGGGCAGGGGGCCGCTGGCTTCGGCGATGGCGTTGTCGATGACCGCTTCGGCTTCCGCATGGCTCATCGGCGTCTTGCCGAGGGCCGAGCTGACCTTTTGGGCGGCCTGGTGGAGGCGGAGCACCTCCTTGAGATCCTTCTCCGTATCCTCATATTCGAGATAGGAGCCGAGCTCCTGCCCCATTTCGGCGGAGGCGGTCCAGCAGGCGGCGGTGAGGGCGCTGCACAGCTGGGCGGCGATCCAGCGGCCTTCATCCGAGTCGTAGGGGACGCCGAGCGCCATCAGGGAGCCGCCCAGGTTGGCGTAGCCGATACCCGTCGTGCGGAAGCGGTAGGTGCCGACCGAGATTTCCGGGATGGGGAATCCTCCGCGCTCGACATTGAGGTCGGCGCATACCATCGCGAGACGTGCCGCGTGAGTCAGGGCGTCCGCGTCGAATTCCATGCCGTTCTTCGTTTCGGTCAGGAAACGGTACGCATTGAACGAGGAGAGGTTGCAGCTCGTATTATTGAGGAAGACGTATTCGGAACAGGGGTTGGAAGTCGTGATGCTGCCCAGGGACTTGACCGGATTCCAGAGATTGATCACGTCGTTGTTGTGCACGCCGGGCTCGCCGTTGCTCCAGATGGACTTTGCCATCGCGTCCAGCAGCTCGGCGGCGCGGAATGTGCGCTCGATCTTGGAGGGATTGGTGACCCAGCGCGTATAAGTATTGCCATTGGCGGCGTAGGCCTGCCAGAAATCGCCCTTGAGGGAGACGGAGTGGTTGGCGTTCTGGTGAGCCAGCGATTCCCCGTAAAGGAGGGCGTCCATGTGCGGGTCGAAGGACTTTTCGGTGGCCAGGGGCAGGGAGAGAATAACCCGGGCGGCGGCTTTTTCCGCCGCTGTACCCGTCGTCATCTTCTCCTCGGCGAGCTTCTTCAGATCAATGTGCACATTGTGCTCGCGGAGGATGACCTTGGCGATATCTTCCTGCTTGTTCTTGGTCTCGATAAAGTCGAAAATATCAGGATGGTCGCTGAACATCAGCACCATGCGCGCCGCGCGGCGGGTTTTGCCGCCTGAACGGATGGAGCCGGCCATGCGGTCCCAGCCCTTGTCGAACGAGATCGGGCCGGAGGAGCGGCCCTTGCCGCGAATGGGCTCCTTGGAGGAACGAAGGGACGAAATATTGATACCGACGCCGGAACCGGAAGCGAAAATACGGCCTTCGGTCGTCAGATGCTCCAGAATGGCCTCCATCTCGTCGGCCACTTCAGTCAGGAAACAGGCGGAACACTGCGGATACTCATAGGAAGAAGCGAGAGTCGTCGTCTCAATCGCGCCTTTCTTGCCCTTGCTGTGGAAGGCCTTGTTGCCATTGCCCGTAAACTGCTCGCGCAGATCGGGGCGGCCCCAGCGCCATTGCTCCCAGTGGCCGATGTTGAACCAGACGGGGGAGTTGGGCGCCCATATCTGCTTGACCAGCATGGCCTTGATCTCATCGCCGAAAATGACGGCGTCTTCGAGAGAGGCAAAATAGCCTTCTTCCCATCCCCAGACCACATAAGTATTGGCAATGCGGTCAAAGAGCTGCCGGAAGCTGTCCTCATACTCATCCGTCCCCGGATCGGCTCCGAAGAGATACTTGTCCGTCGTGATCTTGACGGCGTTTTCATCCCAGTGGCAGGGAGCCTCTACGCCGAGACGCTCATAGATGGGCTTGCCCGTCTTCCAGTCCATGATGCGGACATCGCGGCGGGACCAGGTCCACTCATCATAGGGATGAACGGAGGCATTGGAAAAACGGCGGGTAAACTTCATCCCCCCGAGGAGATTCTTGCGGGGAGGCAGAATGACCTCCTGTCCGTTACTGAAACGGATGGTCGTTTGAGTGGTTTCTGTAGTCATGATGGAGCTAAAGATTGGGAAGGTATGTTTTATAGGCAGTGGCTTATGGAAAGGGTACTGTTCAGGGAACCTTGCAAAGGGCCTCAAGCGGAGAATGATTTAGCAATTCTTCCGTTTTTTGAAAAGAAGAAAAACTAAGTGTTGTATGGTGTAAAAAAATGAACATACAATATGTTGTATATATCAAATTGTGGAACAGTTGTGGTTACGTCAATTGTCACTAGAGGTTGGGTGTCTTTTTTTTTCCGTAAAAAGTCTTTTCCGTCTCTTTTTGTTGTCATGGGAAGGGGGC
>CAZNVW010000025.1:0-20543 GCA_964576595.1 uncultured Verrucomicrobiales bacterium
GGATGAATGCAGCCGTTGTCGTACAGGTGGGCATAGAGGTGCTGGAGGTTCTCCGGCGCGCGGAAGTTGTCCGCCGTGACCATTTCATTGGTTTTGCGGTTTTTCCACGGGTAAACATACAGATGGGTATGGTTGCGGAAGAGGCGGCCAAAGGATTCCAGAATGCCGCCGGGGAGGTCGGTGTACCATTTTTCTTTGAAGACTTCGTTGAGCAGGCCGATGCTCAGGGAGATTGCGATGGGTTCGCTCGTGAAGCGGCTCAGGAAATCGGAGACGCTGTGGAAACGGGCGAAGCTGGTGATGAGGACGGTCATGCCCAGCGCCTGCAGGGCGTCGGCGCGGTCGAGGAACTCAAGGTGGTTGATGCCGTCGCCGCGGAGCAGGTTGTTCAGCGTGACTTCACAGACTTCAAGGCAGCGGTCCGCAGAGTCGTGGGGCAGGGACGAGGCGAATGCTCCCCGGGTAGCCTCCATCATTTCCAGGTTGAGGTTGGTGACCGGGGAGAAGCTCCCGCGCATCAGGATGATGGGTTTTTTGTACAGCAGGTCGGCGGCGGGCTGGACCGTACTGTCGGGGAGGAAGAGGGTCGCCTCGGTCAGGCCCGACTCCACCAGCTGGAGGGCAAACAGGCGGTTGTCCATCATCTGGAAGCCGTGGCCTTCAAAGTGGAGCAGGTCGACTTCCACGTCTCCGTCGTGAATGTTCTCTACCAGGGACTCGACGAATTCCTTCATGTTGTCCCGTTTGTAGATGACGGCGTGGATGAGGTTGACGCCAAGGATGCCGAGCGCCTCCATTTGCGAGTCATGGTCAGGGTCGTTAAGCCGGACATGCATGATGACGTCGGAGGGCGGCGCCTCGGGGCGGAGCTGGAATCTCATGCCCAGCCAGCCGTGCCAGTGCCCGTTGTCCTTGTACCCCTTGGCCTTGACGGTATTGCAGAAGGAGAAGAAGCAGGTGTTTTTGCCTCTCTGGGATTCGAGCCGTTCGCACAGGTCCCGGTACTCGCAGATCATCATGGACTGGAGACGCTCCATGGAGACATACCTTTTGGCCGGTCCATAGAGACGGTCGCTGACGGTCATGTCGTAGGCGGAGATGGACTTCGCGACGGTGCCCGCCGCGCCGGACGCCCGGAAGAACCAGTTGGCGGTTTCCTGCCCCGCGCCGATTTCAGCGAAGGAGCCGTAAACGGCCGTGTCCAGATTGATCTGGAGGGCTTTTTCCAGGGTGCCTGTAGTGCTCTCTTTGTTCATGCGGTCCGGAGGGGAGGGTTAAAGTCCGGGAATCTGTTCGGGGAGTTTCAGTTTCACGGGCGGGGGAGGGGGAATGGAGAGACGGGCGTCGTCGTTGTGCGATTCATCCTCGTCTTCGACGATGACCGCCGATGTCTCGGAGGGGGCGTCCATGTTCAGCGAGAAGTCGTAGGAGCGCGATGTTTCAATGACGATTTTTTCCGAATGGTAGGGGTCTTCTCCGACCAGGACGGGAGACTGCGGGATGATCGGCGGGACGGGGAGTACCCGGGTGGAGTTGTCGGGGCCGATGGTGCTGATGAAGGAGTCGAGCGTCATGCCTTCTTCTCCATGGACGGTGCAGACGGGCATGCTGATGTCTCCCTTGCGGAAGAACTCGGTATAGGTGCAGCGTCTGTAGAGCGGGTCCTTGCGGGAGGAGGACGGGTCCACTTCATAGCAGAACTTGGAGGCCCGCTTGCCGGATACTTTGCAGATTTCGAGGGCTTCCACGTCGCCGGGCATGGTCAGGGGAGGGGCCGGGTGGCTTTTCAGGGACGTGTTGACGATGTCCGCCAGGATGGGGCCGGCGGTATCTACGGAGAAGGCTCCCGGGTAGATGGACTTGCGGCCCTCGGAGAAGCCGACCCACACGCCGCCGGTAATGGCGGTGTTTCCGGCGAAGCACCAGTTGTCCGAGAAGTCGTAGTTTGTCCCGGTTTTGACGAAGCCGTTGAAATTCTCGTCGAGCTTTGATTTCAACTGCGAGGCTGAGCCGTTTTGGAGAGAGTCCTTGAGGATGGAGTTGATCTGATAGGCCGTCGCCGGGGAGACTGCCTGACGTTTTTCCGGAGTGCTCTGGGATTGGGGAGACTGCCAGATGGTGTAGCCGGTCTCGTCTTCTATTCTGTCGAGGAAGTAGAGGGTCTCCGGGATTTTGCCGTTCGAGCTGAATGCCATGAAGGCCCGTGTCATTTCCTTGAGCGAGAGCGGCTCCGTGCCCGCGTAGATGCGGTTGCGGTAGGTCGGCACTCCCTCCTTGCTGACGGACTCGGGAACCGGGAGAGAGAGTTTGAGGTTTTTCATGGTTTGCACCAGGGCGTCGGAGCCGACTTCCTGTCCCAGACGGAGCGTGGCGGCTATTTTCGAGGCGGAGAGAGCCCTGCGGGCGGTGATGTTGCCCTCGTAGCGGTTTTTGTTCGATTCGGCTCCCCATTCTCCCAGGATGCCCTCGGAGCCGCCGATGCCCGCCATGCGGTTGTCCAGCGCGTCATCCATGAGCATGGTGGCGGGGCTTTTTCTGTTCTCAAAGGCCGCCGAGTAAACGATGGGGAGGAAGGCGGAGCCGGTAGGCCGCATCCCGTTTTCAATGGAATCGAAATGGCGTTTGCCGAAGTCGCGCCCTCCGACATAGGCGAGGATGGCTCCGTTTGTATTATCTACGACAAGAGCGGCTCCGTCGATATAACGGGGGATGGTGACTCCGTCCGGTTTGAAGTCGCGGCACAGGGGGTGGTTGTAGCCGGGGCGTTTTTCGATCTCTTCCAGTTTTTTGGAGAGGGACTCCATGGCCTTGTCGTGGATGTCCTTGTCCAGCGTGGTGTAGATGCGCAGACCGCCCGAGGTGGTGCGTTCTTCACTCAGATACTCGTTGATCTGGCCCTCGATCATCTTGTAGATGTGCGAGGTATTTCTCTGGAGGGGTTTGGGATTCAGGCCGAGATCCATTTTTTTCAGCCGTTCCGCTTCTTCCCCGGTCAGGTAGCCTTCGAGCGTCATGCGGGAGAGGACGTGGTTGCGCCACTTGAGGTTTTCCTTGGGGTTATTGAGAGGAGAGAGTCCGTTCGGATTTTTGATGAGGCCGGCAATGGAGGCGGCCTCCCGGGTGGTAAGGTCGATCGGCTCCTTGCCGAAGTAGCCGAGAGAGGCGGAGCGTATGCCGTAGTAGCCGCTGCCGAAATAGACGCGGTTCAGGTAGAACTCCAGGATTTGATCCTTGCTGTACCGTTCTTCGATGCGGAGCGCCAGAAAGATTTCGACGATTTTGCGGCTGTATCCGCTTTCGTTGCGCTCCATCGCTCTCTTCTTGAGGTCAAAGGCGTTTCTCGCGAGCTGCTGGGTGATGGTGGAGGCGCCCTGGTTGACGGAGCGGCTGCGGGCGAGCTCGAGAACGGCGCGGCCTATGCCGAGGGGGTCGAAGCCGTTGTGAATCCTGAAGCGGGAGTCTTCCTGCGCGATCAGGGCGTTGACCATCTGGGGGGAGATTTTGCTGAGGGGGATGTAGCTTCTGTTCTCTACGAAGATACGGCCTATTTCGCGTCCTTTGCGGTCAAAGATGATGCTGGGCCGCTCCAGTTCGTTGATATATTCCAGATCGTATTCCTGCGCCCAGTTTCTGTAGTGGGGCGTGGCGATGGAGTAAACGAGCCACGCGCCGCCGGCGGCCAGAAGTAAGAGGATGAACAGGGTCAGAAAAGCTTTGAGTATAAACCGCCCGAACGATCTTTTTCTCTTTTTGCGAAGAGCGTTTGCGTGCCGGGGCGGTTTGATGCGTTTACTTGACATGGGGCGGGCAGAATACGTCCTTTTCTCTACCATGGCGGGAGAGAACAAGCAACTGTTCTTGTAAAAAAGGCGGCGGGGAGACAGTCTCTTGTGTGTCAGAGTATGAATGAGATTGAAAAAAGTCTGTCACAGTGTTGCAAGGTTTTGCTGAAATCCCGTCAAAATGGTGAAAAGGCGGCTATACTGGCCCGGTTTTTCAAAACAGGCCGGGGGCAGTATGGGGAGGGAGAGGTCTTTCTCGGCATTCAGGTGCCTGTTGTCCGCGAGGTGGTGAAGTCGCTGCCCGTATTTTCTTTTGGAGAGATGGAGGAGATGTTTGCCGAGCCGGTGCACGAGTACAGGCTTGCCGGGTGGATGGCTCTGGTGAAGCGTTTTGAGAAGGCGAAGGGGGATGACAGGGAACGGAGGGCATGTTTCGAGTTCGCCTCCCGTCATTTGTCTTTTGCCTGCAACTGGGATCTGGTCGATTTGACGATGCCCCGGGTGGTAGGGGCGTATCTGCTGGATCGGGACAAGTCCATACTGAGGGAATGGGCGCAGTCTCCCTGCCTCTGGACTCAGCGGACGGCCATGGTCTCCACCTATGCCTTCATGAAAAAGGGGCACGGGGAGACGACTCTGGAGCTGGCGGAGATATTGAAGGATCACCCGCATGATCTGATGAGGAAAGCCGTTGGCTGGATGCTCCGGGAGTGCGCCAAGAGGGTGACCAAAAGGGGCGTGGCGGCGTTCCTCCTGAGGTACAGGGATACGCTGCCGAGGACGACGCTGCGGTACGCGGTTGAACGTTTCCCCGAGGAGGAGCGTCTGTATTTGATGGGACGCCGGGAGGAGATGCCGCCCTCTCTGCTGGAGGAGGGCCTGTGCTGAGCCGCATTTACTGGGGGGCCAGTTTCAGCCCGATGATTCCGGCGATCAGGAGGAAGGCGGACAAGAGGCGCAGAGGGTGGGCGGAGTCGCCGAAGCAGAGCATGCCGATGAAAAAGGTGCCGACCGCCCCGATGCCCGTCCAGATGGCGTAGGCCGTGCCCATGGGGATGGTTTTTTGCGCCAGCCACAGGAAGAAGCCGCTGGCGGCCATGCATGCGACAGAGAGGGAAAGGGCGAGCGTCATTTTGCCGGTGTTTCCGGCGACCGTCTGGCTCAGTTTCATTCCCAGGGGCCAGCCCATTTCCAAAATTCCCGCTATAATGAGATAGACCCAGTTCATGAGGGAGCTATTAGGCTATTTGCCCTCTTCTGGCAAGGGAAACACGCGGAGATTGCTTTTTTAATGGACGGTCTTCTGAAATTCGATGGTTGACAGACAGTGGTCAGATATTAGAATGCCGTGCAAGTCACAGGGTGATCGCCCATGGCCGCCTTTTTTTCGAGTTTTATGCTTATGAATATGAGACCGCTTCATTTCGTCTGGATGTCAGGAACGATGCTCCTGCTCTCCTCCTGTGTGACTGATACCAAGGTGGGTGAGTATCCTCTCCCCAGACACGGCGGTTCCATGTCCACCACCTCCTCTACGGCGACTCAGCTGGCTCAGGATGTACGCAATACCAGTACGCTTGGCAGCGGGATCGGGGACACGGTCGCTCCCGACCAGAATCCTCCCGTTCTGCCCTCCGGGGACAATTTGGCGGGCAATCCGTCCGGCGGACAGGTCCAGGCTGCACCGCCCGTTTCTGAAAATCCCGCTCCTGCCGTGAAACCCGCCGGCGGGAAATATCCCTATGCCATTGTGATCCCGAATGATCCGGATCACGTTCTGAGCCCCTATGACCGGCAAAAGGTCAACATCCGCATGTCCAACGGACGCCGCATTCCTTCGGGCAAGGTAATCCGGGCGCAAGGGGAAACGGATCCGAACCGCAAGTTCATCATTCCCTGATTTTAGAAAAAATTTCCATGAATTCATGTTGCGGCGGCCCGGATTCCCTTCCGGAGCCGCCGTTTTTATTTCGCAACAAATGAAAGACCCCTTTCAACATATAGCCGTTCTCGGGCCCGGTTTGCTGGGCGGTTCGCTGGGAATGAGCGTAAAAGACCGTTTCCCCGCCTCTGAAGTGATTGCCTGGGGACGCAGGCCGGAAGTCTTCCCCGAAATCCTTTCTCTGGGAGCGGCCGACCGGGCGACGGATGATGTCGCCGACGCCGTCGGGGAGGCTGATCTGGTCGTGTTGGCGACTCCTGTCGGCATTATGCCCTCTCTGTCGGAAAGACTGATTCCGCATTTGCGGTCCGGGGTGATCGTGACGGATGTCGGCTCGGTCAAGGGCATGGTACACGAGACGACCGGGCGGATTTATACAAGAGCCGGTATCGATTTTATCGGCAGCCATCCCATGGCCGGATCGGAGCAGCAGGGGATCTTGGCCGCGAGGCGGGATTTGTTTGAGGACGCGCCTCTGGTGCTTACGAATGAGGAGGGAGTCTCCCCCGGGCGGGTGGAGCGGTTGAAGGAATTCTGGACGGCGCTGGGCTGCCGCTGCTATGAGATGGGAGCGGAGGCTCATGACGGGAGTATTGCCCGTATCAGTCATTTGCCCCACTCGCTGGCGGCTCTGTGCTCGCGCGTCGCCCTGTCGCCCGGCAGAGAGCGGGAGCTGGGGAGATTGTCGGGCGGCGGCTTCCGGGATACGTCCCGGGTGTGCTGCGGCAAGCCGGAGATGTGGACGGAGATCCTGCTGGAAAACAGGGAGGCGCTCGTCCCTCTGCTGGAGGAGGCCGTCCGCGACATCCGATTGTTGCAGGATCTCCTGTCTGCCGAGGACAAGGACGCGCTCAACAGGTGGCTGACGGAGGCTTGTCTCAAGCGCAACAAGGCTCTTTGACGTTTTCGGTCAGGAGGCGGGGTCTTCTTCTTCCCGGAGAGGTTCGGCTGCGGAGGGTTTTGCCTTTTTCCCGCGGAACAGGAGGCCGTACTTCGGGCTGAACAGGTAGGCCAGTACAAAGAAGGCTCCCAATACCAGAATAATGGTGGAGCTGATGTGCCAGTTTAGCGGGAAGGAGATGAAGAAGGCGAGGAAGGCCGATACGCCGCCCAGCAGGCCGCTCCCCCAGAAAAGGAGCTGGGGCTTGTCGGTCAGCAGGTAGATGGTGGCGGCCGGGGTGATCAGCAGGCCCACGGAGAGGATGGCTCCCACGGCCTGGAGGCTGGAGACGAGGACGAGGATGACCAGGGCAAAGAGCGCGTAGTTAAGCGCCTTGCCGTTGATGCCGAGCGAGGCGGCGATATCCGGCTCGAACAGGTGAATCAGCAGGGGGCGTCTCAGTGCGGTAAGGGTGCAGACGGTGGCCGCGCTGATGAAAAAGGAGATCCATAGGTCGGAGTTGGACAGTCCCATGATGCTGCCGAAGAGCCAGTCGTCTATTTTTTGCTGGAGCCCCATCTGGACGAGGATCAGATACCCCGCGGCGAAGGCGGCGGTGTGGATGACGCCGAGGGAGCTGTCTTCATCGACTCGCGAGGTGCGGGCGACGAACAGGGACCCCAGCCCCACGAGAAGGGCCGCGACGACCGCACCGGTGAGGACGCTCCATTGCGAGAGGCCGAAGAGAAGAACGGCGACGGCGATGCCCGGGAGCAGGGTGCAGGAGACGGTGCTGATTTGCAGGGCCGACCGTCTCAGGAGGATGAAGCCGCTGATATAGCCGTTTGCAAAGCCGATCATGACCCCGGCGAGCAGGGCGCGGCGCGCGATCGGCTCGGACATGAAGTCCGCAAAACGGGTGAGGAGGTCGGAGAGGTCAGTCATGAAGGGCGGGGTGATAGGCTTGATCCAGAATGCGCTTCTGCATGACGTCGGCGGCCGGGCCATAGGCGACGATGCTCCGGTTCAGCAGCATGACTTCGTCAAACAGTTTTTCAACGGAGCCGAGGTCGTGATGTGAGGCGATCAGCAGGCGGCCTTCCCCGGCAAAGGAGCGGAGGATTTTTTCCAGCGATTCGCAGGAGGGAGTGTCCAGTCCGGTAAAGGGCTCGTCCAGCAGGAGTACATGAGCCTCCTGCGCCAGCGCGCGGGCGAGGAAGGCCCGCTGTTGCTGCCCTCCGGAGAGCGCGCCTATCTGGCGATTTTGGATGTCCTGTAGCTGGAGGGTCTCCAGCGCGCGGTTCACGATTTCCCGGTCATGGTTTTTGAATCTGCCGAAGACGCCTATGGACGGGTAGCGTCCCATTTCCACGAGGCTGCGTATCGTGATGGGGAAGCTCCAGTTGACGAGCGAGCGCTGCGGCAGGTAGGCGATTTCTCGAGTCGTTCCCCGGAGAGGCTTGCCTTTCCAGAACAGACGGCCCTCACCGGGGCGGATAATTCCGGCCAGTACCTTCAGCAGCGTGCTTTTGCCCGCTCCGTTCGGGCCGATCAGGGCCAGGGAGTGGCCGCAGGTGATGGAAAAGTCCAGATGGGACAGGGCGGGCGTTTTGCCGTAGCTGTAGGAGACATTCTCGGCCTTCAGCTCGTGACGGGCGTCGTGCGCCTGGCCGGAGCCCCAGCAGATGGGAGAGGTGCAGCAGGAGTCGCTCATGATCGGGGGCCGGGGGTGACGGGGGAAAAGGTAAAGACGTCCTCCAGGGTATTGCCGTCGCTCCCGAGGGTTTGAGACCGGGCTTCCGCGCCCTCGGGGCATAATTCCGCCGTGACGGCGGTCGAGGGGGTGCCCTCCGGCCAGCGGGCAGAGACGCCTATTTCGGCATTCAGGGAGGGGTCGAGGAGGAAGGCGGCGGACTGGGGCCAGTCCGCCTCTTTTTCCCATACGGCCAGCGGGCCCTTGTCCGTATAAAGTTCTATCTTGTCGGGAGTATGGGCGCAGCGTACATTCAGCCTCGCTTTTCGCTCCGTTCCGGGGCTATCGGCGGGCGGACGGAGCGGGGCGGGGGCCGCCGCCGGCGTCGAGGTCAGTCTCCAGAGGGGCACTGCCAGCAGGCAGAAGCCCAGAAGGACGAGAAGAAGCTGCAAGGGAGGGAAGCCGCGCATGGAAGAGGGGGGTGTCTCAGAGAGCGCTTGTTTTTGCCGGGGGAGCGAGGGCGTTTACAATGGCTTCTATGTTGTACTTGTAAAGGGTGGGGAAGGTGTGCGCCTCCGGGGCGGTGCCGTCCGAGACCAGGGGACGGCCTGTCTTGAGGCCGAGGGATTTGGCGATTTCCTCCAGGACTTTCGGGTTGGCCTGATACTCGGGGAAGACGGCGACCGCTCCCTGCTCGCGGATGCGTTTCAGGGCGGCGGCCAGATGGGCGGCGGCTCCCTCATCTTCACGGGCCGTGCCCTGGACGGCGATTTGCGTAAAGCCCAGCTCCTTGCACAAATGACCAAAGGCGGCGTGCCCGGTAATGAGGATTCTCTGCTTCTGGGGGATGCGCATGATTTGCCGCTTGCCCCAGGCCTGGAGTCTGTCGCATTCCTTCTCGACCTGCGCCCTGTTGCGGGCAAAGTCTGCGGCGTGCGCGGGCCGCTTGCGGGCGAGGCTCTCCTCGATGGTGCGGGCCGCCCGCTTGATATTGTCCATGCTGTGCCACCAGTGAGGATCTACGGCTCCCTCTCCCCCATGATTGTGGCCGCTGTGGTCGTGATCATGATCTTCGCAGCAGGCCGCTTCGGCGTTTTCCGGGCTGATGAGCACGTCCGGAATGGTCGCGCCCACATCGACGATTTCACAGGCGGCGGGCAGGGCGTCCCGGAGTTTGGGGAGGTAGGGCTCTATTTTTTTGCCGGAGACAAAGAGGATCTCGGATCTGCCCGCTTGTCTGACCGCCTCTGAGGAGGGTTCAAAGGCATGGAGGTTGCCATTGACCGCCAGCAGATCGACGACCTCGACCTGCTCTCCGCCGATTCTTCGCGCCAGATCCCCCAGGATGGGGTGAAGGGCCGACAGGGCGAGCTTCGGTGCAGGGGGCGTATCGCCTGCGGCTCTGGCGGGGGAGAGGAGCCCCGTTATCAGAAAGAGCGGCAGAAAAAAGAGGCTCCGGATAATGGCGGGGGATTGCATGCCCTTTTACTTAAGGATTACAGGGCCGAATCTCAAGATCATAGTGACGATAAGACGTTATTTGAACAGAATGGGAGAGAGGGGGGAGGTTCTTTGTTTTGGGCGGCGGAATTTCTGCCGCTAACAAGCCTTGTCTTTTTCCGGATGGGATGTAAAAGGGGATTATGAAGAAAAAATTGTCTCTTCTGTTGCCTGTCGCGGTAGTGGCCGGGGGGCTTGTTTCCTGCTCATCTACGGTGCAGGACCGGATTCAGGAAAGCCCGGCGGCGTACAATGCCCTGCCGGTTGCTCAAAGGCAGTGCGTGGATCAGGGGAATGTGTGCACGGGGATGACTCCCGAGGCGGTCAGGCTGGCCTGGGGCGAGCCCGATACCGTGTCGGAGGGGATGATAGACGGCAAGCCCAGCGTGCGGTGGCTGTACAATACCGGGGGCAGCGGCTTCTCTTTTGGCGTCGGCGTGGGCGGCGGGTACTCCCGCTCCTCCAGCGCGTACGGAGTCGGAACCGGGGTAGGATTCCCGATCAATTACATTCCGCCGAATACTTCCTATGTGCTCTTCTCAAACGGGAAGGTTGTTTCCTGGATGGGTAACGGGAGGGAGTGAGTGCCAGTTTGGCGGGTGTGTCGTTCCTTCCGGGGAAAATCCGGCGGGAACGACCCCTTTTCTTGAGTCGGCGTCTTGACATCGGGAGGGGATTGTCTTCTTGTGTATTTATGTTGCCAGCATTTTTTCCCTCCCTTGTTTGCGCCCTGTTTTTGGCTCCGCTTGCGTACGCCGGGCCGTATTCGCAGGATTGGCAGGCGTTTGAAAAGGAGCTGGATCGCAGTTATCCTTTTTTCAAAGTCAAGGGGATCGGCAGTGACTGGTCCAGGGCTAAAAGGGAGTTGAAGAAGGAGGCCGACAAGTGCCAGGACGATTCTTCATTTTTGGTTGTGGTGGACAGGGCCATACGCACCCTGAGAGACGGGCATGCCCATATTGTCGAATCAAGGGGCGAATTTCCGGGAGAGGAGCGGTATGGATTGCCCGTGTCCTTTCGCCCGGCGGCCGGGGGTGAGGTTGTCGTCGCAGCGTCTCGCGGCGCGTTAAAGCCCGGGACGGTCGTCACCCGTATCGACGGGGTACCGGCGCGCCGTTTTATGGATGATCGTTCGAAGGAGTCGTGGAAGCAGGGCGGGTATTTTTCCAGTCCGCAGAGGGCTGCTTTTATGGAGTATGCCATGCCTCTGAGAGCGGAGGAGGTAAAGGAGCATGTGCTCGTCTGCCGCGGGCAGGGCGGGGAGACGACAGTGAGGGTGAAGAATGACTATCGGGGACGGCTGTCTGTGTATCAGTTTCCGAAGGGGCTCAAGAGGGGGGAGGGATCTTGTCTGTATGGCAAAACTCCCGGCGGATTCGGCTATCTTTATCTCCGCAGGATGAAGGGAGATGAGACTGCAGCCGGTCTGGAGCGCGCTCTGGCGGAGAATGCAGAGGTGCCGGGCTGGGTGGTCGATTTGCGGGGAAACGGAGGGGGCGGGCATTCCGAGGCTTTGGATGCGGCTCTGACCAGGATTGCGTCAAAGCCGCTGGCCGTTCTTATTGATGCCGGGTGTTTTTCTTCCGGAGAGACTTGTGCCAGGGAGCTGAAAAGGATGGGCGGTAAAAAGGCCCGCTTGTTTGGCTCCGCGACGGCGGGGTCCTCCAGCTCCAAGAAGGACTGGAGTTTCCCGAGCGGGGTGGCGACGGTTCGTTTTTCTGTCGCCAGCCGAAAGGGGCTGAACGGAAAGCCTATTGAGTTTTACGGGATTGAGCCCGATGTGGCGGTGGAGTCGAACCCGGAGGATATAGCGCGCGGCGTGGATACGGAGATGCTCGCGGCGGAGAAGTATCTGGAAGGGGCGGGGTGAAGGGGGAGAGGTGTTTCTTTCTTCGTCATTTCCTTATTCGGAGATTGCCTTCCCCGGCCGATGCTGTAACTTCACAGCGTTATGTCCATTCTTCTTGAAGACTCTCCCGTTTACGATTGCACGCGCCAGCTGTGCGAAGCCCTCATCACCGATCCCCAGGTGCTCCAGTTGAAGGCCGATATCGACGCCTTCCTCGGCAACGCCGAAGCCCGCGCCCTGTTTGACTGTGTCAACAAGATGGGTGAAGAGCTTCGTGAAAAGCACATGGCCGGCATGGAACCCTCCGAAGAGGAAATCAGCAAGTTCGACCAGCTGCGCGAAAACGTGATTTCCAACGAGGTGTGCCACAAGTTCCTCCAGGCCCGCCAGCAGGTGGACGGTATTTTCAACGAGGTGAACCGCTATTTCGGTATGACTCTGGAGCTCAATCGCGTTCCTTCCCACGAAGAAGTGATTGAAGCGATGAATCAGCCCCAGGGCGGCTGCTGCGGCGGCGGAAGCTGCGGTGATGATTGCAGTTGCGAAGACGGCTGCGACAAGTCCGAAGGCGGCTCCTGCGGCTGCCAGCACTAAGAGGGTGTATTAACAGCCTGTTTCCAGAGCGTCCCGGAGTCGTCCGGGGCGCTTTTTTGTGCAGGGAGGGGGGATGTTATTTCCCTGGTTTCAGGCGACGGGAGAGTCTTTTCCAGTAGTAGAAGAGTCCGATGTCGGATCGTCCCCGGCTCCATGCCCGTATCATGGTTCTTTCTTTGCGGCCGAGCCGGGAGTGGTCTTCCGTTCTCTCGGCAGCGTCTGTTTTTTGGAGGAGGGTTATCGCTCTGCGCGTGGCTTCCTGCTGCAGGGAGTGCGGCGCCTGGCTGCGTATGCGCTTCATGGCGTAAACGAGGAGTTTGAGGAATTCGAGGCGGCAGGGTTCCCAGACTCCCTGTTTTTTCCATTCGGCTTCCACTTTTTCCACGATGTCCAGATGTTCCATGAGACGGGCGTTTGCCGTCCGTTTCTGCTGCATGATGGAGCCGGGGCGGTTTCTGTAATAGTAGAGGAGGTCATCCAGCAGGACGATGCTCCGGCAGAGGGGCAGGAGCATGTAATGGAAGGCCAGATCCTCGTACAGCAGGCCCTCGGGGAAGCGTACGCTGCTTGTTTGCAGGAAGTCCCGGCGTATGAGTTTGAGCCAGGTATTTTGCGGCAGTTCGTGGAGGAGGACGGGAGTGTTTTTTACAGGGCCGCTTTGTTTCTGTTCCAGATAGGGCTGCGCGTTTTCCGGTTTTTCCGGGGAGTCTCCGAAGACGATTTCCGCCCGGCACTGGACGAGGTCGGCCTGATGAAGGCGGGCGGCGGCGAGCATTTTGGCGAACATGTCTTCTCTAATGTAGTCATCCGAGTCGACAAAGCCGATGTATTCTCCCGCGGCCGCGTCCATTCCCCGGTTTCTGGCGGCGGAGAGGCCGCGGTTCTCGGTGGAGATGACGATGATGCGGGAGTCGCGTGCCGCGTATTGTTCCAGGATGTGAAGGGAGTGGTCGGTGCTGCCGTCGTTGATGCAGATGATTTCCAGGTCTTCCAGTGTCTGCGCGCTCAGCGAGTCCAGGCAGCGCGGCAGGTACTGCGCCACGTTGTAAACGGGGACGATGACGGAGACGGCCGGGGGAGTCATGACGGCAAAGGCGGCGGGGTTATTCCGCGACGACGGCGGCTTCTCCGACGGAGCCGAAGGGGCAGACGCCCCGCACGGCGAGAGCGGCCGGGCGGTTTTGCAGAGGCAGGAGGATTCTGTCCGACTGGCCGGGGAGGACGCAGAGTGTTTTCCAGCGGCTGCCGAAGCGGGCCTGCACGACCCATTTGCGGGCGTTGCCGTCCGCCGCTTTCCAGAAGAGGCTGATGCCCCGGGCGCTGTCTGAGGCAAAGGCTTTGGGCTTGCCCGGTGTTTTGGCTCCGCTCCAGGGCATGGCCGGAGGCAGGGCGGGGGCGGTGAAGAGGGATTTCATCTGCTGGCAGATCCCGTCCTTGTTTTGCATCAGGGATTTCATGCTCCAGAAGATCATGCCGTTTTGCGCCTTGCCGATCTGGCGGGTGTACTGCATTTGCCGGATGATTTCGCTGGCGGGGCGGGAGGGATCTTCACTGCCCTTGATTCTTGCGGAGGCGATGCCGGGGAAGACGGGACGCGAGGAGCTTTGATTGCGCCACCATTGGAGCAGGAGAGGAAAGCTTTGTTTCTGGGGTTCGCACCGCCAGTAGAGCTGGGGAGCGAGGTAGTCGAGCCAGCCGCGGGAGAGCCACTTGCGCGAGTCCGCCGCCAGCTGCTCGTAGGCGTCGATGCCCGCTTCGATGCCGGAGGGTACGCCGGGCCGCCAGATACCGAAGGGGCTGATGCCTACGCGAATCCAGGGTTTTTCGTTTTTGACGTTGGCGTACAGCTGCTCGACAAAGCGGTCGATGTTGTCCCGTCTCCAGGCGGTTTTGCTGCCGGAGCCGTAGCGTTTGAAGGTAGCCTGGTCATTGAACTGGCCGGGTGTCCAGGACTGACCGGGGAAGGGGTAGGGGTAGAAGTAGTCGTCGAGATGGATGCCGTCCACGTCGTATCGTTTAACGACGTCCATGATTGTTCTCATGGCTATTTTGACGGAGTCGGGGTGACCCGGGTCCATCCATACCTGCCCTCCGGCGGGGCGGATCAGGTCGGGCCGGGCGTGCGTGATGTGGTTGGAGGCCGCGAAGTGGGAGGGGTTGCCCAAGGCCCGGAAGGGGTTGAACCAGGCGTGGATTTCAATGCCGCGGGCGTGGGCCTCACGGCACATGAAGTCGAGCGGGTCATAGCCCGGATTTTTGCCCGAGGTGCCGCTGAGCCACTGGCTCCACGGCTCGTAGGGAGAGTTGTACAGGGCGTCGCAGTTGGGGCGTATTTGTACGATCAGCGCGTTGAGGTGCAGTTGGGAGGCCTTGTCTATCAGGGCTTTCATTTCCGCTTTTTGCGCGTCGGCGGAGAGTCCGGCGCGGGAGGGCCAGTCTATGTTATAAATGCTGGCGACCCAGGCTCCCCGGAATTCACGCGAAGGGAGTTTGGGGTTTACTTTTTCATTGGAGGCATGCCAGGCCATCGCCTGGCTGCCGGAGAGGCCAAGGAGGAGCAGGGCGCTCCAGGTCAGTATTTTTTGGCTCAGGGTGATTTTCCGGGGTTTCAGCGGAAAAGGAAGGTTCATGCCCCATATTATAGACGAAAAAAGGGCCGGCGCAAGGGATACCCCCCGCACCGGCCCCGAGAGAGCCGTAAATTCTACTTTTGGGCGGTTTTGGATGTGCCGCCCGATTTGACTTTGCGGGCTCTTACTTTGAATTTGATCTCCGTACCCTTTTCCGGGACGTAGGCCTGGACAGACGAGCCATCCTTGATTTCTCCGCGCAGGAGGGCTTCGGCGAGGGGGTCTTCGAGCAGGCGTTCGACGGCGCGGCGCATGGGGCGGGCCCCATAGGTCGGGTCGTAGCCTTTTTCGATGATTTTCGCCCGGGCCGATTCCGCCAGGGTCATGTTGATGTTCTTGTCCTGCAGACGCCTGATGAGTTTTTCCGCTTCGAGGTCGATGATGTGTTCCAGATCTTTTCTTTCCAGCATGCGGAAGATGACGAGGTCGTCGAAGCGGTTCAGGAATTCCGGGCGGAACTGGCGTTTTGCCGCTTCCATGATCATGGTTTTCATCGAGTCATAGTCCGCCTCCGTTTGGGCCATCGCGCCAAAGCCGAGCGTGCTCTGCTGTTTGACGGACTGCGCGCCCGCGTTGGAGGTCAGGATGATGATGGTATTGCGGAAGTCTATTTTGCGTCCGAGGGAGTCGGTGATCATGCCTTCTTCCAGAATCTGGAGCAGGAGGTTCATGACGTCGGGGTGGGCTTTTTCCACTTCGTCGAAGAGGATGACGGAGTAGGGGCGGCGGCGCACCGCCTCGGAGAGCTGGCCTCCCTCTTCATGACCGACGTATCCGGGAGGCGATCCGATCAGGCGGCTGGAGGAGTGTTTCTCCATATACTCGGACATGTCCACCTGGATGAGAGCCTCCGGCGTACCGAACATGAACTCGGCCAGGTTGCGGGCGAGGTAGGTCTTGCCTATGCCCGTAGGCCCGAGGAAGAGGAAGGAGCCAATGGGGCGGCGCGGATCCTTGAGATCGGCGCGGCTGCGGCGCAGGGCGCGGGCGATGGTCGAGACGGCCTCGTCCTGTCCGATGACGCGGTTTTTCAGTTCCGCTTCCATTTTCAGGAGTTTTTCCGTTTCGGCTTCTTCCATTCTCTGGAGGGGGACTCCCGTCCATTTGGAGATGACGGACATGATGTCGTCCACGGTCACGTCAGTGACGGTGTGCTGGACTTTCTGCCTCCATTCCGCGATGGCGTTTTCCAGATTTTCCCGGGCTTTTTTCTCCCTGTCCCGGAGGTCGGCGGCCAGTTCGAAGTCCTGGGCGCTGATGGCTTCCGTTTTGCGTACGCCCATTTCCGCCAGTTGTTCCTCCATGTCCTTGAGACGGGAGGGGCGGGTCATGTTGAGGATGCGTTTTTTGGAGCCGGCTTCATCCATGACGTCGATGGCCTTGTCGGGCAGGTAGCGGCCCGTCAGGTAACGGCTGGAGAGTTTGGCCGCCGCTTCTACCGCTTCCGGCGTATAGTGGGCGTTGTGGTGCTCCTCGTACTTGGGCAGGAGGCCCTTGAGTATTTTGATGGTGTCGTCGATGCTGGGTTCTTCGACTTTGACCTGCTGGAAGCGGCGTTCCAGGGCGGAGTCTTTTTCGATGTTCTTGCGGTATTCGTTCAGGGTGGTCGCCCCGATGACTTGCAGTTCTCCCCGGCTGAGGGCGGGTTTGATGATGTTGGAGGCATCCATGGTGCCTTCGGCAGAGCCTGCGCCGACAATGGTATGCAGTTCGTCGATGAAGAGGATGACGTTCTTCTGTTTCTGGATTTCGTCCATGACCGCCTTGAGGCGTTCTTCAAACTGGCCGCGGTATTTGGTGCCCGCGACCATCAGGGCGAGGTCGAGGGAGACGACGATTTTTTCGCGAAGGGGTTCCGGGACATTGCCCTTGATGATTTCCTGGGCAAGGCCTTCCGCGATGGCCGTTTTGCCGACCCCGGCTTCCCCGATGAGTACCGGGTTGTTTTTGGTGCGGCGGCACAGGATTTGAATCACGCGCTCTATTTCGGAGGCGCGCCCGATGACGGGGTCCAGTTTCCCCTCTTTGGCGTAGGCCGTCAGGTCGCGGCCAAAGGCCTTGAGCGCCGTGACGCGCGGACGCTTGCCGGGGCGTTGCGCCGGGCCGTCGGACATGTCGTCGTCGTCCATGAAGTCTTCTTCTTCCATGGTGCCGGAGGCTTCGGTTTCCAGATCGGTGAATTTGTTCGGTTCCGGCTCTATTTCCGCGATGACTTCCTGACGGGCCCGCTCGATGTCAACGCCGACTCTTTCCAGAATCTGGGCGGCCAGTCCCTCTCCCTCGCCCAGGATGCCGAGCAGGATGTGCTCTGTGCCGACGTAGGCGTGGTTGAGGCGTTTGGCTTCCTTGGCCGCAAAGGCCAGGATTTTTTTGACGCGGGGCGTGTAGGGGATGCTGCCGAGGGCCTGCATTTCCTGACTGGGTATCATGACGGCCTCGACGTCTTTCTGGAGCTGCTCCATGTTCAGCCCGAGGCGTTCGAGGACGTTTACAGCGACTCCTTGTCCCAGCTTGATAAGGGCCATCAGAAGATGCTCGGTGCCGATGTAGTTGTGACGGCATCTGTCAGCTTCTTTGCGGGCCAGCGCGAGGACTTGTTGTGCTCTGGGTGTGAAATTATTCATAAGTTTATAAATAAAGCGTTTGAGATGTCTTTTTTATCTAAAGTCGGGTCGGGGCAGTCCGGAGAGGATGTTCCGGATCAGGGAGGCTCTCAAGATGTCCCTTTCTTCCGGGGGAAGTTCCTTTTTGCCTGGGCTGCCGAGTTGGAGCAGCGCCGGGCATACGGCGGAGAGCATGAGGTCAAAGCTGGAGTAATCTTCTGTTTGTACTACCCCTAAATCCGAACCGAGGCGGAGTAAAGAAATTAGATTCAAAGACTCTTGCGTGCCGAGGGAATGCGCGCAGGAAAGAATGCCATAGGCGCGTCCTATTTGGTCATACAGGGCGATACGGGCGGTTTTGTCTTCCAGCAGTTTTTGCCGGGACCGCGTTTCCATCGAGACAAGGTCGGCGGTGATTCTGTCGATTTTATTTACGAGTACCGACTCGCTTTCTCCCAAAGTGGCCTGGTTGGAGAGCTGGAAGATATTGGAGTAGGCGTGGGAGCCCTCTCCATAGAGGCCCCGGAAGGTGAGCCCGAGCTGACGAATGCCTTCGATGATTTTGAGTATGTTGCCCGACATCATGAGGCCGGGCAGGTGGAGCATGGTCGAGGCTCTCAGCCCCGTACCGAGGTTGCTCGGGCAGGCGGTCAGGTACCCGGTCTCCGGTGAGAAGGCGTAGCGCAGGGTTCTTTCCAGATCGTCGTCTATCCGGCTGGCTTTTTCCCATGCTTTCTGGATGCGCAGCCCGGGCAGGATGATTTGAAGTCTCAGATGGTCTTCTTCGTTGATCATCAGGCTGGTTTCCTGCTTATTGTCGAGCAGGACGGCGCATCCGTCGTTGCGGGCCGCCAGTTCGAGGCTGATCAGGTGGCGTTCTACCAGGAATTGCCTTTCCAGCGGGGAGAGGTCTTCCATTTCCGCATAGAATCCTTTTTTAAAGGGCGTCAGGTTCTGGGCGGCGGGCTTCACCGCCTTGAGTACTTCCTGCCTGTGCGCCGTGAGAGACCACCCAGGGAAGGGGTGGCCGGAGAGGTTGCGGGCGAGCCGGATTCTGGATGTGAGCACGATGCGGTCCTTGTCAGCCCTGGGAGAGGCGGCGGGGCGGGAAGGGTGCGTTTGAGGAAGGAGGTCGTTGAATTTCATCGCAATCACGAGACGAGGAGGGCCGTTTAGCGGCAGGAGACACAGTCATCGGAGAGAAGGGGGGCCAGCTCATCCCGAATGAGTGCGGCTTCTTCATAGTTCTCCTGTTCGAGGGCGGCCGAGAGGCGTTCTTTGAGCCGCGCGATGGACCGGAGCGTTTGCTCTCGGTTTTTGCCGCAGACGGGGGATTTGCCCTTGTGAAGGGAGCCCGGCTGTATTTCGGAGACATGGATCATGATGTCCGGGAGAAATACTTCGTAACAGTAACTGCAGCCGAGTTTGTGGGTAAGTTTCCAATCCTCTAGCGTAAAATGGCAATGAGGGCATTCCTGAAGCGATTTTGCGGAAAAGAGGAGGTTTTCCTTTTCCTCATCAGGGAAGAGTTCCAGAATTTCTTTGGGCAGGGACATGAGTTCAGAGTTCAGCAAGCCCTCTTTTTGTGCGCACTCCACGCAATAACATACTTGTTTCAGTGTGTTATTGACGAATTTTGTCAGGAAGATGCTTCCTTCCCTATCGCAGAGATGACATTTCATCCGAGGTTGTTTCCAAAGTAGTGCTGAATGGTATTATGCGCAAAATATTTGTTTTGTGAAGAGGCTTTCGTGGCATATTTGCGGGGGAGTTGTTTTGCGAACGGGAGGGGGAAAGTCCTCTCCGGCTGTTTTTGTACGGTCTCCCGAACTTTTCCGGGCGGGCATTTCTTTCTGGACTTGCCAGATGAAAAAAGTAAAAAAGACGTTTGGAATCCCATGTTTCGATCACATGGTCGTTCCTTCACCATCGGGCTTTATTCTTTTTCTTCAGGGAAAGGAGAAAAAGGGCAGGAGCCTTTTTGTGAAATCTGGAAAAAACGATCGATTCAAGACCTCGTTATGCAACAGGGAAATACTAACAAAGGTCCGAACTCTTCAACTGAGGTTGATATTTCGTTCGGAGAATTTACCGTACCGACTTATGACGATTGGCGAAAGGAAGCCGAAGCTGCCCTGAAAGGCGCCGACTTTGAGAAGTCGCTTGTCAAAAAAGTCATCGAAGGCTTCTCTACCCAGCCCATTTATCGCGCGGAAGATATCGCTCAGCAGAGCGAATCCCTCCCGGGCCAGTTCCCCTACCGCCGCGGCGCAAGAGCGCTCGGCTATCAGGAACAGCCGTGGGAAGTCGCCCAGACCATTGCCGCTCTGACTCCCGCCGAGTTCAATGAGCGCGCTCTGCACGATCTGGACCGCGGACAGACCGCTTTGAATATCACGCTGGGATGCGGCAAGTGCAACTGCGGGCTCGTTCTCCGTACGGCTTGCGACTGGAGCGCGGCATTCAAGGGGATCGCCCTTGATACGGTTCCCGTTTACATCAACCCGGGGTCAAACGGTCTGGCCGTGCTCGGCATGTACGTAAACGAGTTCAAGAGCCGTGATCTCTGCTCCTCCAAGATGAAGGGCGGCGTTCTGTACGATCCTCTCGCTCGTCTCGCCGGCAAGGGCAAGCTTAACTGCACGCTGGAAAACGCCTACGACCAGATGGCCGAAATGACCAAATGGGCTTCCGAGAAGGACATTTCCTTCAAGACGATCGGCGTCAGCACGCTCCTCTATCATGATTCGGGCGCGGAGGCCATTCAGGAAACCGCCGTGGCTCTCTCCACTGCCGTGGAATATCTGCGCGAACTGGAAAAGCGCGGTTTGACCATCGACCAGGCCGCCCGCCACATCCGTTTCTCCGTCGGCCTCGGCGCCAATCTTTTCCTTGAAATCGCCAAGCTTCGCGCCCTGCGCCAGCTTTGGGCCTCTGTGGTCGTCTCCTGCGGCGGCAGCAAGGAATCCGCCAAGATCAATCTGCATGGCCGTACCTCCGGCTGGTCGGAAACGAAGGTCGATCCCTGGGTCAACATTCTTCGCGGCACTACTCAGGCCTTCTCCGGAGT
>CAZNVW010000026.1:0-20206 GCA_964576595.1 uncultured Verrucomicrobiales bacterium
CTGGATGCGGTCAACGACGGTCGCCGATTTTCTGACGGCTGATACTCCTGCTCCGTTCAAGGCCATGTTGAGGCTTTCTCCCCATTTCCATCCCAGAATAATGGTAATCAGGGTGACGGTTGCCGCGAAGGTTCCCAGAACCATGCAGTTCAGTTTAAAGAAGAAGGATCTACTTTTTTTAAACATCTGTTTGGCGTGCGGTAGGGAGACGAGGTATCAACGGCAGGGAGGGGGTCAGTCTTTTTTCTGGGAGAGGAGGGCGTCGTTCAGCGTGGGCTGGAATTTCATCAGACGCCCGAACCCGCTGATCTTGAAAATATTCATGACCGTTTCATTTACTTCGGTCAGGCAAAAGGAGATTTTTTTGGACATGCTCCATTTGGAGATGATCAGGAAGAATCTGAGTCCCGCGCTGCTGATATAGCCGACATTGGCCATATCCAGAATGAATGATCCCGTGACGGAGTCCAGAGCGGAGAGAACTTCTTTTTCCAGTCCGGGAGCGGTGGCGGCGTCAATGTGTCCCTGAAGATGGATGACGGAGCTGTCTCCCAGTGTATCTACCAGTATGCTCATACGGAATGATAAAGATAAGGTGGCATGGGGACGGACCGGAACCCATATATAATTTGCCACACTATCATTCCATGGGGCAGATGCAAGGAAAAGAATGGCAGGGTATTTGCTTCCTTATAAAAAGGCCTCCACTTTCCGGGGAAAGTGGAGGCTGACAAGGGAAGAGACCGTTTTTAGGCTCCGAGCTGGAAGCGGGCAAAAGAGACGATCTTGATGTCGTCGCCCAGTTCCTTGGCTACTCCGTCGATGACGGCGGAGACGGAAGAGGAGGGGTCTTTTACAAAGCCCTGATCCAGAAGGCAGGCCTGGGCGTAAAAGGCTTTCATCTTGCCGGGAAGAATCTTTTCAAGCATGGCTTCCGGCTTGCCCTGTTCGATGAGCTGGGCGCGGTAGATGGCTTTTTCTTCTTCGACGATGGCGGGGTCAAGGTCGTCGGAGGACAGGCTGCGCGGAGCCGCGGCGGCGATGTGCAGGGTGATGTCCTTGACGAGGTTCTTGAAGGAGTCGGCGGAGGCGGTGTCTGCCTTGCCGGTAGCGACGTTGACGAGTACGCCCACTTTGCCGCCCATGTGAATGTAGGAGGCGATGGTGCCTTCTCCCTCGCAGGAGAGGCGGGCGAAGCGGCGGAGCATCATGTTCTCGCCGAGTTCGATGACTTTGGCCTTGATGTAGTCTTCAACGGTCATGCCGTCGATGTTGACCTGCAGGGCTTCTTCCAGAGTGGAGGCGGTGGAGGCGGCCAGGGTGTCGCCCAGGGTGGCGACAAAGTTCTGGAAGTTTTCGTTCTTGGAAACGAAGTCCGTTTCGCAGTTGACTTCAATCAGGATGCCGTCTTTGCCGCAGGGGGTCAGACGAGTGGTGATGATGCCCTGGTTGGCGACGCGGTCGGCCTTGGCGGCCGCCTTGGCGATGCCTTTTTCACGGAGATACTTGACAGCTTCTTCCATGTCGCCGTTGCATTCGGCGAGAGCTTTTTTGCAGTCCATCATGCCCGCGTTGGTTTTGTCGCGGAGCTGTTTTACGATTGCGGCGGAGATTTCAGCCATTGTGGGAAAAATGAGTAAGGGGATGAGAGCGGAGAACCCGTCGGAGTTTTCCGGCGGGTTCTCCCGTTGAGATTTAGGCCTTGGCCGCCAGGATGGCGGACTGAAGGTTGCTGAGGATCAGGCGGATGGAGCGGACGGCGTCGTCGTTGCCCGGGATCGGATATTCCACGGAGAGCGGGTCGGCGTTGGTGTCGACGAGAGCTACAACGGGGATGTGCAGGCGCTTTGCTTCGCGGATGGCGATGTCTTCAAAATCGGCGCCGATGACAACCATGGCGTCGGGAGCTTTTTCCATATCGCGGATACCCTGAAGGTTGCGCAGGAGTTTCTGGCGTTCGCGGTCGAGAGCGGCCAGTTCCTTTTTGGACATGCTCTTGAACTCGGGCGTCTTTTCGATGCCTTCGAGGTAGCGGAGGCGTTCAACGCTCTTGCGGATGGTGGCGATGTTGGTAAGGGTGCCACCGAGCCAGCGGTAGTTGACGTAGAACTGTCCGACGGCTTCAGCCGTTTCGCGGACGGGTTCCTGGGCCTGGCGTTTGCAGCCTACGAAGAGGATCTTCTTGCCACGGCGAGCCAGGTCGGCGAGGAATTCAGCGGCTTTGTCCATGCAGCGGACCGTTTCCTCGAGGTTGACGATATGAATGCCGGACTTGCTTTTGAGCAGGTACTTCTTCATGTTCGGGTGCCATTTGCGTGTCTGGTGACCGTAGTGCACCCCGGCGTCAACCATCTCGGTGATCAAGGAATTGTTCATGATGTATAAGGTGTCTTCCCTTAGTCTCAGGGAAGCGCGGTTTTGGTGAGAAGAGCGCCGCAGTATCCCGCTTCTTCCCGTTGGTTGTTAATCGGCGCTCAAAAGCGGGTGCGCCACTGAAACAGATTCAACGGTAAAAGTCAAAGATGAATTCCGGTTTTGCGGCAGTTTTCCGGCTCAGGCGTTTTCGGGGAATATTTTGCCCATCAGGCGGTCTATTCCTTCCCGGGCGTACTTGGAGCCGGGGTACACATTTCTCGCCTTGAGGTACCAGGCGAGGGCCGAGCCGATTTCTCCCCGGCCTTCCAGAGACTGGGCCGTTTCCAGCGCGACGGCCAGTTCGCTGACTTTGGGGGAGAGCCGCACGATGGCGTTGCCGAGTTCGGGGTCTTTGGAGAAGACTTTTTGGTCGTGCATCAGGCGCAGTTCCTCCCAGGCGGCGTAGGGCTGGCCCATTTTGGCGAATTCTTCCGCCTTGCCCATGGCCGTTTCTATTTTGGTGATATTGGTGATGATTTGTTTGAAGGCGTCTTCCAGCCGCGCATCTCCGGCAATGGAGGGGGCGAAGCGGTACTGGTCGCGGAAGATTTGTCTGTAGTTTTCTTCCCGGAGCAGGCGTTCGAAGTCTTTTTTGGCGACGACGATGTCCGCGGCGTTGGCGGCGGATGTGTACAGGTCGTTCAGCTTGGGGTTCAGGGGCCAGATGGACATGGCCTGTTTGATTTCCGACTGTGCCCGCTCGTCGTTTTTGGTGAGCATGGCCTGCTGGGCGTTCATCAGGTGCAGGTTGCTCGCCTGCATGGCCGTCTCGATCAGGGGGGAGACGATGGACGGGTTGAAGTCGTCCGACTGTTTTTTCAGTTTTTCGACATATTCTTTGGCCGTGGTGAAGTCACGCCCCTCCATGGCTCCCTTCAGCGCGCGCATGTTGTCGATATAGCTGAGGAGCCGCTGTTTGTCCTCGAACGGGAAGGTGCGGACGGGTTCGAGGTATTCTCCGATATAGAAGGCTTCGGAGAGGCGTTTGTTGGCGGCGGTCAGACGGTTGGTCTTTATCAGGTTCTGCACGGCCTGGATGGAGCGGTAGCTGTCTCCGATGGCTTCGTTGGAGAGAGATTCTATGGTCGAGATGGTCGGCGGCATGCCGACGGTCTCTCCGAATAGTTTTGACGCGTCGGAGCCTTTTTCCAGCTTCAGCTTGTTGTCGCCGTCATTGAAAATGATGTTGTAAACGCAGCATCCTATTTTGGCATGTTCAAATCGGCGCTGAAGCGTGAAGTTGACCAGCTGGGACTGATAGAGGATTTTGCTTTGTACCGACGACAGGGCTCCCTCTCCCTCGTATTTTTTCTTGAGCGCTTCGATTTCGAGCAGGCGTTTTGTCATGTTGACATATTCCGCCGTGATGGGGGTGGTTGGCTTACTCTGCTCTTTTTCCTTGAGATCCCTGCCTGCGGTGCCGGAGATGCTTCGGCTTTTTTCCACCATGCCCATGTTGTAAACTGTCTGTTTTTTCTCTTTTTCCAGTTCCGAGATGGCTTTTTTCTTGGAGCTGATGTCGGATTTGGAGATGTAGGCGGTGTGGATGGTGTTCTCCAGCGTGCGGCAAAGGTCCGAGTCTCCCTGGAATTCCGCCGCCTTGGGCAGCATTCTCAGGGCCTTTCTGAGTTTGTCCACGGGGGCCTCCTGCTGGAGGGGGGAGACGGTTTCGATGATGTTTTTGATGATCTTTCGGTATCTTTTGGAGTCCTCCGAGTTGTCTTCGGGCTCGTTGAGATATTTCTCGTACCGTGCGGCGACCAGTCGGGTATCGGCGAGGGGCCAGGTTTTTCCGGCAAAGGAGATGTTTTCCGTGGTCGGGTCGAGCAGGGGAATTTCGTTGCCGAAGAAGGGCTTGGGTTCGGAGTTGTCGTTGCCCTGGGCCGGGGCGGGCTGCGGAGCCGGGGAGGGCGGCGCGCCCTGGCTGGCCGGGGGGGGCGTGTACACTTGCGCGCAGAGCGGAGAGAGTGCCGGGAGCCCCAGCGACAGCAGGGACAGGGAGAGGTGGCGTAAACGGGACATGGCGAAAGGGGGTTATTGGATGATTTTTTCAGCGATGAGCAGGCCTTTTGCATCGCCTACGCTCCCGACGATGACGTCGAATGTGTAGCTTTGCTCCCGTTCCAGGTTGATGCCCTTGGTTGTCGAGGGGACGATGACGGGGAGCCGGGATTCCTCCCCTTTGGCGTTTTTGACAACCAGAGTGATGAGTTCCCCCTTGCCGGTGATTTCCCTGTTTTCGACTTTTCCGAAGAGGGAATACTGGTTGTCTCGCAGGGAGGAGCCGCGCGTCATGTATTCTTCAATGGGGAAGTTGTTCGCCTTTCCCTCGCTTTGCGGCCGTTTTGCCAGGAGGAAGATAACGGCGCCCCCGAGAACGATGATGAGGAGCAGGGTGATGCCGATGCGCGGGAGGCCGGCCTGGGATGATGATTTGCGAGCCATAAGGGGATGAGATGAAGAGGGGGGTGACGGGTTAGTTCCACTGGCGGCGGGAGACGCCCATGTAGGCGAGAGCAAGGCCGACGAGGATGTGGAGGATCAGGACGCCGCTGCAGATATTCCCTGCCGAGAGGGAGGTATCCACGACTACTTTTACGGCACTGTGTACATAGTGGTCAAGTCCTGACAGACTGCCCGACCAGGCCCAGTAGGCCGAGATGAAGGGGCGGACGAATGTTTCGATGTGAGAGGGGAGGGCCAGCACGGCTCCGGACAGGGGGAGCTGGAATCCTACCAGGTAAATGCAAAGCAGGGAGGACTGGTCCGGCGTCTTGCAGACGGAGGAGATGCCCAGGCAGACGGAGGTCATGGCCGCGTTGGCCAGTATCAGGAAGAGGGCGTGCGTGGCCAGGTCGCCCCGATAGGGCCAGAACCATTCTACAAAGGCGTACATCCACAGGGACTGGAGGGCGACCAGTATGCCCAGATAGACGATTTTGCTGCCCAGATAGGCGAGCGGGCTGAGGCCGCCGTATTTTTCCTTTTCCAGGATCAGCCGCTCTCCGGCGATTTCCCGCGCGGAGTTGTTTGACCCCATCAGGCCGAGCAGGATGATCTCGAACATGATGATGCCGGAGACGGCGGAGCCTACCCGCATCAGGTTCTCGTTGACCATCTGTCGCTGTTCTATTTCGAGGACGATGTTCGCGTCCTGCGAGCTGGAGAGTTTGCTGATAGGCTCCTGCCCCTTTGAGGAGAACAGGGCCACCAGAACGGGGAAGAGGAGGATCATCGCCAGCTGGAGCATCAGCTGGGATTTGTCGCGGAATAGTATTTTGCCTCTGCGTCCGAGCAGGGTGAAGAACTGCGAGACCGCGCAGGGCGTCTTCGGCGTGTCTTCGGGAGCGGGCGGCTCCTGCTCCCGGGAGGCGGTGGCTTCCTTGTCTGTGGCGTGAGTCGGCGCGGGCGGGAGCAGTCCCATTTTTTCGTAATAGGGGGGCTTGTGCTTTTCCCAGGAGGCGTTCCAGCTCGCCGACGATTTGAGCGCGAGGACCGGGTAGATGTCTTCCAGCTTTTTGACGTTGAAGTAATGGGCCAGCGTGTCCGGCCTGCCGTGGTAGGCGATGCGCCCCTCGTTCATGACGAGGACGGAGTCGTAGAGCTCCATGTGATCCAAACTGTGCGTGACGGATATGACGAGCCTGTCGTCGTGGCGGGACAGTTCGTGGAGCAGTCCGACGATTTCCCGCTCCGACCGGGGGTCGAGGCCTGAGGTGACTTCGTCGCAGAGCAGGAGCCGGGGCGAGGAGACCAGATCCATGGCGAGGGCGAGACGCCGCTTCTGGCCGCCCGAGAGGATTTTGACCTGTCTGTCGGCGATGGCTTCCAGACCGGTGTCGCGCAGTACCTTGTCTATGGCGTCATTGCGGTCGTCTGCGTTGGGAAAGCGTATTTTGAGTTTCGCCGCGGTTTCTATGCTTTCATCTACGGTCAGCTGGTCGTAGGCGATGCTGAATTGCGGGACGTAGCCCACTTCTCCGGGGAGGAAATCGTTGTTTTCATCGAATTCCCGGCCGTTCCAGACGAACTGGCCATCCGTCTCCGCCTGGATGCCGGCGATTGCTTTGAGCAAGGTTGTTTTTCCGCAGCCGGAAGGGCCGACGATGGCCATGAAATGTCCTTTTCCCAGGCGGAAGGAGACATTGTCGAGCAGCTTCAGCGGGGCGTCCTCCCGTTCTATTTCAAAGCAGATGTTTTTGGCTTCCAGCATATATCGTTCGAAAGGTATCACGCGAGGCGAGGCGCAGAAAAGGAAAACCTTTTATAAAAAGCGACATTTGTCTTTTATGAAGGGAAAGGAACTTGAATTTTTCCCCTTCTTTTTTTAAAGAAGGGGTTATGTCCAAATCACGGAGAAAGAGGCGGGTCCGGCTGGTTGAGGAAAGCGGCCTGTTAAAAAAATGGCTGTTCAGGGGCGTCATCGTCTGCGTGATTCTCTTTGTGCTGTCTTTGATTGTCGGGTACTTTTGCGCCCGGTCCTATCTGAGGGGGACCGAGTTTCGGGGGCTTCTGGAGAAAAAGGTGGGAGAGGCGGCTCATGCCGAGGTGCAGTTGTCTCCCATTCAGATGGACGGGCGGCTTGTTCGCCTGGATTCCATTGAGCTGAGCAGCGAGGACGGCCCCGTGCAGTCGGCTCGCATAGAGGGGCTGGATGTGGAGGTCGATTACGGCAAGCTCTGGGACCGGGTCGTGTTTATCAACGAGTTGACGATAGGCCGCTTGCGCGCCGATATTGCCGTTCCCGGTCTTGCTTTGCCTTCGGAGGCGCCGGGTGGGGAGCCAGACGGCTCTCTTGCCGCAGAGGGAGAAGGGGAGGCTGCCGGGGAAGTCGCCGTGGTGAAAAAGCCGGGGTTCTGGGCGTCTCATTTGCCCAATCGGATAGAGTTCGCCCATGTTGCCGTGAACGGCATGGATGTGAATTTCCTGCTGCCTGTCGGGACGGTGTCTCTCGAGGGCGTCAAAGTCGATTTGAATCGGGAGACCGGGGCGGAGTCGGTCAAGGTCTCCCTGAAAGGAGGGCGGTATTCCCTGCCGTTCGATCTTTTCGCCCGGGGCGAGCTGGATGCCGCCTATATCCGTCTTTCCCGGGACAGGTTGTCTATCAGCGACCTCAAGGTGAAAGTCGGGAGCAATGGGCGCCTGGCTGTGGAAGGAGACTGGAATTTAAAGACGGGCCAGCCGGAGGATCTGAATATGGTCGTTCAGGGCGTGCTTCTGAGCGAGCTGCTCAAGCCCCAGTGGCTCAAGTCCGTACAAGGGGAGCTCGGTGTTGTCTGCAATGTCAGGCCGGGCGGGGAGGGTCAGCCTGTTTATCAGGGAGAGGCCTCGCTGGACAAGGGGGTGCTGACCTCCATGCCCATTCTGGATACTCTGGCGGCTTTTACCTCCACGTCCCGTTTTCGCCACATAGAGTGGAGTACGGCCCGGACCCGGTTTGTGAAGGCTGGCGACGTGCTGAAGCTGGACGACATTCTTCTGGTTTGCGAGGGCCTGGTGCGCATTGAGGGAAATATGGAGATACGCGGGGAGAATTTGTCGGGCCAGCTGATGGTCGGAGTCCCTCCGGGGCTGCTGGCTCGCATCCCCGGCGCGGAGGAATCCGTCTTTTCCGCCGGGAGCAATGAAGGAAAGATGGGGCTTTTGTGGGCTCCCGTCACGTTGAGCGGTACGCTCAAGTCTCCCCGTGAGGATCTGACTCGCAGGCTCGTCGCCGCCGCAGGCACTCGCCTGTTCCGTCTCCTCCCGGGAGGCCGGAAGGTGCTTAACTTTTCCGAATCGGCGGCGGACCGTCTGCTGGATCAGGTTGTGCCCCAGGGGCCGGAAGGGGAAGGAAAATCTCAGGAAGGGGAAGATCCGTCCATCAGGAAAGGCGAGGACTTGTTAAGGAAAGGGCTTGAGATGGGCATCGACCTGCTGGGGCGCTAGCATTCAAGCCTCATATTCACCGACTGTCCGTAGGTTTTCTTCCGTCAGTGTGCTTCATGGGACGGGGCTGGTTCACATTCTGTCATTTTTACTTGCCATTCCTGACTCAAAATAAGAGCTTTTCCTTTGACTGTCTGCCCTCGTCATGCCGATGAGGGCGCGTTCGGTCTCCAGTCTCCCTCTTCCACACACTTGTATCTGTGAAATATATCGTCATCTTTTTCCTGGCTCTGTTCTCTTGTCTTCTTTCCGGGGCGGAGGCCGCTCATCGAATTCTTGTCTCCGGCTGCGGCCTCGGCAAAATCGCCATTGTCGGGGAAAATCAGAAAATCGAATGGAGTATTCCCTTTCAGGATGAGGTGTCCGATGCGATTCTCCTTCCCAACGGGAATATTCTCCACTCCGTCAAACAGCAGGGCATTCGGGAAATCAGGCCTGATTATGCGTCCGGTGAGGGGGCTGAAATTGTCTGGCAATGGACGCCGCCTCTTTGGGAGGGGAAAAGGGGAGAAACGCATAGTTGTCAACTTCTTCCGGGAGGAGTTATTTTGACCGGGGAGAGTTTTGACAAGCTCTCTTTTATTCGGGAAATAGATAGAAAAACAGGCAAGGTTCTTAAAGTGATAGAATTGCGTGATCTGGGGAGTGCGCACAGTACTTTCAGGCAGATACGCAAGACTCCGCAAGGAACCTATCTCGTCACTCAGCAGAAAAACGGAGGAAAAGCGATGGAGTATGATGCGGCCGGAATACTGCTCCGCACGTTTCAGGAAGGCCGTTATGTGGCGATACGTCTCCCAAACGGAAATACGCTTATCGCGTGTGGCGATGCGCACAAACTGATTGAGGTTTCCCCTGAAAACGCGCTTGTCTGGGAAGTTAATCAAAACGACATTCCTCATGTGAAGCTGGGGTTTGTGGCCGGGGTGCAGCGTCTTCCAAACGGGAATACCGTCTTTTGCAATTGGGGCGGTCATGGGGGAACATCCGGCCCCGCCGTGATGGAAATTACTCCCGACAAGAAAGTGGTTTGGAGTCTCTCTCCCACCATTCCAAACAATGTTTCAAGCATCCAGATCATTGATGCCGGGATACTGAAACAGGAAAGCCTCCGCTAAAGAAGCGAATTCAGAAAACGGGCAAAATGGCAAGACGCGCCATTCCGACGGGAGACGCGTCACCCGCTTTATTGCGAGAGCGATGGGAGTGTCTCCTGGCGCTGTATGGAAGGCGGGGCGAGTATCAGGCGGGGCCTATTTCTCTTCTTCCGCAGGCGGTTCGGTCGGGCGATCCTTTTGCTCCGCCTGCGAAACGAAGGTTTCGATGGCTTTTGCGATCAGGGCGTCCGAGTTTTGGACGGCGTTTTCACGGCAGGCCCGTTTCATGGCCGCCAGCGTCTCCGGGGAGGTGAGCGTTTTGTGGAGGAAGGCGCTGATGCGCTCCGCGTCCAGTACGTTTTGACGGATGACGACGGCCGCTCCGTTGATGCTGAAGACCCGGGCGTTGTGCGCCTGGTGGTCGTCGGCCGCGAAGGGGAAGGGGACGAGGAGGGCGGGTATGCCCAGATAGGCCAGTTCCGTCAGGCTCGAGGCCCCGGACCGGCTGATCGCCAGGTCGGCGCACCCGTAGGCGGAGCCCATGTCGCTGCAGAAGGGGAGTACTTTGACGTGTTTCAGTTCTTTTGCCAGGCCGGAGACGCGCTCGTGGTCGGATTGTCCGGCGATGATGAGAAACTGGCAGAGGCCTTCGCACAGTTTGGCTGCTTCGACGACAAGCGTGTTGAGGTTGCGCGCGCCCTGAGAGCCTCCCATGACCAGCACGGTTTTTTGGGCGGGGTTCAGTCCCATGTTGCGGGCGGCTTCCTCCCGCGGGGTGCGGGTGGCGAGCTCGAGGCGGATGGGCGTGCCGGTGACGATGGTCTCGTTGTGCGGGAAGTAGGGGGCCGCCTCATGGACGCCGAGCAGGACTTTTTGACACCAGCGGGCGGTCAGGCGGTTCGATTTGCCCGGCATGGCGTTTGACTCATGGATGAATGCCGGGATTTTTTTGCGGGACGCGGCGAAAACGGGAGGGAAGGAGGTAAAGCCTCCCATCCCGAGGACTGCGTCGGCTTCGACCGCGTCGATGATGTTTTTACATTCGCGAATGGTGTTCCAGAAGCGTTTCAGGAAGGGGAAAATGGCCGGAGAGTAGGGCTTGGGGGGCGCGATTGCCGGAATTTTGCGGAAGTCCAGGTCCCCGTATTTGGATGAGGCCAGGCTGTCCACCTGTTTTTCGGAGATGAGCAGTGTGACCCGGTGGCCCCTCTGCTTCAGGTTTTGAGCGACGGCGATGCCCGGGAACAGGTGGCCTCCCGTTCCCCCGCAGGCGATGATGAGGCTGAGGGGTTTCTTAGTCATGGCGTTATAGGCGAATGTTGTTGGACAAGTCTTCCGCGTTGCGTCGCTTGACCGGCTCCTTGACCGGAACCGCAGGGGCGACGGACCAGCGTTGTATGCTGGTGAGGAGTCCTATGGCTCCCAGCGTAAAGATAAGGTTTGTCCCCCCGTAGCTGATGAAGGGCAGGGGCAGGCCCGAGTTGGGCAGGCAGGCGGTGACGACGCCTATGTTGAGCATGGCCGGCCAGAAGATGATGAAGACGATGCCGATCGCCAGCAGTCTGCCGAAAAAGTCCTTGATTTGCAGGGCGAGGATGATGCCGAGCAGGACGATCAGGCCAAAGGCGAGCAGGACGCTCATGGTGCCGTACATGCCCAGTTCCTCTCCCAGGGGCGCGAAGATGAAGTCGGTGTGGGCGTAGGGCAGATAGCCGTGTTTTTCCGCACCGTTTCCGAGGCCGACGCCGCCCATGCCCCCGTTTGACAGGGCCATCAGGCCGCGCCATTGCTGGAGGCCGAAGCCCAGTCTGTTTTCTTCCAGGTCCAGGAAGGCTTTGATGCGGTTCAGACGGTTCTCATTGGAGGTGACCATCAGGAAGAAGCCGCCTGCGCCCGCCAGGGCGGACAGGCCCAGGTAAAGGAGTTTTGCCCCGGCGGCGAACATGACGCAAAAGCCCGCGACGCCCAGGGCGATGGCGGTGCCCATGTCTTTTTCAAAGAGGATCAGGGCCAGAGGGAAGCCAAAGAGCAGGGCGGGCAGGATAAAGCCCTTGATCAGCGAGGCGTTCTCCTCCTTGTGCTCCGCATACCAGTGGGCGAGTACCATGATCATGACGATTTTGGCGCATTCCGAGGGCTGGAAGCGGAGCCCTCCGACGCCTATCCACCGGTACTCTCCGTTGATGCCCTTTCTGATGCCGGGGACGTAGCAGAGCAGAAGGAGCAGGATGGTAAATCCCAGTATCCACCAGATATAGGGGCGGATTTTGTTGTAGTCTATGCAGGAGATGCACAGGGCGCCGACGAGGCCGACTCCGGCGAAGAGGCTCTGCTTTCTCAGCATGTTGTAGTCCGATCCTTCGAGTGTCCAGACGCTGGTGCTCGTGACCATGATAAGGCCGACGCCGAGCAGGGCGGCGACCGCTATCCAGATCAGGATGATGCAGAATCGGGAGGACACGCGGGAGGAGGGGATCAGTTGAGTTTGATGACTTGGCCGGGCTTCAGTCTGCGGGCGTCCGCGTCGGTGAAGTTGTTGGCCTTCATGATTTTTTGCACGGTTGTCTTGTGCTTTTTGGCGATTCGGTAAAGGTTGTCTCCCTTGGCGATGGTGTAGGTGCCGCCGGCGTCTGCCGCGTCTTCATCCACAACGACGGCCTGGACGACTCCGGGCGGGGGCGGGATGACGAGGGTGAGGTTGTTTCTCAGGACGGCTCCCGGGTTCGCGGTTTTCAGTTCCTGGACGGTACAGCCATAGCTGTGGGCGATGCTGTCCCAGGTGTCTCCGGACAGGACGAGGTGCGTGACCCGTTTGGTGGCGGTGGAGCGTATCGCGGAGGAAGAGGTGGGGGCGGGAAGCTGCGGCGTCTCTCCCGCGCCGAAGGCGGGCTCGTCTATGAGGCCGACTTCTGAGGGAGCGGGCGGGTTGTGCGCGGGCTGCGCCGTCTGTCCGGCGGTTCCGGTCGCGGGATTGCCAGCCGGGAGACTGCCTGTCGCGGCGGGGAGTTGTTCGCGGGGGGCGGCGGGTGCCTGGTCGGGAGTTTGGGGCGCGGCCGGCTTGGCTTTTGCGCCTGCGGAGGAGTCCGCCAGCTTGAGGGGCTGGAATTTTTCCGTGGGAGACGCCAGACCGTTTTTGGTGAAGTAGCCTCTCAGCAGGATGCCGCCAATGACGACCAGCTGGAGCAGGAGCAGGACGACCAGGAAGCGCACGAGGGGCCTGCTGGGGGCGTCGTCGTCCCAGTTTTCTCTTTCGTCATCCCGGGAGGACTGGTTTTTTTTGCCCAAAAAGGATTTGAAGCGTTTTGTCAGCGTCGGGGGAGTGACGGTTCGTTTTGTTTGGGAAGAGGGAGTTTTTTTCATAGGGGGCCGGGGTTAAATTTTGAAGGAAAGGACGATGTTGCGGAAGGCGTCGCCCCGTTGTTCGTAACCCGTAAACATGTCATAGGACGATGTGCCCGGAGAGAACAGGACGACATCTCCCTTTTCCGCAAGGGAACGGGCTTTGAGGACGGTTTCTTCAAGGGTTCCGCCTATTGCCGTCGGGACGGCGTCGTGGAAGGTGTCGAACAGCTGGTCTTTGATTTGACCAAAGGCGACGACATGTTTCACCTTTTCCCGGAGCAGGGGGACGAGACAGGTATAGTCCAGGCCCTTGTCCTTGCCTCCCGCGATCAGGATGACGGGGCGGGTCTGGGAGCGGAGAGCCGCTTCCAGGGCATGGATGTTGGTTGCCTTGGAGTCGTTCCGGTATTCCACGTTGTCCAGGATGCTGATCAGTTCGCAGCGGTGGAGCGGCGGGGCGAATTGCAGCAGGGTGTCCCGTACGGCTTCGAGGGGTATGCCTGCTGCCCGTGTCGCGAGCAGGGCGGCCATGACGTTTTCCGCGTTGTGCCTGATGTCCATTTTCGTCCCCTGCAGGCTGAGGATTTCCCCGGAAGAGTCATGGATGCCGTGGTCTTTGTAAAACAGGTCGGTCCGGTTGCTCCCGGAGCTGAAGGAGAGGTCTTTCGCTTGCAGGGCGGGGAGGTCTTCTCCTTCGCGGACGACGGCGTAATCGGCCGGAGTCTGGTTTTCAAAGATACGGAGTTTGGCCGCCTTGTAGTCCTCGACTCTGGTGTAGCGGTCCATATGGTCCGGAGCGAAATTGAGCCAGACGGCTATGTCGGCGTGAAAGTCCCGGATGGTTTCGAGCTGGAAGGAGCTGAGCTCTAGGGAGACGAACTCGGGCTGGGGCTCCATGCAGGCGATTTCGGAGAAGGGGACGCCGTAATTGCCGCAGGCCCGGGCCGTTTTACCCGCTTTTAACAGGATGCGTTCGATGAGCTCCGTCGTGGTCGTTTTGCCGTTGGTTCCGGTGATGCCGATGATTTTTCCCGTATAAAAGCGGTAGGCAAATTCGATTTCTCCCATCAGTTCGTCCGCTTTTTCGGAGAAGGAGAGGACAAAGGGGCAGTCCGACTCCATTCCGGGGGAGATGACGACGATATCCGCGTCAAATTCACGGCCGTCGTTTTCTGTCGCTCCGATGGTCAGAGGGATGTCTGCGGGCCACTCGCCGGGCTGGCGGACGGAGGTGTCAAAGACATGAGGCAGTCCCCCGTGCCGGGCGGCGAGGCGCGCGGCGGCGAGGCCGCTTTTACCCGCGCCGAGCAGCGCGATTTTTTTTCCGGTTATGTTCATGTCAGGAGAGGGAGAGCAGGGTGAGACCGAGTACCGAGGCGAGGAGGGCCAGTATCCAGAACCGCTGGAATACTTGCGTTTCCTTCCACCCCTTGAGTTCGAAGTGATGGTGTATGGGAGACATCAGGAAGATGCGCTTGCCGTGCGTCGCCTTGAAATAGGCTACCTGGATGACGACGGACAGGGCTTCCATGAAGAAGATGGCTCCGATGATGATAAACAGGAGTTCCTGTTTCAGGCAGATGGCGGCCATGCCCAGCCCGCCGCCTATGGCGAGAGAGCCCGTGTCGCCCATGAATACTTTGGCCGGGTAGCAGTTGAACCAGAGGAAGCCGACGCATCCGCCCACCAGCGCGACGAGGAAGACGGCGATTTCCTGGGAGCCGGGGTTCACCGTGTGGAGGGGGAAGATCAGGCCCGCTCCCGCCGCGATCAGGGCGTAGCTGAGTCCCGTCGGCAGGGTGCAGCCGGCAGCGAGACCGTCCAGGCCGTCCGTCAGGTTGACGGCGTTCGAGCAGGCCATGAGCGTAACGGTGGTGAAGGGGATGAAGAGCCAGGCGTCAAGGGACAGATTGCCGTAGAGGGGGATAAAGATTTCCGGGTGTCCGGTGTAGTAGAGGATGGAGCCTCCGGCCGCGCCGACGAGAGCCTGTACCGCGAGTTTTGTTTTGCCGGAGATGCCTTTGGAGTTTTTGTAGCGTACCTTGAGGTAGTCATCGGCAAAGCCCAGCAGGGAGAGGGCCAGGGTGGCGGCGAGGCAGAGCCAGAGGAACAGGTTGTCCCACCGACCGCAAACGAGTGTGCCCAGCGTGGCGCCGGCCAGGATCATGACGCCGCCCATGGTGGGGGTGCCCGCTTTTGCGCCGTGCAGTTCCGCCAGTTTGTGGACTTCTTCCGCCGAGCGGATGGGCTGGCCCACTTTGAGGGAGATCAGACGGTGGATGATGCCCTGACCGAAGACAAGGCAGAAGGCCAGGGCGAGGAAGAAGGCCAGGGCAAGTCTGAGGCCCGGCGGGGAGTCTGTCAGGAGAGGGATCATGATTGCGGGGGGAAGAGTTGGTTCATCAGTGTTTCCATGGCGGCGCTCCGGCTGCCCTTGAACAGGAGGACGTCTCCGGGGAGGAGGTTTTCACGGAGCCATTGTTCCGCCTGTTCCTTGTCCGGGAAGAAGAGGGCGTGTGTTTTGCTGGAGCCTTCCGCGGCTTCTTTGATGTATTGGGCGGGGTCGCCTGCGGCGACGACGATGTCGATGTTTTTTTGGGCGGCGTGCGCTCCTGTCTGACGGTGCCCGGTTTCGGTGAACTCGCCGAGTTCTCCCATTTTGCCCAGTACGGCGATGCGGCGCGCTCCGGCGGGCAGGGGCGTGGCGGCCAGCGTGTCGAGGGCCGCCCGCATGGAGTCCGGGTTTGCGTTGTAGGTGTCGTCGAGGATGGTATGGCCCGAGTGGGTGAAGCGGCGCAGGCGGCCTTTTGTCAGGCTCGACTCGGAGAGTCCCTGCGCGATTTCTTCAAGGGAGAGGCCCAGGCATTTGCCTGCGGCGGCGGCGAGCAGGGCGTTGCCGACCATGTGCCGCCCGGGGATGTCGATGGAGGCGGCGATGGAGCCCAGCCCCTCTACGATCAGCGTAAAGGCGCTGCCTTTTTCCGTGGGGAGGATGTTTTCCGCCCGAACCGGACTGCCGGGGCCTCCGACGGGGAGGAGGTTTGCCCGGGTGCTCTCCGCCAGGTAGGAGGCAAAGTCGTCTTGGGCGGGGTAGAGCAGGAAGCCGTGCGCAGGCAGGCAGCGGGCGACCGTCGCTTTTTCTTCGGCGATGGCCTGCCTGCTTTTCATGAACTCGATGTGGGCGGTGCCGATGCAGGTGATGATGCCGATTTCCGGCTGCACCATGCCGCAGAGGGGAGCGAGCTCTCCCGGATGGTTCATGCCCATTTCCCAGACGGCCGCTTCCGTATCGGCGGGGGCGGCCAGGATGCTGAGGGGGACGCCTATATGGTTGTTGAGGTTGCCCCGGGTGGCGACGGTGCGGTATTTGCGCGACAGGACACTCCGGGTGAAGTCCTTGGTGGATGTTTTGCCGTTTGAGCCGGTGATGCCGACGACTTTCAGCGTCGGGAGGAGCGACCTGCGCCAGCGGGCCAGTGCCTGCAGGGCGGCCAGAGTATCATCCGTCAGCAGGACGGCGCAGTGGGGGGGCACCCCCTCCACTGGGCGTGAGACGACTACGGCGGCGGCTCCGTTCCGGGCGGCTTGTGCGGCGAAGTCGTTGCCGTCAAAGCGTTCTCCGCTGAGAGCGAAGAAGAGGGAGCCCGGTTTTTCGACGCGGCTGTCTGTATTGACTTCTCCCGTCAGGGCGCAATCCTCCGGCCCCGAGAGCAGAGTCGCGGGGAGGATGGGCAGGAGCGATGCGGGAGTAAGCATAAGCGTTTTTTAAACGGGGCCCCAGTTTTCCAGGCACATGCGGAGGGTGACCTTGTCGTCGAAGGGGACTTTGCCGGTGGCGAATTCCTGATAGTCTTCGTGACCTTTGCCCGCGACGAGGATGAAGTCTCCGGGCTGGGCCAGTTCGACGGCGACGCGGATGGCCATTTTGCGGTCGGGGACGATTTTGTAGCGGCCTTCTCTGAGACCGGGGGTGATGTCGCGTATGATGGCGTCGGGGTCTTCGGAGCGGGGGTTGTCGGAGGTGATGATGCAGAGCTCCGAGAGCTCGGCCGCCGCCTTGCCCATCAGGGGGCGCTTGCCCCGGTCGCGGTCTCCGCCGCAGCCAAAGACCGTAATGAGACGGCCCTTGCACAGTTCTTTGAGGGTGCGGCAGACGTTGGTCAGCGCGTCGGGCGTGTGGGCGTAGTCGACAAATCCCTGGATGTTGCTCTTGACGCCGACCAGTTCCAGGCGGCCGGGCACCTGAGGAGCCTGGGAGAGGGCCTTGACGGCCTCGCGCACGGGTACTCCGGCGCAGACGGCGCCGGCGAGGGCGGCGAGCGCATTGTAAATGTTGAAGCGCCCGACGAGGGGCGTTTTAACCATGTAGGATTTTCCCTTGTACTGGAGTTCGAATTCGGAGCCCTTGCCGGAGATGATTCTGGGGAGGGCGCGGAACTCGGCCCTGGCGGAGAAGCCGAAGGTGCGCACCGGGATTTTTCCGATAAAGGCGGCGGCCAGACGTTCTCCTGTCTTGTCGTCTATGTTGATGACGGCGCAGGGCTTTTTACCGAGGGATTTTTGCGCGGCCGTTTCCGCGACGAGGTCAAAGAGGTGTTTTTTGGCCTCGTAGTAGGCTTCCATTGTACCGTGGTAGTCCAGATGGTCCTGTGTCAGGTTGGTGAAGACGCCTACGTCGAGAGGGATGCATTCCGCGCGGTTCTGGCTGAGGGCGTGGGAGGAGGTTTCCATGGCGACGGCGCGGCAGTCGTTCAGAGCCATTTCCGACAGCAGGGCCTGGAGCTCCACGCACCCCGGGGTCGTATGGGTGGAGGGGGCGCTCTCCAGCCCGTTGTTGAAGACGATGGTGCCGATCAGTCCGGCGCGGTGCCACACCTGCTTGAAGATGGAATGGAGGAGATAGGTGGTGGTCGTTTTGCCGTTGGTTCCGGTGACGGCCACTACTTTCATGTCGAGGGCGGGAGCGTGGTACCAGGCGGAGGCGAGGCGGGGCAGGGCCTTGTCGGTATGGGCGAGCTGCACCCAGGCGACGCCTTCGGAGAGGGCTTCTTCTGTCGCAGGGGTTTCCGCGATGATGGTGGCGGCTCCGGCGGCCAGGGCCTGGGAGATGTAGGCGTGCCCGTCATTTTTGGTGCCTTTGGCGGCGACATAGCAGCCTCCTGCCTCCACATCGCGGCTGTCGTCCGTCAGGGCGGAGAGGTCTGTGTCGAGGGAGCCCCCTGTGTTGACGGGGGTCAGCGTATTGATAAGTTCTCGGAGAAGCATGGCGGTACTAGTGGGAGTCGTCGTTGGATTCTTTAAAGTCGGAGAGAGGCTCTGTGGGAGTCAGGTTCAGGGCGGCGACGGTGCGGGCCGCGATTTTCTGGAAAATGGGGCCTGCGACGGTGCCGCCGTAGTGTCTGACTTTTGTGGTGCGCGGATTATCCACAACAACGAGGCAAACGAAAGCCGGTTTTTCGGCAGGGACGATTCCGGCGAAGGAAACGGTGTATTGGCCGTCCATATATCCCTTGCCTTCGACGTGTCTCCGGGCGGTTCCCGTCTTGGCGCCCACCTTGAAGCCGGGTATGCGGCCCCGGGTGCCGGTGCCGCCTTGCTCCGTGACGGCCATCAGGGCTTTTTTCATGTCGCGGGCCGCGCTTTCGCTGATGACGCGGCAGACTTCCTGCGGGCGGGTCAGATCGGGGGTGACGGTTTTGTTGTTGGAGTCAAAGATGCGCTCCACGAGGCGGGGTTTCATCAGGACGCCGCCATTGGCTACGGTGGCGTAGGCCATGGCGATCTGGATGGGCGTGACGCCGACCGCGTAACCGATGGCCATACGGGAGAAATCGACGGGGTTTTCGCCGTCCCGGACTGCTCCGGCGCTCTCCGAGGAGAGGTCGATGCCGGTTCTTTTGCCGAAGCCGAATTTCTTCAAATGATCCACGACAATGGCCCTGCCGGCCCGCTTGGCTATTTTGTAGGTGCCGATGTTGCTGGATTTTTGCACGACGCCCATGACGCTTCTCATACCGTAGCTGGCGGTGTCTGTCAGGGTGATGGCTCCCTCGCTGTATGTTTTGGAGCCGCAGTCGATCATGGTGTTGAGCGTGGCTTTTTTGGAGTCGAGCGCCGAGGAGACCGCTACTATTTTAAAGGTGGAGCCGGGCTCATAAACGCCTTGCGTGCAGAAGTTGAGCGCGCCTTTTTCCAGCTCGGCGGGGTTCTTTTCATTCAGGTCAAAGGCCGGGCGGCAGGCCATAGCCATGATGTTGCCCGTATGGGGCTCTACCATGACGACTGCGGCGCGTTCGGCCGCCATTTCCTTCATGCCCGCTTCCAGTTCTTCCTCCACGATCGACTGGATGTTCATGTCAATCGTCAGTTTGAGGTTGAGGCCGTTGACGGCCGGCTTGAGTTTGTCCAGAGACGAGGACAGGAGCAGGCCGCGGGAGTCGGTAAAGCAGATGCGGAAGCCGTCCTGCCCGGCCAGATAGCGGTCGAGGCTCCGCTCGATGCCGATCATGCCGCGTCCCTCAAAGTTCGTATAGCCGAGGACGTGGCTGAGCGTTTTGGGCATGTGATACCAGCGGCGGGCGTTGTGCTCGAAGGTGAAGCCATCGACGTGCATGGTTCTCAAGTCCTTCTGGAGGATGTCCATTTGCTCCTCGGTAATGTTCTGGACGAGGGGGATGCGCTTTTGCTTGGAGTTGCGGAGTTTGTCCAGCAGCTCCTGTTTGTTCAGTTTGAGACGCTGGGCGATGATGTCGATCGCGTATTCCTCATGGCTTCGGATGAGTTTGTTCAGCGCTTCTTCATCAAAATCCTCATGGACGGCGGCTTTTTGAGCCTGTTCGGCCTGCTCCGGCGTTTGGGCGTTTGAGGCGCGGGCCAGCAGGTCTTCGACGATGGCGATGCGGTCGGGCTCTATCCCTTCGTCGTCTTTCAGTACGTCCAGATAGATATTGCGGTAGGTCTTTTTGAGGAGTTTGTTTTGCCCCTTTTCATCCAGGGCGGGCCATTCGGACGTTCTGACCGCCATGGCGTAGGCGAGCCCTTGAGCCGCGACGCGGGGATCGTCCAGATGGACTCTGTCTGCGATAAGGTTGCAGGTGAAGACGTTGCTGACGAGCAGGTTGTCCCGGCTGTCGGTGATGAGGCCCCGCTTGGCCTTGATGGCCTCAGGCTTGCGGTAGTCTCTCTGGGCGAGCCTCTGGTTAGAGTCGCTGTCCAGAAGCTGTATTTTCACGAGCCGACAGGTCAGCAGTGATACTACTGTCACGCAAAGGAGGCAGAGAATCACACATCTCGAGTTGATCGTGAATAATTTCTTCATTAGTCGCGGTCGCGCCTTCAGCGGGAGGCGAAGCTGCTTGCGGCGCGTTTGAGGTCGGTTTCCCGGATGACTTCGACCTGCCCGTGTTTAAGCGGGATTAGGGTGG
>CAZNVW010000027.1:0-19768 GCA_964576595.1 uncultured Verrucomicrobiales bacterium
CCGACATGCTAAACCGTTCGCTGACAGCTTCCAACTCCTACATTCCGGAACCGGAACGCCCGATCGATCAGCCCTTCCTCATGCCCGTCGAAGACGTATTCTCCATCTCCGGTCGTGGTACCGTTGCTACCGGTCGTATCGAACGCGGTATCGTCAAGAAGATGGAAGAAGTCGAAATCGTTGGTATCCGCGACACGCAGAAGACCTCCGTTACCGACATTGAAATGTTCCGCAAGCTGCTCGACGAAGGTCGTGCCGGTGACAACGTAGGCCTCCTCCTCCGTGGTCTCAAGAAGGAAGACGTAGAACGTGGCCAGGTTATCGCCAAGACCGGTTCCGTCAAGCCTCACCGCAAGTTCACCGCTGAAGTGTACGTCCTCTCCAAGGAAGAAGGCGGTCGTCACACTCCGTTCTTCGACAACTACCGTCCCCAGTTCTACTTCCGTACGACTGACGTGACTGGTTGCGTCAAGCTCCCGGAAGGCACTGAAATGGTTATGCCTGGTGACAACGTTTCCATCACGGTGGAACTCATCACCCCGATCGCCATGGAAAAAACCATGCGCTTCGCTATCCGCGAAGGTGGCCGTACCGTCGGCGCCGGTCGTGTGGCTGAAATCCTCGACTAATTAACCCTTATTTGGGTTGCAGAGGAATCTGTATCTCTGGTCAAAGGATGCGCCTCGTAAAACGGGGCGCATCCTGAACCAAACAAAGCTAATAGGTCAGTAGTTCAATTGGTAGAGCGTCGGTCTCCAAAACCGAATGTTGGGGGTTCGAGTCCCTCCTGACCTGCCATTTTTTCAGAGAGCATATGTTTCGCAGAATCTCGCAGTATATCGCCGATACAAAGGGCGAATTGATGAAAACCTCCTTCCCTTGGGACATGGATGCCAAGGCGAAGGGTTTCAAGAAATACCGTGAGCTGGCTGGTTCCACCACAGTCGTTCTGTTGGCCATGGTTCTCCTGGGCGCCTATGTCGCCCTGTTCGATGTAGTGCTTGCCAAACTGGTAGCCTGCATCGTGGCGCTTGTGCGCTAACCCGTTTTCGGTTCTCTTTTTTATTTACCTATGTCTCGCATCCCCGAGCCCAGCAAACAATGGTACGTGGTACATGTCCTTTCCGGGCAGGAGTCCCGCGTTCGCGAACGTATCCTTCGTCAGGTGGAAGTCGAGGAAATGGGATCCCGCGTATTTCAGGTTCTCGTTCCGACGGAAGTCGTCTCCGAGGTCAAGAAGGGCAAGAAGACCGAGATGAAGAAGAAATTCTTCCCCGGCTACGTCCTCATCAACATGCATTTGCTGAATGAAGACGGCTCTCTGGACAACCAGGCCTGGTACTTCATCCTCGGCATTGACGGCGTAATCGGCTTTGCTGGTACAAAAGACCGCCCTGTGCCGATGCGCGAGAGGGAAGTGGATGCCATGCTCGCCCAGATCGTGGAGCGCGGCGAAAGCTCCCGCCCCCGGATCACCTTCGAAGTGGGCGACAAAGTCCGCGTCAACGATGGTCCCTTCGAAAGCCAGGAAGGCACTGTGGAAGAAATCGACCAGGAACGCGGCACGCTGCGCGTCGGAGTCGATATCTTTGGCCGCTCTACCCCGGTCGATCTCGAATACTGGCAGGTGGAACCCGCCGAATAAACCCTCTTATCAATTTTCTAGCTAACAAGCAAAATTATGGCCAAGGAAGTCGCAAAACTCATCAAGCTCCAGATCTCTGCGGGCGCCGCCAACCCGTCACCGCCCGTGGGCCCCGCCCTCGGTCAGGCCGGTGTCAACATCATGCAGTTCTGTAAGGAATTCAACGCCGCTACTCAAAAGCAGGCCGGTGACATCCTTCCTGTCGTGATCACGGTATACAAGGACAAGTCCTTCTCCTTCATCACCAAGCAGCCCCCGGCGGGCATCCTTCTCAAGAAGGCCGCCGGCGTTGCCTCCGGTTCCGCCGAACCGAACAAGAAAAAGGTAGGCAAACTCACCAAAGCCAAGCTTATGGAAGTAGTCGCCACCAAGATGCCCGACTTCAATACGAAGGATCCGGAACGCGCCGCCCGCATTCTTGCCGGACAGGCCCGCCAGATGGGAATCGAAATCGAAGGAATGTAATTTCCCCGAGAATATCATTAGCAGGAGGATACCATATCCGAACGCACTGCCAAATACACTCAAATGTCTAAAAAACGCAGCAAACGCTATCAAGAGGCCGCCAAGCTTGTCCAGTCCGACAAGCGTTACAGTCTGGCCGACGCCGTGGAAACTCTGAAGAAGTTCCCGGCTCCCAAGTTCACGCCTACCGTGACCTTGTCCTTCCATCTCACCGTTGACCCCCGCAAGTCCGACCAGATGGTTCGCGGCAGCGTGGCGCTCCCTCACGGAACCGGTAAAAACGTCCGCGTGGTTGTCTTCGCCCAGGGTGAAGCCGCCAAGGCCGCTCTCGAAGCCGGTGCGGAAGAAGTCGGTTTTGAAGATCTGATCAAGAAGGTTCAAGGTGGATTTGTTGACTTCGACGCCGCTATCGCGACTCCCGATGCCATGGCTGAAGTCCGCAAAATCGCTCGTGTCCTTGGTCCCCGCGGCCTCATGCCGAACCCGAAGACCGGTACCGTTACGGAAGATCCCGCCAAAGCCGTTCGCGAAGTGAAGGCTGGTCGTGTTGACTACAAAGTGGACAAGAACAGCAACATCTCCGCCGCTGTCGGCAAACTCTCCTTCACAGACGCCCAGCTCCTGGAAAACGCCCAGGCCCTGATCGACTCCGTCGTCAAGGCTCGCCCCGCTTCCGCCAAGGGTGCCTACATTCAGGCGACGACGATTGCCGCGGCCATGTGCCCCGGTATCCCGCTCGACAACTCCGCCATCATCAAGCTTTAATCTCCAACCAGTCGCACAGACATGAATCCTGATAAACGTATCATCATCGACGAGTTGCTGGCTCGGGTCAACAAGTCTTCCTTTGTTCTCGTATTCGATTACACCACAGTAAGCGTTCCCCAATTTGGCGGACTGCGCAGCCAGCTGGCTGAATCTGGCGCCCAGTGCCATGTGGCCAAGAACAACTTCATGAGCAAGGTTCTTGCTGAAGCTGGTCTTCCGGCCATCGACGACTCCCTCGTTGGTCAAACCGCCTTCATCACCGGTGAATCCGACATCGTCGGAGCTGCCAAGGCTCTTACGAGCTTTGTCAAGACCGCCAAAAAAGGCAAGATCAAGGTCGGCATCCTGGACGGAGCTGTCATCAGCGCCGCCCAGATCGAAGAACTTGGCAACCTGCCCTCCCGTGAAACCCTGCTGGCCATGGTTCTCGGCACCATCAATGGTGCCGCCTCCGCTCTGGCCCGTGTCATCCAGGCTCACGTGGACAAGGAAAGTGGCGAGTCCGCAGAATAAGGACTTGACAAAAACAAACAAATTTGAATTGATGGCTGCCCTTTTCCGGCAGCTTGAAACCCAAATGGTTCCTCGTCGGAGCTCCGGCTGGAGAACTGAATTGCCTGGGTGCCCCCGGGTGCGACAGAAACCTAAATTACACTACTACAATGGCTGATATCAACAAGATCGCTGATGACCTCGGTACGCTTACCATTCTGGAAGCCGCCGAGCTCGTAAAACTCCTCGAAGAAAAGTGGGGCGTTTCCGCTGCTGCTCCCGTCGCCGCTGCTGCTCCTGCCGCCGCTGCCGAAGCTGCTGAAGAAAAAACTGAATTTGACGTTGTCCTCACTGAAGCTGGTGGCAACAAGATCGGCTGCATCAAGGTCGTCCGTGAAGTCAAGGCCGGTCTCGGTCTTGCCGACGCCAAGAAGCTTGTCGAAAGCGTTCCCGCCGTCCTTCTCGAAGGCGTGTCCAAGGACGAAGCCGCTGCTGCCAAGGCCAAGCTTGAAGAAGCTGGCGCCAAGGTGGAAGTCAAGTAAGTTTCTCGATCTTGCGACAGCTCCGGGATGCCCGGATGCTGTCGCAAGATGTCTTGTCTCTAGACTCTTGAGTCGACCGGAGAACTCTCCTGAAGGAGGTGGTTCCGGTCGGCTTTAGCCGTCTCAAAAATAATTCAAGCCGCGCATCCGGGCCGCCAGGATGCAAACCAAAACCCTTTGTCCGCATCAATGCAGCCCATGTCAGAGCGCTCCTACTTCGGGAATATCAAGGAAGTTATCGATCCTCCCAATCTTATTGAGGTCCAACTTCAATCGTACGCCGATTTTCTTCAGAAGGATACACCACCCGCTGAGCGGACCGATACCGGTTTGCAGGCCGTTTTCAAGGAAATCTTCCCCATCGTCAGCTATGATGAGTCCATCAAGCTGGAGTTCAAGCATTACGAGATAGGGGAAACCAAAAGAGTCCGCGAACCCGGAGAATCCCGTTTTGCCGATGCTGATCGTCCCAACACTCCCCGGACGGACTATGAGGCCATTCGCAACGGCGAAACCTACAGCATTCCTCTCCGAGTCAATTTTACTCTGACAGGCGAAGCCGGCTCCAAGGAAGAAATGGTGTACATGGGCGAACTGCCGATGATGACCAACCGCGGCACCTTTGTGATCAACGGCGCGGAGCGGGTTATTGTCTCTCAGCTGCACCGTTCGCCGGGCATCTGCTTTGAAACGAGCCAGCACCTGAACGGCAAACTTCTTCATTCCTTCCGCATCATTCCCGACCGCGGCTCCTGGCTGGAAGTCCAGTTCGATACGAACGACCTCCTGTATGTCTATCTGGACCGCCGCCGCCGCCGCCGCAAGTTCCTTGCGACCACGTTCCTCCGTTTCCTCGGATTCAAGACCGACCGTGAAATCGTTCAGCAGTTCTATACGATTGAATCGCTGAAACTGCACGAAGGCCTGACCGAAGAGGAACTTGGCAACAAGATCACTTTTGAAAACATCTACGGCAAGGACAGCTCGACTCCCCTGCTCAAGGCTTACGAACCGCTCACCATGGGCGTCGTTCGCGAACTCCTGTCTTTCAAAATCAATCAGATCGACGTAATCACGCAGGATCAGGACGATGTTCTCATCAAAACGCTTAAAAAAGACCCCTCCACAGACGAAGACTCTGCTCTGAAGGAAATCTACAAGCGTCTCCGCCCGGGCGACCCCGCAATCGCGAGCCAGGCCCGGACCCTGCTCAAGCGTCTTTTCGGTGATCCGAAGAAGTACGACCTTACTCGCGTCGGCCGTTACAAAATCAATCAGAAGCTCGGTCTTGACATCAGCCTCGACGAGCGCCTGATGGTTCCTACGGACTTCCTCGAAGCCATGAAATACCTTCTCAAACTGAAGAAGGGCGAAGGCATCGTGGACGACATCGACCACCTGGGCAGCCGCCGCGTCCGCGCCGTGGGTGAACTGATGGCCAACCAGTGCCGCGTCGGTCTTGCCCGCACGGAACGCCTGGTGAAGGAACGCATGACTCTGTTCGACCAGAAGGCCGATCTGATGACGCCCTCCAAGCTGATCAACCCGAAGGCTCTGAGCGCGGTCGTCCGCGACTTCTTCGGACGTTCCCAGCTCAGCCAGTTCATGGATCAGATCAACCCGCTCGCGGAGTTGACGCACAAGCGTCGTCTGTCCGCCCTCGGGCCGGGTGGTTTGAACCGCGACCGCGCCGGATTCGAAGTGCGAGACGTGCATCCTTCCCACTATGGACGTATTTGTCCGATTGAAACTCCCGAAGGTCCGAACATCGGTCTGATCAACTCGATGTGCACCTATGCTCGCATCAACGAGTTCGGTTTCATCGAAACCCCCTATCGCAAGGTAGTCAACGGCCGTGTATCCGACACGATCGAATACGTCACCGCCGACCAGGAAGAAGGCTTCCTTGTCGCCCAGGCAAACAACCCGATCGACGAAAAGGGCAACTTCCTCACTCCTCGCGTTACAGCTCGCGAGCGCGGCGAGTTCATCGAAGTGGAACCGGAACAGGTTCAATACATGGACGTGTCCCCGAAACAGCTTGTTTCGATCGCGGCAGGCCTGATTCCCTTCCTCGAACACGATGACGCCAACCGCGCTCTCATGGGATCGAACATGCAGCGCCAGGGTGTGCCGCTTCTCGTGGCCGAGGCTCCGCTGGTCGGAACCGGGCTTGAAGGCAAGGCTGCCCGCGACTCCCGCTCTGTCGTTCTGGCCGATGCCGACGGCGTTGTGGCCGCCGCCACTGCAGAAGTCATCATTACGACTCCCGATGGCAAACTCCCTGTGACGGACGAGAAATTCCTGTCCGACTGCGAATGCGTCCAGCCCGACCCGGAGCGCGGCATTTTTGTCTATCCGCTCCGCAAGTTCATGCGTTCCAACGCCGGCACCTGCATCAACCAGAAGCCTCTGGTTGTCCGCGGCCAGCCTGTCAAGGCCGGAGACGTGCTCGCCGACGGCCCGAACACGGACAAGGGCGAACTCGCTCTCGGCCGCAACGTGCTGGTGGCGTACATGCCCTGGAACGGCTACAACTTCGAAGACGCCATCGTCATCTCCGAACGCGTGGTGCAGAACGACGTCTATACTTCCATTCACATCTCCGAATTCGAAGTACAGGCCCGTGACACCAAGCTGGGACCGGAAGAAATCACTCGCGACATCCCGAACGTCGGGGAAGAAGCCCTCAAGAATCTGGACCACGACGGCGTGATTCGCGTAGGCGCCGAAGTCAAGCCCGGCGACATCCTCGTCGGTAAAGTGACTCCGAAGTCTGAAACGGAACTCGCCCCGGAAGAACGCCTCCTGCGCGCCATCTTCGGCGAGAAGGCCGCCGACGTCAAGGACACCTCCCTCAAGGTGCCCTCCGGCTGCACGGGTATTGTCATGGAAGTCCGCACTTCCACCCAGTCCTCCGTACGCCGCCGCGCCGACGACAGCTTCGACTCAAGCGAAGCCCGCAAGAAGCTCAAGAAGATCGACGAAGAGCACAAGCGCAAAGTTGACGCTCTGATCGAGCAGCTCACCAAGCGTCTCTCCGACATCCTTTTGGGTGAAAAAATCCCCTTGGACGTGGTCAACGCACAGTCCGGCGAGATCATCATCCCGTCGAACCGCAAGATCACCAAGACTCTGCTGCGCAAGCTCGCTCTCGTACACGATCATATCGAAATCGAGCCCAGCCCGATCCGCAACAAGATCTTCGAAATCATCAACTCGTTTGAAGGCAAGTTCGAAGAACTCGACCAGGAGCGCGAACACAAACTCGATACGCTTGAATCCGGCGAAGAAGTCGAATCCGGCGTCATCAAGGAAGTTAAAGTTTACATCGCCGCCAAGCGCAAGCTCAACGTCGGTGACAAGATGGCCGGTCGTCACGGTAACAAGGGCGTGGTCGCCAAGATACTGCCCGAGTGCGACATGCCGTTCCTCGCGGACGGTACTCCGGTTGACCTCGTGCTGAACCCCTTGGGCGTGCCTTCCCGAATGAACGTCGGACAGGTGCTTGAAGCTCACCTGGGCGTCGCGGCCAAGGCCCTCGGCCTCAAAATCGCCACGCCCGTATTCGACGGTATCGAAGAAGGCAAGATCTGGGACTACATGTCCAAAGCCAAGAAGGTTGACGGATTTACCTGGATCGGCGACGGCAAGGACGGCAGTGTCGGCGGCAAGAGCACGCTCTATGACGGCCTGACCGGGGAAGCCTTCCACAAACCTGTCGTGGTAGGGTACACCTACTTCCTCAAGCTGAACCACCTTGTCGCTGACAAGATCCACGCTCGTGCGGTCGGTCCCTACAGTCTCGTGACTCAGCAGCCTCTGGGCGGTAAAGCCCAGTACGGCGGTCAGCGTTTCGGGGAAATGGAAGTGTGGGCTCTCGAAGCCTACGGCGCGGCTTATACCCTTCAGGAACTCCTGACGGTGAAGTCCGACGACGTACAGGGCCGTACCCGGATTTACGAATCCATCGTGAAGGGCGACAATTCGCTCGAAGCGGGTACGCCGGAGTCCTTCAACGTATTGATCAAGGAAATGCAGTCCCTCTGCCTGGACGTTCGTCCCGGCGCGAAAAACATCGGGCATGTCGGTCTCGACAGCATCTCCTTCTCCGACGAAGATCTCTAAAAGTCCCAGCCGGGCCGGAATAACTCTCCGGCCCGGCAGAATTACCTTATACCTTACATTTTCCCCACTATGATCGACTCCGCCCCCATCAGGGAATCCCAAACGGCGACCGAGAAGCCCCGCTCCTTCGACCAGGTCGCAATCACCGTTGCCAGTCCGGATCAAATCCGCGCCTGGTCCAAGGGTGAAGTAACCAATCCAGAAACGATCAACTACCGTACGTTCAAGCCCGAAAAGGGCGGCCTTTTCTGCGAACGTATTTTCGGGCCTACTCGCGACATGGAGTGCGCCTGCGGCAAATACAAGCGTCTCAAGCACAAGGGAGTGATCTGCGACCGCTGCCAGGTCGAAGTCACCAACGCCCGCGTTCGTCGCGAGCGCATGGGTCACATCGAACTGGAAGTGCCCGTCTCCCACATCTGGTTTTACAAGTGCATGCCCAGCCGTATCGGCCTCATGCTCGACATGACCGCCCGTCAGCTGGAGCGCGTACTGTACTACGAAGATTATATCGTCATTGACCCCAAGGACACGCCTCTCGAAAAGGGACAACTCCTCTCCGAAGAAGAATTCCGCGATGCGGAAGACGAGTACGGCGACGACGGCTTTGAAGCCGGCATGGGCGCCGAAGCCATCCAGACCATGCTCAAGCGCGTGGAGCTGGCTCCGCTGATCGTCGAGCTTCAGGAGGCCATGACAACAACCAAGTCGAAGCAGACCAAGCGCAAGCTGTCCAAGCGTCTCAAACTGGCTCAGGGCTTCCTGAGCTCCAACACTCGCCCGGAATGGATGATCCTGAACGTACTTCCGGTCATTCCTCCCGATCTGCGTCCTCTGGTTCCCCTCGAAGGCGGCCGTTTCGCCACCTCCGACCTCAACGACCTTTACCGTCGCGTCATCAACCGCAACAACCGTCTGAAGAACCTCAAGCTCCTCAAGACTCCCGAAGTCATCATTCGCAACGAAAAGCGCATGCTGCAGGAAGCCGTGGACGCTCTCTTCGACAACGGCCGCCACGGCCGGGCCGTAACGGGCGCTGCGAACCGTCCCCTCAAGTCCCTCTCGGACATGCTCAAGGGCAAGGGCGGCCGCTTCCGTCAGAACCTTCTCGGCAAGCGTGTTGACTACTCGGGCCGTTCCGTCATCGTTATCGGGCCGGAACTCAAGCTGAGCCAGTGCGGTCTTCCCAAGAAGATGGCTCTCGTTCTGTTTGAACCGTTCATCATTCGCCGTCTCAAGGAGCTTGGCTACGTGCACACCGTTCGTTCCGCCAAGAAGATGATCGACCGCAAGGAATCCATCGTGTGGGACATTCTGGAAGAAGTGACCAAGGGACACCCGGTCATGCTGAACCGCGCTCCCACGCTCCACAGACTTTCCATCCAGGCGTTTGAACCCGTCCTGATTGAAGGGAACGCCATTCGTCTGCACCCGCTCGTTTGTAACGCGTACAACGCCGACTTCGACGGTGACCAGATGGCCGTGCACGTTCCGCTCTCCGTGGAAGCCCAGCTGGAAGCCCGCCAATTGATGCTGGCTCCCAACAACATCTTCTCTCCCGCCTCCGGCAAGCCGATCACGGTTCCATCACAGGATATCATTCTCGGCTCCTACTATCTGACCTTCGCCCGCGCCCTTGATGTGGCCGACAACGAAGAAAAGCAGGCTTCCCTGCCTCTGTTCGACAGTATCGCCGAAGTGGAGTTCGGTATCGCCAGCCGCAAGATCAACTATCACGACTGGATTCGTCTCCGCAACCCCGACTACGGCAAGGACACCGTCTTTGGCCGCAAGGACAAGAAGGTAATCGTGACGACCGGCGGTCGTGTCCGCTTCAATGAAATTTGGCCCGATGAGCTGGGCTTCATGAACCGGAATATCACCAAGAAGGCGATCGGAGAAATTATCTGGAAGTGCTATCAGGCAGTCGGCAAGGCTCGCACGGTCTCCACTCTGGACTCTCTCAAGAACCTGGGCTTCAAGGAAGCGACGCGCTCCGGCTGTTCCATCGGTATTGTCGATATGGTGATCCCGGAAGACAAGTACAAGGAAGTTGACCACGCTTACAAGGAAGTCGAGAAGGTCTCCAAGCAGTACCGCAACGGTATCATTACCGACGGCGAACGTTACCAGAAGGTCGTTGACATCTGGACTCAGGCCTCCGACAAGATCCAGACGGCGCTCTATCGCAAGCTGGAGCACAATGAAGGAGCCGCCAGCGCCTCCCCCCTCTATATGATGGTGGACTCCGGCGCTCGAGGCAACAAGGCCCAGATCAAGCAGCTCTCCGGTATGCGCGGCCTTATGGCCAAGCCCAGCGGGGAAATTATCGAACGCCCGATTACGTCGAACTTCCGCGAAGGTCTCTCCGTGCTTGAGTACTTCATCTCTACTCACGGCGCCCGCAAGGGTCTGGCCGATACCGCGTTGAAGACAGCCGACTCCGGCTACATGACCCGCAAGCTGGTTGACGTGGCCCAGGACGTGATTGTGCACATCGAAGACTGCGGCACGACCAACGGCATCACCGTCAGCGCGATTACGGACGGCGACCAGGAAGTCGCCTCTCTCTCCTCCCGCATCTATGGCCGTGTCTCCTGCGAGACGATCAAGGATCCGGTCTCCGGGGAGATCATCGTCGATGTGGACGACACGATCACCGAGCGTCAGGCTCTCCAGCTGGAGAATCTCGGCGTGGAGCAGCTCAAGATTCGCTCCGTACTGACGTGCGAAGCGGGCCGCGGCTGCTGCGCCAAGTGCTACGGCCTCAACCTTGCGACCGGCAAGGACGTGAAGATCGGCGAGGCGGTCGGCATCATTGCCGCCCAGTCCATCGGTGAGCCCGGTACCCAGCTGACCATGCGTACGTTCCACGTCGGGGGCACGGCTACCACTGCGTTCAAGCAGCCGATCATTCAGACCAAGCACGCCGGACGCGTGGCCTTCAGCGAAGACCTCCGTTACGTACAGGATGCCGACGGCAACTTCGTCGTACTGAACAAGAACGGCGTCATCAGCCTGCACGGCGACAAGGGCGAGGAGCTGGAGTCCCATCAGGTAGTCATTGGTTCCGTCATTTACGCGGCCAACGGCAGCTCTGTGGAAAAGGGAACCACCCTGGTTACCTGGGACCCGTACAACGTCCCCGTCATTTCCGAAAAATCCGGCAAGATCGAGTTCAAGGACATGATCGTCGGCATTACGGTCTCCAAGGAAACCGACAAGGAAACCGGAACGACGGTGATGGTCGTCACCGAGCACAAGCAGGATCTGCACCCGTCCGTAGTCATCAAGGACAAGGCGGGCAATGTACTCGCCTCCTACGCCATTCCCGCCGGAGCCAACTTGACGGTCAAGGAAAAAGCCACCATTACGGCTGGTACCCTGCTCGCCAAGACGCCCCGCAAGGTGGCCAAGACAAAGGACATCACGGGCGGTCTGCCCCGTGTCGCCGAACTCTTCGAAGCCCGCAAGCCGAAGGACGCCTGCACCATCTCCCGCATTGACGGCGTGGTCTCCTTCCTCGACAAGAATGTGCGCGGCAAGAAGGTCATTCGCGTGACCGATCCTAAGACCGGTGAATACGAAGACCATCTGGTTGGAACGAACAAGCACATCATCGTCCATGCGGACGACCGCGTGCACATGGGCGACCAGCTGACGGAAGGCCCGATCTCTCCCGATGAAATCCTCGAAGTGTGCGGCGCCAAAGTCCTGCAGGAGCACCTCGTGAACGAAGTTCAGGAAGTGTACCGTTTGCAGGGAGTGGAAATCAACGACAAGCACGTTGAAATCATCATCCGCCAGATGCTTCGCAAGAGAAGAATCACCGACCCCGGAGACACTCCCTTCCTGTGGGGTGATCAGGTTGAGCGCACGACCTTTGACCGCATCAACAAGATGACGGTCGAGCAGGGCGGCGAACCCGCCAAGGGCGAGCCCATCCTGCTGGGTATCACCAAGGCCTCTCTGGAAACGGAATCCTTCATCTCTGCCGCGTCCTTCCAGGATACGACCCGCGTTCTTACCGAAGCCTCTACTCTGGGCAAGGTCGATACGCTCGAAGGGTTCAAGGAAAACGTGATCATGGGGCATTTGATCCCCGCCGGTACCGGTTTCCATACCTACCGCAACCTTGTGGTGGAACCCGCCGAAGGCGCGGAACCCATTCCCCAGCCTGGAGATGAAGATCTCGAGGAAGAGGAAGAAGTCCAGGAAGTGCTGGAAAGCACGGAAGATTAATCCTTCTCTCTCTCCCTGATTTTACCCCTGTCGGCATGTTGTGCCGGCAGGGGTGTTTTTTTGCCGGAAAGTGCGTGAGGAAGTCGCGGACATTGACTTTTCCCCTTAGCAGTGCCACAACCCCTTGAAAATTCGCACGGCGTCCTGTCATGAACCTTTTTTTTTCTCCGGACTTTTCTCTTTTGGCCCTTTCGTCCCTGGTTAATATGAATTCTCCTGTGACCATCGCCCTGCTGGCCTCGATTCCGATCTATTTGATTATGGTGGTCGGCTGGGTCAGCCGGCGGGTGAACTGGGTGACTCCCGACATGGACAAGGGGTTCATGAAGATCGCGATTGAGCTTTGCTATCCCTGCTTCATTCTGGACCGGATGCTGGGAAACGAACTGTTGCGCTCCCCGGCCTATTCTCTGAAGGCGGCGGGCGTAGGCGCCGGAATTTGCCTGTGCTCCATCCTCCTCTGTCTGGGGTTCGCCAGGCTGCTGAGGCTGAAAAAAGGGCAGGGGGCCCGCACTTTTGCCATTTCATCGGCAGTTCAGAACTACAGCTTCTTTATCATCCCCATCGTCGCCATTCTTTATGGCGGGCCGAACGATCCGACCATGGGCGTTCTGTTTACCCATAATGTGGGATTTGAGTTTACCTTGTGGACCGTGGGACTGATGGTTATGTCGGAAGCGACAAAATTTTCCCCGGCCCTGCTGCTGAGAGGCCCGATCATTGCTGTCATGCTGGGGCTGTTTCTCGTCTGGACGAGGCTGGACTCCGTGCTGGTGCCCATGCCCATCCGCTCCACATTGCAAATGCTGGGTGCATGCGCCGTACCCCTGTCTCTCTTTTTGGTGGGTACGACATTGTACGACTTGTTGGGCAAGTTCAAGTGGAGCCTTAAAATATCCCTGGGAGGGGTCGCCGCCCGGTGTCTCATCCTTCCGGTATTCATCCTGGCGGTGGCCTGGCTGCTGCCTGTCGATCCTGTTTTAAAGCGGGTGCTTATTTTCCAGGCGGCGGTTCCTTCCGCTATTTTGCCCATTATTATTGCCCGGCATTTTGGGGGGCAGCCCGCCGTCGCAGTGGAAATCGTCGTTTGTACGACGATAGCCTCGTTTGTCGCCCTGCCCGTGTGGCTTTCCGTAGGTTTCAAATTTATTCCCCATTGACGGGGCGGGGCGGAGCAGGAGTAAAAAACTCTTGCCATTGACGGGCCAAAGGAAGAAGCTCGCCGCTTGTTCCTTTTTTCCTCGCGCTGTTTTATATGAGCAAACCGTTGACGCCCGCCTTGTTTACCGCCCTGAAATCCTATAATGGAAAGACCTTTCGGGAAGACCTCCTCGCCGGAGTAACTGTAGGTATTGTCGCCCTGCCCCTGGCCATGGCATTTGCGCTGGCCGCGGGTTTCAGCCCCGCCGAGGGACTGGTGACTGCCGTCATCGCCGGCGCGCTGATGGCTCTGACCAGCGGCAGTAATGTACAGATCGGCGGCCCTACCGGCGCCTTTATCATTATCATTGTCGGAGTAGTCGCAAAGTTCGGCGTGAGCGGGCTCCTAGTCAGTACCCTGCTTGCCGGAATATTCCTGATTTTGTTTGGCCTCTTCAAAATGGGGGGGCTGATTCGCTTTATTCCATTCCCGGTCGTTACCGGATTTACATCGGGTATAGCCGTGACTATTTTTTCCACACAGATCAAGGATCTGCTGGGGCTGGAAGTGGCGGGGGGCATTCCGGCCGGCTTCCTTGCCAAGTGGGGGTGTTATTTTTCCCATTTGGACAGCGTCAATTTGTCGGCTCTCGGTTTGAGCGTTCTGACGGTGCTGGTGATTATGGCCTGCCGGAAGTGGGCTCCCCGTCTGCCCGCCATGCTGATCGGCATGCTGGCGGCTACTCTTGTCGCCTGGATGGGGGGGCTTTCCGTCGAGACCATAGGAGACAGGTATCCCGTCCTGCCGTCCTCCCTGCCGCTTCCGTCCCTGCCTTCGGGGTTTGACTGGTCCCGATTGTCCGAGCTGATCCAGCCCGCTTTTACCATAGCCTTGCTGGCGGCGATTGAGTCTCTGCTGAGCGCGACTGTGGCGGACGGGATGACGGGGAAGCGCCATAAGCCGAATATGGAGCTGATTTCACAGGGAGTGGGGAATATCGGCTCCGCCTTTTTCGGCGGCCTGCCCGCGACCGGGGCTATCGCCCGGACGGCGACCAATGTCAAGGCGGGCGGCAAAACGCCCGTGTCGGGTCTGATCCATGCTCTGACCATTTTCCTGATCCTGTTGTCTCTGGGGAAGTATATAGGGATCGTGCCTTTCGCCGCTCTGGGCGGCATCCTGGCCGTCGTCTGTTACAATATGAGTGAAATTCCGGCCTTTTCCCGTATTTTGCGGGGGCCCCGGAGCGATGCTCTGGTATTGCTCATTACTTTTGTGCTGACCGTGCTGGTTGATTTGACTGTCGCGGTAGAGGTGGGTGTCATTCTCGCGGCGCTGCTGTTCATCGGGCATATGTCCGGCATTAGCGAGGTCAGCAAAATCACCGACGACCTGACGGGAGACGGCGGCGAGCCGGGGCTGCGTCCCATTGAAGAGCGCATTGTGCCGGAGGGCGTAGAGGTATTCGAAGTGCAGGGGCCCTTTTTCTTCGGCGCGGTTGACCGCTTCAAGGACCGGATTTTGAGTAATCTGGGAGAGGAGGTGCGCGTCGTTATTCTGCGCATGAGAGAAGTCCCCGTTCTGGATGCGACCGGATTGAATGTTCTCCGGGGCCTGCTGTATTATTGCCGTGACCGCGGCATCAGGCTGATGATGTCGGGGGTTCCTTCGGTCACCCGGGAGATATTCAAGCGTTCCGGTTTTTTGGGAGAATTGCATAAGATTAACCTCTGCTCCGATATAGACGCGGCGCTGGAGAAGGCGGCGAAACACCTTTCCAGACAGGAAAGGAATGAGGAGGAAAGAGTATGACAAAGATCGGAGGAAAGAATCTCCCTTCATTTGACGTGTTTTCTCTCTTTTTACTAAACGGAGCTTGACCTGTCTGAAAAAAACGGTAGGAAAGGACGATATATGAGACCTCGCTTACCCTTATGTCTGCTGCCCTTTGTAGGCGCCCTGTCATTTTTCTCTTCTCTGGCTACAAGTTCTGCGGCCACGTTTAATATTGAGAACTATTACTATACCAATGACGCGGCCATAGGCTCGTCTTTTGCCTGGTATGCGATGACCGCAGAAGAGCGGAAGCAGTACGGGGTGACGAATACGGACAAGGGAACATTCCTGACGAGTAATGACAATACGTTTGTTTTCCGCGTGAGAGACGAGGATGGGCAGTTTGATGGTCACGCGGGCGCGGGTTCCTATTATATGTTCAAGCAGGCGGTTACGCTGAGCGCCTGGAATAACGGTCCTACGCAGACCATGGCTGGCGGAAACAATACGATCAATGCTGCCGGTTCCCTGACATTCCGTACCCAGTACGCCGCGTCCCTGCCCATCGACCCCACCCACCCGCCGCTTGCCGGGGCGATCAACCCGATCGCTCCGGTCACATGGTCCTACGTGTCCCAGATGGGAGTCAACATGAACGGAACCCTGAATTTCAACCTTGGCAATACCTTCAATGAATTCATGGTGTTCAGAGGGAACGGGTCGGACGTCAACCTTTATGCCCAGAGCTGGTATCAGCGCGACCAGGAAGGCGAAGTTCAGAATATGCAGATTCTGGGCAACGGCAGACAGCCGGGCGCGAACGGGAATTATAACCCTCTGGGCCAATCCAGCGGTACGGTCGCCAATCTGACTATCACGGGGTCGATGAACATCATCGGCAAAAAGACAACTGAAGCCGGTAACACCGGGGCGCAGGGCTTCGCTACCTCCGCCATCGTCTTTGCCGACGAAAAAGGCAATTTTACGATGAATGGCGGCGGCAACCCCAATGCCGCCCTGAATATTTCAAACGCGGGCGCTCTTATCTTCAAGACGGCCAATACCGTTTCCGTCAATACCAAGATCAACATTACCAACGCTGGCTCGCTCGCCATTGAAGACATGGTCGATTCGGCGGGAAATATTATGACGGGATACGGGTACAAGTCCATTGCCTTTAATGGCGGTATCTACCTGTCCGGGAATGGATCTCTTATTGTTTATGCGAGCGGTACCAAAGACTCCCCCATTTCCTTCTCCGGAGGGATCACGGCGGAGACGGGCGGGGAGCTGACCTTTTTGGGCTCCTACTTCTCTGTCAGCGGAGAAGTCAATTTGTCCGGATGGACGGACAAGGGCAACTCGGTCAGTACCCTGTATATCGGGGCGGATGCCCAGAATGGTGTTTTTTATGATAAAGTGACCTTGAGCGATTTCGCCATCCTGAATATTCAGGGCAGCGGCATCAAGTTCGAAAAGGGCGTTGAAATCAAGGATAACGGAACTCTTCTGATCGGCGGGGGCGTGGATGAGGATTTGCAGATCGACAATTTGATACTGGGCAACAACGCCCGTATTGAAGTGAACTCGGAAAGCGACGTCAAAGTCAATGGCAGCCGTAATTTTGTACTTACCAACGGGGGCAATGTTTATTTCTCCCAATATGATGAAAACGCGGCCGTCGTGATGCCCGATACGATTGTGTATGAAGGCGGTTTTGAGTTGAAAAACGGTACAACACTGACTCTTACGACGCCTGTTTCTTCGGAAAGATGGACTACCTACCGGGACAACTATACCATTGGAGGCGTTATCTCCGGAAATGGCGGGGTCAATCTGTCCATTTACAGTGACAACCAGCGTTATTCCCTGGCCGGGGCAAACACCTACACGGGTGGCACAACCATTAGCGAAGGTCTTCTTGTTGCGACCAATGAAACACTGGGTGCCGATGGCAAAATTGTCAGCGGATCTCTTGGGACGGGCCGGTTGACTTTCTCCAATGCGAATATTTATGGAGCTCCCGCCTTTGGCCTGTCTGCCGATTATAATGGGACAGGCGTGCTGGATGTGAAGGATTTCCACACGGACATAGTCATCGGGAATACAAACAATGCCACGGGCATGGCGTCCGCCACTTTTGTTACCGGCGATTATGAAGTCATAACGGCAGTGCCCAGAATTATAGACAACGTCGTTGCCACCATCGCGCAGGGGACGACCATGGTCGAGTTTGCCAACGATGTAGTGCTGTATGGCTCCATTACGGACGGCGGCGGCAAATATACGTCCAATTTTATCAAGGACGGTTCCGGCAACCTGACCATCAACGGGTATGAAGATCCGGCCGCTAGCTATCAGGCCCGGCACAACGGCGATACATACGTCAATCAGGGCACGCTGATTCTGCAGAGGAACAACAGCTTGATCAACTCAAGCAGAGTTATTCTGAACGGTCGTCAGACGACACCCGCCAATGCGGGCCGCAATGCCTTCCTCAGACTCGGCTCCGATATGACGGGCATGTTCGTGAACGATATTGTCGTCAATGATCTGGGTACTCTGGATGCTTCCGAAGCGCTCAATGTGGCTGGTATTACAGGCAGACTGTTGAGCATGGGCTCAAACGACCGGCTGAATATTTTCAGTGCAGCGGGGAGCAGTTTCGTCCTGGGTGGAGAAATCGCCTTTGGCGGTACAATCAATTTTCAGGACGGCAGCGAGCTGATTATCGCCAATCAAGTGCACCTTATACAGGATGCCACGACGACATTTAACCTGAATGGAGCCAAATTGACATTTAACGTCGCGGCGGGAGCAGGCTCCCAGACGGAAGTGGGCACGGGCTACATCTTCAACGCCCTTGTCCGCGGGGCGGGGGATCTGACGAAAACGGGCGCGGGAAATCTTATTCTCATCTCCGATCTTAGCGCGTCCTATAGCGGTAAAACCATCGTGAACGAGGGCTCTCTGGTCGTCGCGAATGAGGGGAAAATCTCCTCGGCGGCTCTTGAGCTGAACCGAAACGATAATACGGGCGCCGTCGGACAGCTTGATCTTACCAACACGGCTCAGACAGTACGGACAATTTCCGGCAGAGGTATCCTGAATACCGGAATGGAACAGGGCTCCCTGACCTTGAGCGGAGAAAACGGAAATGCCGGTACTTTCAACGGCTCCTTTGCCGGAAAGGGCTCTGTCATTGTGGGACAAAGCACTCGGTTTACCTTGTCTGTGGACGAAGTTGACTCCACTGTGCGTGCCGCTAAAGATAATTTCTTCGGCAGTTACGTTGTCAGTGACGGTGCCGTCTTTAATGTGACGACTACAGATACTCTGTCCAAGAATGCGACACTTGATTTCCGCGGCGTTGTTCCCGAAGGAGATGAGGCGCTTCAGCAACAGACTCAAATGAATATCATGGGGGTCCAGACGGTCAAATCTCTGGTATCTTCCGAGAAAGGCTCCATTGCGACGACGATCAACCTGACTTATCAGGGGGATACGCTTAATGTGGGAAGCTCCGATATCAAGGATTCCGGAACGGGAACCTATTATGGCGGCCTGAGCGGCAAGGGCGTGTTCAACAAGGCCGGCACGGGGACGCTGACCATGGCCGGCATGGATCAGTTCTCCGCTTTTGAAGGCTCCATGAACGCCAAGGAAGGCTCTCTGATTCTTGATGGAGTACAGGCTGGCGCCGCTACGGTAAATGTCTCCAAGGGGGCTCTCCTGGGTATGGACATAACCCGGGGCGACGTTTATCTGGGAACGCTGAATCTGGGCAATGGCACTCTCAAGACGACGGGCAGCAACTCCGGACATAGCTTGAATGTAAACAGCATGAGCATGGACGGCGCTACTCTTCTCATGGACGCCAGCGTCACAGGCACCGGCTCTGCCAGCACCGGATTCACGGTGAACGGCGGCATTGTCCTGGGAGACAACAAAAACACCTTTGATCTCAACCTGATCGCAGGCCGGTGGTCCCAGAATGCTCCCGTCTCCGTCAACTTGCTGAATGCGAACCTTCCGATCGGAAACGCCGCAGATGCTTTTGATATCAAGAATCCGTATGTCTTCCTTGACCTGAAGATGGAGGAACTGGTCGGCGACACCACGACGACTTCGATTCGCGCCCTTGTTTCGCGCAACGATGTGACCTTCGCCAGCCTGTCTTCCAATTCCTTCGGCTCGGTTCTTGACCAGGTGGACAAGGACTACAGCAAGAACGGCACCATCAATGGACAGTCCAACACAACCCTCAGCGGGATTATGGATCAGCTTTATGTTTCCAAGTCCTATGATGCCGCCATCCGTGCCATCGACTCTCTGAGCGGTTCGTCAAACTATGTCCTCCCGACGGCGTTGATGCTGGAATGGAACGATCACATTGCGACGATGCGCGATCGCGCCGCCATCCTGGGGCTGCATGCTCCCGGCACCCAGCTTGGTACTGAAGAGTACAATGGCTGGATCAGCGCGATTGGCGGCCGTAACGACATCAGCGGCAGCGGCAGTACGCCCGGCTTCACCAAGGACAGCTTTGGCATGATGATGGGCGCTGAC
>CAZNVW010000028.1:0-19736 GCA_964576595.1 uncultured Verrucomicrobiales bacterium
TTCCCCTCCTTCAGCTCCATCAGAGTTTCCCCCGTCTTGAGCGCGCCCAGCGTAAACGCGGGCTTGGGTATGCGCAGCTTCTCATTTTTGGCCACCCAGGAAAAACGCTGCCCCTTCAACGATTCCAAATCGGAAAGAGGCGTCGTCCAAACCTTGCCGTCCTTGATCTCCGGCGCAAAATCCGCCCCAAAAGAACTCCACATCCCCCCCAGCCCCAGGAGAAAAAAAGAAAAAAACTTCAACCCGATAGTCATTATTTTCCCAATAAACATCTCCCGCCCCTCCCTGTCAAGATAAAGGCGAGGGATAAACTCTAAGCCTCCTCTCCGGCGCGGGCGGCCAAAAAGGAAATGGCCTCCTCCACCAGCTCATGGCGGATCTCATGCACATCCTGCGCCTGTCCGGGTGCAGTCAGCATCAATACCGTCAGACAGCCTCCGAGATGCTCGCGAAACTCGTCCAGCCCGTCGAGAACGAGCCGTCTGCCCCGGTCGTCTTTCCACGCCAGGCAGGGAGACCAGAGAGGCATGCCGAGATCCTCCAAAAGCTGCAGTATCCTCATGGCGGTCTCCGGCTCCATCAAGCCGCAAAAGGTGGAGTACAGTACATCCATGGCGACGCCTATGGAGACGGCCTCTGCGTGGCTCAGGGCAAAGCCGGACAAAGCCTCCAGCTTGTGCGCGGCCCAGTGCCCGAAGTCCAGAGGCCTGCTGCTCCCCATTTCAAACGCGTCTCCGCTGAAGGCGATATGCTCCGCGTGAAGTACGGCGGAACGCTCCACGGCCGTGTGAAAGGCGGCGGGTTCCAGCGCGTTCAGCTCCCCGGCGTGGCTCTCCATCCATTCAAAAAATTCGGCGTCCTTGACCAGGGCCACTTTGACCGCCTCCACCAGCCCCAGCCGCCTGCCCTGCTCGGGCTGGGTGTCAAGAAAGGCAAAATCGTTGATGACGGCGAACGGAACGGCGAACGTACCGAGAAAGTTCTTGAGGCCGTAGGCGTTAATCCCGTTCTTGACTCCGACGCCGGAGTCATCCTGAGACAATGTCGTCGTCGGGAAACGCACCAGACGCAGCCCCCGATGGGTGACTGCCGTGGCAAACCCCGTCATATCCAAAAAAGCCCCGCCACCGATGGAGAGCACACAGGAGTGCCGGTCCAGACCCGACTCCCGGAGCAAATCAAGCGCCTGTCTGAACAGAGTTTCGTCATTTTTGGCCCGTTCTCCTCCCGGGAGGCAGTGCAGCCCCCGCCACTCGATCAGCGGACAACGCTCGGCAATATAGTCCCGTATCTTCCCCTCAAGTCCGGCATGGGCATCGGCCACTTCCTGCTCCAAAAAGACAAACACTCTCGCCCCCTGCCCCGTTCCCTCCAGTACCTGGGCCAGAACGGCATTGTCCCGCTCAAAAACGCCCGTGGTAAAGCGGAGCTGATGATCGAAGGTGACGGAGATGGGATAGGAATAGGAGGACACGATATTAAAAAAGAGGGCGGCACATTCTGCCCCGCCGCCAGAGATTCGTAAATCCGAAAATGCGCCCCTGTCCCGTCCGGTCTGTAAATGACGTTTTTACAAGAGGCCGTCAGCCCCTTTTATTCACCCTTCGTTCCGCCCCTGAGAAGCCTGCGTATAGGCCAGAGAGCGGTCAAGAGTACAGTTTTCAATGACGACGGGCGTACCGGGGGCGATCGCGTCGTACAGCTCGGCGACATCGCGGGATCTCATGCGCACGCAGCCGTAGCTGGCCGGGCGGCCCAGGCGAAACTCCTCGGTCGTCCCGTGGATGTAGATATAGCGGGCCATTGCATTACGATTCCATTTCTCCGTCCCCTTGAGCCAGATGATGCGGGAGACGATGGGGTCGCGCCCCCTGGCGTTGGGCGGCAGTATTTCCCCCGTGGGGCGGCGGCTCTTGAAGACCATCCCCAGAGGCTGCTCCCCTCCTATCTTCTGGGCGACGGTCATCTTGCCGAGAGGCGTATGATTGGTGCCCTTCCCGTCGCCTATGCCGAATTTGGAGGTGGAAATGGGAAAGGTTTTCACGATTTCCCCCTTGTGCATAACCGCGAGTTTCTGCTCGGGCACGCTGACCACGACGCCATCCGTAACGGCGTAATGCGCCACTCCCGAGGAAGAGGCGCATGAATAGAGAGCCAAAGAGGACAGGAGCGCCGCGGCGCTCCTGAACAGGGCTTTACAGGAAATCCTTTTTTGCAGGCACGACAATGTTCTCATAAACAACAATCGGCTGGAAAAGGGAAGGCAAAAAAGAGACAGATCCTAGTTTTCCGCGTTCTGCACGGCGGGCGCGGCCTTTTCCTCACGGGAGAAGCAGGCGGCCAGCATGCGGCCGAAGGAGCTGAAACTGGTGTAGAAGAAGCCCATGAACGGCAGAAGCAGGATACCGGAGAGGGTATAGCCGTTTCTGAATACCTGGACGATGATGTACAGGAAGAACAGGCCGAATCCGAGCTCGATCAACGGAATCAGGAAGGATTTGATTGCCTTGTACTTCGACTTTTTCTTGGCGACGGCCTTCACCTTGTCACCCTGGTTGACGCCGAACTTGGGCGTGCGGACAAAGCTGGACTGGAAGCCGAAGACGGCTTCGAGCACGGCCTTGGCATTGTTGACGGCCATGCCGATACCCAGCGCGAGCAGGAAGGGGAGATAGATGATGCGCTTCAGCCAGCTCTCGGGGTGGGCGGCGATCTGCCCGACGATGTAGAACAGGCACACGCAGATGGAGGCGAAGAAGAACAGGAGACCGTTGGCGATCTTGAACATCTGGCTATCTACATGCCCGATGGTGTCGTTGATGGTCAGCGGGTAGAGCAGGAAGCAAAGGACGATCAGCAACAGGTAGGAGTAGTTGCAGGTCAGGTGGGAGGTCGCCTCGATCTTGGCCTTGAGGGGCGCGCTGGACTTCCAGATAGTAAAGAGCATCTTCTGGCAGACCTGGATGGAGCCCTTTGTCCAGCGGTGCTGCTGGGACTTGAAGCCGTCCATATCCATGGGCAGTTCCGCGGGAGAAATGACGTCGCGAAGGAAAATAAACTGCCAGCCCTTCATCTGGGCGCGGTAGCTGAGGTCCATGTCTTCGGTCAGAGTGTCATGCTCCCAGCCGCCCGCTTCGGTGATGGCGGATTTGCGCCAGATACCGGCGGTGCCGTTGAAGGTGAAGAAGCGTCCGCTGCGGTTGCGGGCCGTCTGCTCAAGCTGGAAGTGACCGTCAAGGAAGATGGCCTGGATGCGGGTCAGCACGTTGCTGTCCCAGTTCAGGTGCCCCCAGCAGGTCTGCACAAGACCGACCTTGTCGTCGGAGAAGTAGTGCATCGTTTTGCGGAGGACGTCAGCCTCAGGAACAAAGTCGGCGTCGAGAATAAAGAGGAAGTCGCCCATGGCTACCTTGGTAGCGGCTTCAAGAGCGCCCGCCTTGTACCCGGTACGGTCCGTACGATGCAGGCACACGGCGTGGAAGCCGGCCTGGCGCAGGCGCTCGGCTTCGGCATAGCAAAGATCCGTCGTTTCATCCGTGGAGTCGTCCAGAATCTGGATTTCCAGCTTTTCCTTGGGATAGTCGAGCTTTTCCACGCACTTCACGAGACGCTGAATGCAGAACATCTCGTTGAAAACCGGCAGCTGTACGGTCACAAAAGGCAGCTCTTCATCAGAGAATATCCTCTTCGGCTGAGGTACCTTTTTGAAATTTTTGATGAAAAGGTAAATCGTGACCAAACGGTGAAAACCGTATCCGGCCAGTCCGATCAGAACCAGCACATAAGCGACGAGCAACAACGTGTCTTTCATAGGGAAGCTAATACATTGCAATGCTCCGGACGTACGGCCGGAGACATTTGATGAGTGAGGTCATGCGTGAACGCCTGATTTGGGTCAAGAGAATTTTTTTCAGAACTTCCCTTTTGGGGCATTATTTCGGATTTCCGTAGATTTTTCTTCCCGCAGGAACAGGCAGGCAAAAAAATCCCCGGAGGAGCGGATGATTCGCCTCTTCGGGGATTGTTGAAAAAAGGAGCCAGAGCGCGCGTCAGCGGGCCATGCCTCTCATGCCGCGCATTCTCTGGGAGCGGCCCGTGCCATTGATCATTTCCTTGGTCCGGTCTGAGAGATTGGAACTGTCGAGCCAGCTTTTGGCCGCGGCAGGGTCGTCGTTCATCCAGTTGCGCACGGCGCTGCTCACAGCCCATTCCCGATTGCGCTCATTGCTGATGCCCGAGGCCATTTCGATAGTCTCCTGATAGTTCCGGGAGGGCGTCTGCATCGCGTAGGTCGTCAGGGCGCTGTCCCTGGAGCTGCCGGCGGGGAGAGAGTTCACCCAGTTTTTGGCCGCCTCCGTATCGGTATAAACCCAGCTCGACACGACGTCGTTCATGCTCCTGCGGGAAACGTTGTCGGAAGAGGATTTCAGCAGGAGATTGGCCGCTTCCGCCGGATTTTCCATCGCCATGGCGCGCACGACTCCGGCGATGGAGTTGTCCCGCTCTTCTCCGGAGGAGAGCTTCAGCACTTCCTCCGTCGCCCGGGAGGGGTCGGTAGCGGCAAGTTGCTCGAGAGCGGATCGGCGGGCGGAGGACTGCTGCTCGACGGGCAGCCCGTTGATCCACGCATTGGCGGCATCCCAGTCCTGTTTGGCCCAGGTTCTGGCGATTCCCTCCAGCACCCGCGAGTCTTTGAGAGCCTCGTCTCCGAGGGCCAGCGCCTTTTGAGCGGCCTGGATGGGGTCGCTCTCGGCATACGTGGCAAAGAGAGAGGCCAGGGCGTCCTGCTTGCTCCGGCCGTCCAGCGTATTGGCCCAGGCCAGCGCCGCTTCAGGATTGAGCCGCGCCCATTCTCCGGCGACGAAGCCATAGGAGCCGCGGTCCATACTGTTCCTGTTTTCGCTCAGGTAGGCCGCCGCCGCTTCGGGATTCTGCGCGCTCCAGGACTGGAAGACAGTCATGCGGTCCATGCCGCCGCGGAAGCCCATCTTGTTGACAAAATCAAGGGCCTGCCGGGGAGACGTCTCCGCCCATTTGGAAAACAACAGCTTGGAGGCGACCATCCGGTCCTCCCAGGACAGGGAGGACAGTTTCCTGGCCTCAAGCATCAGCTGCTCGGGAGTCAGGGAATTATAGTACTCCATCAGCGCGGCCACGCGCTTGAGTGAGTTGCGCTCTTTCAGCACCTCTTCGACATTGGCAGCCCGGGGCTTTGCCGTCTCCGCATGGACGGGCGAGGGAGTGGAGGAGGACACGCCGAATCTCGGCGGACGCTGGGAATTGACGATACTCTCCGTCAACGTCGTTGTTTTCCCGGAACCGGAATCTCCGCTGTCCGCGACAAAATAACCCGATGCGCCCCCAAAAACCAGTCCGCCCAGCGCTCCCATGACAATACCCTTGTTCATAATATACAGAAAAATTAAAGATGATCTCCGTGTCTGCAAGAACAAACACGCGAAGCCTGAAAAAGTTTCCCTCTTTTTTCACGAAGTTCTCTTTTTGTGAATTTTTCGACACAACTTCCCGTGATTGGGCTTGATGTCATCCGGCCTATCCATGATGATATGCCCTTCCTTAATGTCCGTTCCTCAAAACACCATTGCCCTTGTTTTCGACTACGACCAGACGCTGAGTCCCCATTACATGCAGGATGAGGCCCTGTTCCCCGAGTTTGGCATCAATTCCCGTCTCTTTTGGGAAAACTGCAACGGCATGGCGAAAGCGGAGAAATGGGACGCGGAGCTGGCCTATCTGAAATGTCTGCTCGACCAGCTCGCTCCGGAGCATGTGGATAACAAACGCCTGGAAGAGCTGGGCAAAACGCTGACTTTTTTCCCCGGCCTGCCCGATTTCTTCACCGACTTCCCGCTGGAGGCCCTGGAAAAATGCCACACCTCCGCAGACATCCATATCGAATTTTATATCGTCTCCTCCGGTCTCAAGGCCTTGCTGGACGGCTCCGCCCTGCGGCCGTACATGAAGGCCATCTTCGGCTGCGAGTTCAGCGAATGCGAAGGCCGCATCGCCTTCCCCAAACGGGTGATCTCCCACACGACCAAGACGCAGTTCCTCTTCCGCATCAACAAGGGCATGCTCTCCCACGACGAGGACGTGAACGATCACATGCCGCATGACATGCGTCCCGTACCCTTTGAGAATATGATCTATGTCGGAGACGGGCCCACCGACGTTCCCTGCTTTTCCCTGATGCGGCGCAACGGGGGGCACGCGATCGCCGTGTACAACCCCGATGACCGCAGCGAGTCCAGCTTCAACAAGTGCTTCCAGCTGAACGTCAACTCCGACCGCGTCCGCCATATCGCCCCGGCCGACTACCGGCAGGGCAGCCATCTGAGGCTCCTGCTCAAGCACATGGTCACCGGCATTGCCGACCGCATGTTGAGAGACCGCTCCGACGAGCGGCAAAAAAGCATCTGTGCCACCCCCTCGCATCAATAAGAAAACGCCCTCTCCCTACCCCGGCTCCTTTTTCACACAGAACAGCAAGAAACACATGCCTTCTCCCCTGCACTTTCATTTCATCGGCATCTGCGGCACCGCCATGGGCGCAGTGGCCAGCGCCATCGCCCGAAAGGGGCATATCGTCACCGGCTCCGACACAAATATCTACCCGCCCATGTCCACCTTCCTTGAAGACGAGGGCATCAAAATCGTCGAAGGCTACAAGCCGGAGAACATCCCCGCCGACGCCGACTACATCGTCGTCGGCAACGCCATCAGCCGGGGCAACCCCGAACTGGAGGCCGTCCTCGACCGCAAGCTCCGCTATCTCTCCCTGCCGGAGACGCTGAAAGAATTTTTCCTGTCGGGCAAACGCAACTTCGTCGTCACCGGCACGCACGGCAAAACCACCACCACCTCCCTGCTCGCCTGGCTGATGGAAGACGCCGGGCTTAACCCGAGCTTCATGATCGGGGGCATCGCCAAAAATCTGGAACGGGGAGGCCGCCTGACCGACTCCTCCTTCAGCGTACTGGAAGGCGATGAATACGATACGGCCTTTTTTGACAAACGCTCCAAATTCGTCCACTACCTCCCCGAACTCGTCATCATCAACAACATCGAGTTCGACCATGCCGATATTTTCAACGACATCGACGCCATCAAGCTGAGCTTCAGCCGCCTTGTCAACATCATCCCCCGGACGGGACTGCTCCTCGTCAACGGAGACGACGCCAACGCCTGCGAGGTCTCCGGCCCGGCTCATTGCCCCGTCCGCAAAATCGGCTTCGGCCCCCACTGCGACATCGTTATCGAAAAACCCGACTACACGCGAGAGGGCTCCTCTTTCACCCTGGGCAAGTCGAGATTCTTCCTCCCGATGATCGGCGAGTTTAACGTCCGCAACGCCGCCATGGCCGTTTCCGCGGCACGGTTCGCCGGAATCTCCGATGAAAAAATCGCCGCCTCCATGCGTCTCTTCGAGGGAGTGACGCGCCGGCAGGAACTCAAGGGTGAAGTCAACGACATCAAACTGGTGGATGACTTTGCCCACCATCCCACGGCCATCAGGGAGGCCATCCACGGCCTCCGGCAGCGTTACCCGGAAAACCGGATCTGGATTCTGTTCGAGCCGCGCTCCAACACGACCCGCCGCAAAATATTCCAGGACACGCTAGCGGCCTCTCTGGCGGAGGCGGATCTCTCAATCGTGGCCCGCGTCAACATGCCGGAAAAAGTGGCCGAACAGGAACGCCTGAATGTCGAAAAACTGGTCGAGGACATCGTCCGGCTGGGCTCACAGTCGCAACTGGGCGACTCCATCGAGCATATCGTTCAAATCGTCTCCTCCCGAGCAAAGCCCGGCGACGTCATCGCAGTCATGAGCAACGGCGGATTCGGCGGCATCCATGAAAAAATCCTGGCACAACTGAAAAGCGCCGGGAAGTAATCTACATCCCCTTTTCCCGTGCCTTCTCTCCGACTCTTGACGGCGTCGGTCTGCTGCCTGGCTCTTCTGCTGACGGCAGCCGTCCTCCCGTCCTGCACCAATTTCGCCGGGTATGCCGCCACCGGCGCGACGGAGGGCGTCTATACGGCGGCGGAGCCTCCCGTCAACAAATATGATGACGGAGACTATGTCTGGTACGAGCTGCCCGTCGCCCATTACCGGCGCACAGACGCCCTCTTCCGCACCCGCCCGCTGTCCCGCCTCTTTTCCGGCGTCTCCGTCAACATGGGACGGCGGCTCAATGAAGACGGCACACAGGATGACTCAACTATGTTGTATGCCTTTGACGAACCTCACGGGTTGCCCCCGGAACAACTCCACCAGTACGCGGGAAAAAGCATCTTCGTCAAACAGGAATACACGCTGAAAGACAAGTCAGATCTCGCCTACGAACTTTACCGGGCTGTGGCCGCGAATGAATTTGAAGAAGAGCTTCCGCCCGGCGTCGAAAAGACGAGAGTCGCCCTGCACTCCCGCTATCTGGTAGAACCGGGGAAAAAGGAATTCGACTATTTCCCGGTTCAGCTCTGCACCGCGCCGACGCAAAAGGACAATAGCAACCTCCTCTACCTGTCGCCCCTTCTTGCGCCCCTGATCGTGCTGGATACGGCCACCTGCCTTCCCTACTGGGTACTGGCCCCGGTCAATACCTCTTCCCGCTCAAGGAGCGGCCGGAGCAGGGCGCGCATCCCGTCCAAACACCGCATAAAAAAGCCCCGTCTCAAAAAAGGAACCTACCGTCCCCCTGCTCACAAATCCGTCCTCAGAGGCATCTGAGGCCCCTTTGAAACGGCCCTTTTTTCGGGAATTTTTCGCGTACAGCGCAACCTTGCCATTTTTATTGCTTTTCGAGAAAAAAGGAAGATAGTCAAAGTGAAAACTTCCCTTATGAACCGATCTTTCCGGCTTGCCGCCCTGTCGTCTCCCGTCTTTGCCGCAGGCGTATTATGGTCTCCTTGCTCCGCACGGGCAGAGGAGCCGCCGTCCGGCAATCCGGAGACTTGACAGACAACGGAGAAGACGATAACTGCCCGTGCGCCCCCATTTCGGAGATAAAAAATGATCATCAAGGCAAAACGACTCTACACTCCCGCGGAACAGGACGACGGCTTCCGCGTCCTCGTCGATCGCATGTGGCCCCGGGGCATCTCCAAAACGGCCCGGTTATGGGACTTGTGGTTCCCCGAAACCGCGCCTACAGCCGATCTGAAAAAATGGTTCCATCAGCATCTCGACCAGTGGGAAGAATTCAAAAAGCAGTACACGGCCCAGCTTGAGGGAAACACGGCCTCCGCCCTCAAACTCCTCACTCTGGCCGGAGACCGTCCCCTGACGCTCGTTTACGCCTCGAGAGATACGGAGCACAATCAGGCGGTCGTCCTGAGAGACTATCTCCTCCGGCTCGTCAGCGAGCGGCCCTGACCCGTATCATCACATACGCCGTCAAAAACGTCACCAGGCCAATCGCGCCCAGAGCGAGCAGCTGGCCAGGCACGTCGCCAAAACCGTACCCCTTGAGAAACCTCGTCCAGATAGGCCGTCGCCCAAACAATCGTCATCTTCCCTCCTCCGAGAGATCTCACAAGCTCCCATATCTCCCGGCGGGAGAGCGGATCGACGCCCACTCCCGGCTCATCCAGCAGGAGCACCCCGGGGTCGCCCAGCAGGGCGCAGGAGATCCCCAGCTTTTGCTTCATGTCGCCTGACAACTTGCCGGCCTCCTACCCATCCACCTCCCTGATATCCACATTCCCGTTCAGCTCCAGCGCCCCCTCTCCTCCGAGGGAAAGGAACGCTCGTACACCACATACCCGCCCGCGCCCAGCGCGGCGAACAACACCAAAAACAACAATACCTTTTTCATAAAACCACCCCTTTCAACGCCCAGTCCACCCGCTGCCTTGCCCGGGCCGAATCAACGGCAAGACCGCGAAGCTGATCAAAAAAGGCGGGAACATCCTCCGCCCCCTGCCCGGAAAAGAAATTCCCCATCAACATCGGCAGCCCGGAAGCCCCCACCACAAACGCCGCCACCTGCAGGGGTGGCGCCTGTACCATGGCCCCGGCCGCCTGCGCCCGCTCGATCGCCTTCATGATAATAAGCGGATGCCTCATGGGAATCGTCAGCAGGAACCGCCGCACCGCCTCCTCTCCCGACAGCGCGTCAAGGAGCAGATTGACAATAAGCCGTCCCTGACTGCCGACAAAATCCAGCACCTCGTACATGACCGCGCGCAGCCCCTCCACGGGAGCCAGATTCTCTTCAAGCCGAATTTGCAGCCCCTGAAACAGGGGGGCGTACCACCGCTCCAGGAGAACCTCCAAAAAAGCCTCCCGGGTGCCGAAATGATAAACAAATCCCCCGGGATTCACCCCGGCCTTCGATGACAGCCCTCTTACCGTCAACCTTCTGATCCCCGACTCGCGAGCTATCTCCAGCCCGGCGGAAATCAACAACTCCTTGGTTCCGGAATCTTTCTGCATAATCTCTTTTTATACGCACGTATAAATAAATCAACAGAAAAAATGGAAAATCATTTTCCCTCTCTTTAAAGCCTTTTAGACTTTTCTTGCAGGCCACACCTGATACAGTATCAAAAATGTCTGACGAGCCTCTAAACGACGACCTTGACGAAAAGGATCTTGAGCAGTACGCGGCCCGTACTCGGCTCAGCCTGATTGCGCGCCTCGACGACTGGCAGGATCAGAAAACCTGGGACGAATTCTACAAAATCTACTGGAAGCTGATCTACTCCGTCGCAATCAAGGCGGGGCTCCGTCAGGATGAAGCCTGGGACGTCGTGCAAGAGACCATCTTCTCCATTGCCAAGCAGAGCAAAAAGAATATGTACGACCCCGCCCAGGGCTCTTTCAAATCATGGCTCTGGAACATGACCCGGTGGCGCATCAACGACCAGTTCCGCAAGAGGAAAAAAGACACCGCCATGGTTCAGCACGACTTCCCGGCCAACGGCGGGCAGGACTGGCTGGAAAAAGTGCCCGACGAACAAACGGAAGAATTCGACCACATTTGGGAAACCGAATGGCAAAAAAATTTATTGCATGCCGCTCTCGCGAAAGTGAAAGATAAAGTCTCTCCGCAACAATACCAGATCTTCGACTACTATGTCCTCCGCGAATGGGACGCCAGCAAAGTCTCGCGCCATCTGGGCGTAGCCATGACCCAGGTCTATCTTACCAAGCACAGAGTCGGAGCCATCCTGAAAAAAGAACTCGCCCAGCTCGTCAAACAATCCAGGGACTGACCCTGTCACTCTGATAATGAACCCGCACCGGCCCATTCCGGAAATACCCGACCATGAAGTCATCCGCAAGATAGGCAGCGGAGCCTATGGCGAAGTATGGCTGGCCAGAGCCATCACGGGCGCATGGCGCGCCATTAAAATCGTGCGCCGTGAAGACTTTGACGACGACCGGTCCTTCCAGCGGGAGTTCGAAGGCATACGCCACTACGAACCGATCGCCCGCAACCATCCGGGACTCGTCCATATCCTCCATGTAGGCACCAGCAAGGGAGAGTCCCCCTTCTACTACTACGTCATGGAGCTGGGAGACGACGTAAAATCGGCCTCCTCCATCCATCCCGAGACCTATACGCCCCGCACGCTCCAGACAGACAAAAAACTCTCTCTGGGCACCCCCCTGCCCGTCAAATACGTCCTGGAAATCGGCTTGCAGCTCTCCGACGCGCTCGCCTACCTCCACTCACAGGAGCTGACCCATCGCGACATAAAACCGGCCAACATCATCTTCGTCCACAACCTGCCCAAACTGGCGGATGTGGGCCTCGTCGCCCAGCGGGACCAGAGAACCTTTGTCGGTACGGAGGGCTTCATCCCCCATGAGGGCCCCGGCACCAAGCGCGCCGACGTGTACGCCCTCGGCAAAGTCCTGTACGAACTCGCCACCGGGCGGGACAGGCTCGACTTCCCCGAACTGCCGGACGAACTCCCCGACGGGGACGACCGCGAGCGCTGGCTCTCGCTGAACCATATCATCTGCGCCGTCTGCGAACCCCAGCTGGAGCGATGCAGCATCGACTCGGCCACCAAACTCTACAAGGCGCTCAAGGACGTCAAAAAAGGCAAACCTTTCTCCTGCCCCCGCAGCGGCCTCTTTTCCTCTCCCGGCAAGACCATGGCGGCCCTGTCCGGCATCGCCCTGACCTTTACCGCGGTTCTGGTCGCCCTGTTCTTCTGGTTCCCCGACAACAAGGACGCCGTCCCGCAGCCCGACCCCGGCGAGCTGAAACAGGGCTCCATGGTCATCAGCAGCGAGCCCCTCGGCGCCTCCATCTACGACCGCGACGGCCACTACATCGACGAGACCCCCTACGGCCCCATCACCCTGCCCGTCGGCACGGAAGTCAGCTATACCCTCAAAAAACCGGGCTACCGCAACATGACCGTCAAGGGAGTCATCCGGGCCGATATACCGCTCGGTATCGGCGGCCGCCTGACGCCCTTCACCCCTCCGGTAAAAGGCCAGCCCTGGTCGGACTCCGAAGGCGCGGTTTACATGGATCCCTCGGGAGTCCATATCAGCAACGCCCCCATTGCGGCGGAAAGCGTCAAAAAATTCTTCCTTGAGAAAAAACAGCAGACCCCCGAACTGCGCACCTTTACCGTCTCCCTGCCTCCGGAAAACACGCCCGTGGACTATGTCCTGCTCAGGCCGGGACAAGCGCTCGAATACGCCGAATGGCTGACGGAGGAATCCCACAAAAAAGGTCTCCTCTCCGACAAGCAGGGCATAACGCCCATCCCCGTCAGAGAATGGAAAAACTGGACTCTGAATGAAGAGGATAAAAAGGCCCGCCTCTCCGCCTTCAAACTCCAAGCGGGAGAAATAGACTACGTCAACGCCAAAATCAACTCGACTCCCGAGGGAGCCGTCGTCACCCTGAACGGACAGGAACTGGGCAAAACGCCCATCAACTGGCCCAAACTCAGCCCCGGCCATTACTCCCTTTCCTTTAAACTTCCCGGCTATGAACGACAGGAGATGAGCGGCCTCGTACAGAAGAACAAGGATCTCGTCGTCAACTGCACCCTGAAAAAAGACGGCAGCGTCGAATTCAACAAGGAGTGGAAAAATAGCCTCTCCATGACCTTCAGCCCGGTCTCCCCGACCCTGTCGGCCGCCAAATTCGAAACAACCAGAGCCGACTTCCTCAACTACATCCAGGACCAGCAAAAAGAGCCCCCCCTGGAAACCGACTTCAAACAGGAGCTGGACCATCCCGTCGTCAACATCACCCGCGAAGACGCGCGCAAATTCGCCGAATGGCTCACCCGCAAGGAGCAAAAGGAAGAACTCATCGAAGCCACAGACTACTACAGACTGCCGACCGATGCGGAATGGACCGAACTGGCCGGAGGCCTCCCCGAAGCGGGCAAATACCCCTCCGAAAGACACACCGCCTCCCTGACCCCGGAAATGGGGGCGGAATCCGCCTCGGACCTCTTCCCGTGGGGCAACACCTGGCCCCCCCCCTCAAACAGCGGCAACTTCGCCGACTCGTCGCTGGAAAAAACACTTAAAAACCGCTCCATCCCCCACTACTCCGACCTGTACAAAAACACGTCTCCCACCGGGAAATTCACCCCCAACAAACTGGGCCTGTACGACATCACGGGCAACGTATGGGAGTGGGTGGAAGACAACTACGGCGGCCTCCCCGAATTCAAATTCAAGGACTACGAAGTCGCCCGGGGCGGAAGCTGGACGACCTACAAACCGCACCAGCTCCTGACGCGCTACCGCATCTTCCTGGCGCCCGACACAAAAGCCTCCGACGTGGGATTCCGCCTCGTCCTCGTCAGACAGATGCCGCAAAAAACAGACACGGCTCCCGCAGAGGGGACTCCGCCCCAGACCGACGACCACTCCAAAGAGTCAGCCCAGCCCGACGCAACCTCTCCCGAGCAAACGCCCGAGCCCTATCATCTGACGCCCACATTCCCCTTCCAGCTTCCCCCAGCCTTGCAAAACATCACCGTCAAACGCAAAAAAAGCTCCTGACCCCCTTCCCTCAATCACCCCCCATTTATCATCATGGTAACAATCGACATCAAATACACCGGAGACCTGAGCTGTGAACTGATTCACACCCCGTCTGAATCCTCCATCTCCACCACCGCTCCCGTAGATAACGGAGGCAAAGGCACCACCTTTTCCCCCACCGACCTCGTCGCCGGGGCCCTGGCCGCCTGCATGGCGACCATCATGGGCAAAGTCGCCGAACGCAAAAACCTGCCTCTCGAAGGCATGAGCATCAGCGTCAACAAGGAAATGAGCGCCTCTCCGCGCCGTATCGCCAAGCTGGAAGTAACCATCAACGTTCCCCTGCCGGAAAACCACCCGGACAAGGAACTCCTGGTCAATGCCGCCATGACATGCCCCGTTCACGGCAGTCTGCACCCGGACATTGAAATCCCGATCAATTGGAACTGGGTCGGATAACCCGCCCCGGAACCCCTTTCCGTTCTCTCCCCGTCCGGCACACCCCGGACGGGGATTTTTTACCCCGGCCGCAGACAGAAATTCTTCTAACTCATCTCGACGGGCAACCTGCATCCTCCTATAAGAACCATATGGAATACGCCGTACAAACCACTATCGGGCCCAAACTCCACTGCGAATCAAAACATCTGCGCACGGGCAAGACCTTTACCACCGATCTGCCCCCGGCCATCGGAGGAACGGGAGAATCCTTCGCCCCCGCCGAAGCCCTGGCTGCCACACTCTGCTCCTGCATGCTGAGCATGCTTCAGTTCAGCGCAAAAAGCAGGGGCCTCGCGATTGACCACGCCACGGCCTCCGCCGTCCCCGTGGAAAAAAACAACCGCATTGTCGAAATGCACGTCAAAATGACCGTTCCCGGAGACCTCTCCGCACAGGATCAGGCCTTTTTGGAGCAGGCCGTCTCCCATTGCCCCGTCAAAAACGCCCTGAACCCCTCGGTTGACGTCATCGTCATCTGGGAGTGGCTCTAAGCGCGCCGACGCTCAACTCACCCCGCCGCCCCGGAGAAATCCGGGGCGGCTTTTTGCGTTTAACGCTTCGCGTCACTTTCTTCATCTGCCGCATTGCAACGCCCCGGTTCAACTGCTAGAGTCGGTCAGCACTTTTCACACATGTCCTACTACATTACTACCGCCATTGACTACACCAACGCTCCGCCCCATATCGGCCACGCTTATGAAAAAGTGCTCGCCGACGTACTGGCCCGCTGGCACAGACTCAAGGGAGAAGACGTATTCCTGTTGATCGGCGTGGACCAGCATGGACAAAAAGTCCAGCAAACGGCGGAGAAACTCGGCGTCTCCCCGGCAGAACACGCCGCCGGAGTCACGGAAAAATTCAAGGAACTGTGGGTCAGACTCGGCATCTCCCATGACGGCTGGGCGGAAACGACCGCCGACCTGCACAAGAAGTGCGTTCAAAAAATCCTCTCCCGCCTCAAGGAAGAGGGACAACTGTACAAAAAATCCTACAAGGGCTTCTACTCCGTCCGTCAGGAACAATTCCTGACCGAAAAAGAGCGCGGTGAAGACGGCCAGTTCGGCCCGGAGTGGGGAGAAGTCGTCGAAATCGAGGAAGAAAACTGGTACTTCAAATTGAGCGAACACGCCGCCTGGATGGAAAAATTCGTCGAAAACAGCGACACCTTCGTCATCCCCTCCTTCCGCAAGGCCGAAGTACTCAACTCCATCAAACGCTCCTTTGACAGCGACCTCTGCATCTCCCGCCCCAAGGATCGCCTGCACTGGGGCATTGAGATCCCCTTTGATACCGACTTTGTGACCTACGTCTGGTTCGACGCCCTGATCAACTACATCTCCTTTGCCGGGTATCTGGCCGAGCCCGGCTCCGGCCTCCCCGACTTTGAGAAACTCTGGCCCGCCAACGCGCATGTGATCGGCAAGGACATCCTCGTCCCCGCCCACGCGATCTACTGGCCCGCCATGCTCCACGCCATGGGCTTCTCCGACGAGAAAATGCCCTCCCTGCTCGTGCACGGCTGGTGGAACATCAACGGCGAGAAAATGTCCAAGAGCATCGGCAACGTCGTCAACCCGAATGAACTGGCCGACGCCTTTGGCGTGGAAGCCCTGCGCTACTACCTCGTCCGCGACATCACGACGGGCAAGGACAGCAACTTCGACGCGGACCGCCTCGTCATGCTGTACAATACCGAGCTGGCAAACGACTTCGGCAACCTCTGCAACCGCTCCCTCAACATGACCAAGCGGTACTGCGGCGGCACCCTGCCCCTGACGGGCTACGATGACGAGACAAACGCCGCCCTGCGCGCCTCCCTTGAGGAAAACGAGGCCCTGTTCGCCCGCGCCATGGACGACAACGACGTCAGCGCCGCCCTCGCCGCCCTGAACGCGCATGTAACCGCCTGCAACGTCTATATCGAACAAAGCAAGCCGTGGGAACTCGCCAAGTCTCCTGAACACGCCGACCGTCTGGCCTCAGTCCTGCGCCACCTGCTGGAAAGCTGCGCCCATGTCGCCTTCCTGCTCGCGCCCGTCCTCCCCGACGCCTCGTCCCGCATCCTGGAACAGTTGAACGCAAAGGAACTGACGGCCTCGCTCCGCCCCGCCGGACTGGCCTGGGGACTGCTGCCCGCCGACCATGTCTTGAACGAGCCCTCTCCTGTCTTCCCGCGCATCCTGTCCGAGGAAGAAAAGGCCAAACTCGCCGCCAAAATGGCGAAGGGCAAATAAGACTCCCTACAGCAACAAAAAAGAAAAGGCTCCGGTACCACTCGGAGCCTTTTCCCATTTTTGCGGGAGTCCCCGCTCTTCCCTCCTGCCGTACCTAACCATCTAGCATTCGGGAAAATTTCGCCATTCCACAGGAACCCGCCCGCAGACCCGCGAGGGATCAAACCGTCTTACCGGCTCCGTCAGTCCGCCCAAAGTGGACTCCGTCTGAAAATAATGCTGGATATAATGAGTCCCCCTGTACCCCCGGCGGTACAAATCCTCGTTGATCCGGCTCACCTCATCCTCTCCCGTCAAATCCGGGTGAACAGTTGTCCTGACTTCAAAGAGAAATTCTCTGCCCGTCAAATAATCGAGCGTCCGGGAAAAAGAGGCAAACAGCTCCGGCCTCCCCGTCACCCTCCCGAAAGAATCCTCCCCGGCCTTGTAATCCAGGGCGATATAATCCACCAGCCCCCGCTCCGCCATCTCGCGCACGACTTCGGGTCTGGTCCCGTTGGTATCCAGCTTGATCCGGTAGCCCAGTTCCCTGATGGAGGCCGCCAGAGAGAGCAGACCGGGATAGAGAGTACACTCCCCCCCGGACAGCACGACCCCCTCCAGAAACCCCGCCCGCCGGCGCAAAAACTCAAGCGCGTCCCGTTCATCCCGGCCCTCCGTCTTCCCCGCCCTCCCCTGAACGAGCCGGGTATTGTAACAATACCGGCAGCGCAAATTGCAGGAGGAGAACCAGAAAATACACGCGACCTTCCCCGTATAATCCAGAAGAGTCAGGGGAGTAATGTCACTCAAACCGGAAACAGCGTTCATTCTCGTCTCGTCAAAATAAAAGGCAGGACTGGCGAATCGGTCCTCTCCCGCCCCGGCGCCTGCGACGGCCGCCGGAACGGGAGCATCCCTTCGCAATCCGGAAAACCCCGGATTACTTGTCCTTAATCTGTTCCAGTCCGGCGCCGTCTTCCTTTCCTCCGGAAGGTTCCACGAAATGACGTCTGTCGCGGAATTCGCCTTTCTTTCCCAGATTAAATGTTTCGACCGGGCGGTGATACCCCATGACCCGCGTATAAACCGTGCATTTGCTTCGCTCGGCCTCATGGGCCGCCAGTATTTGTTCTTTAGTCATATTGATGAAAAAAATTAAAAGGAATAATGAACGTTGAACGAGTACCAGAACTCATCCCCCAATCCGGCCTGCCGCAGAGAGGCCAGCGCCTGGCTGTAATTCACGGAACCACCCAGATAGACGCTCTCCAGCGCCTGCCAGCCCAGCTCTACCGAATAATCCATGGTGTTGGCCCCATACGCCGTATCACAGAGATAGCCCTCGTTGAATCCGCACACCACTGTGCATGTCAGCTCCACATTCTCATACAGCGAGTAATGAGCCTCTACCCATCCCTCGTAATATCCCCTGGCGTCCCCGTGAGCGGCGAGCCACTGGGCATTGACCCCGGCGCAATAATGATCATCAAAATGCCAGGACAACGTGATGCCGGGATTGGCTGCATCCTCTCCCCCCGGATAAACGAAATCGTGCTCGTAAAAGGGAGAAACCGTCAAATGCTCCCACAACGTCCAGTCATAACTCAGGACGAGCTGGAGTTCCTTCACATTATGAGAATCGGAGACGCCGTACCAGGGAGAGAACGTGAACCCCTGCCAGCTCAGCTCGGGATTGATGATCCAGAGACCGTCCCCGCCCCAGTTGTCCACCCCTTCACTCACATATTTGCTGGCCCAGCCCGATTTCAGGCAGAGCTCGGGACGTTCCCTCTCCGACTCCGTTTCCGCCGTCCAGTGTATTTGGGGCAGGTGAGCCGTCGCGTGAGGATAGAATTCGGAGCGCTCTGCCTCTCCGTACGCAGACAGAGAAGACAACAGGAGCAGCGGAACAACAGATTTAAATGACCGTTTCATGTGTGTATAATAAGAAAAAAAATCAATGACCGTAAACGGCCAGAATATCGGCGTCGCAATGGGGGCAATACTCATGCTGCCCTTTCAGGTAGCCATGCTTCCCGCAGACGGAAAACAGCGGCGTAACCGTCAAATAGGGCAGACGGAATCTCGTCAGAATGTTTTTCACCACCTGGCGGCAGGCCGCGGGCGAACTGATCGCCTCCTTCATGTACAGATGAAAGACCGTTCCCCCGGTGTAACAACACTGCAAATCATCCTGAAGCTCGAGAGCGGCGAATAAATCGTCGGTATGATCCGCCGGGAGCTGGGAACTGTTCGTATAATACCGCATCCCCTCCGGCCCGGCCTGAATAATATCGGGGTAGCGCTTCGCGTCCTCGCGGGCAAAACGGTGAGTCGTCCCCTCGGCGGGAGTCGCCTCGAGATTGTACAAATTCCCCGTCTCCTCCTGGAACCTCTTGATCCGCTCCCGCATGAACTCAAGGATTTCCCGGGCAAAAACGATCCCCTCCCCGCTGGCGATATCCATCGCATCACGAGAAAAATTACGCAGCAGCTCATTCATCCCGTTGACCCCAATCGTGGAAAAGTGATTGTTGAACGTAGGCAGATACCGTCGTGTGTACGGGAACAGGCCCCGGTCATACAGCTCCTGAATGAACACGCGCTTCTTTTCCAGAGTGGAGCGGGCCAGATCCATCAGCTCTCCCAGCCTGTTGAGCAGGGCCTCCCGGTCTCCCTTGTACAAATAGCCGAGGCGGGCCAGATTGATCGTGACCACACCGATGGAGCCGGTCATCTCCGCCGAGCCGAACAGACCGCCGCCCCGCTTCAGCAACTCTCTCAAATCGAGTTGAAGACGGCAGCACATGGAGCGGACGGCATCGGGCTTGTACGCGTCCTCATTCGGCACCCGGTTGCCCTCCTCGTCAATAGTATATTGACTGCCAATGAAATTCTGAAAATAGGAGGAGCCTATACGAGCCGCATTTTTAAACAACAAATCGACATTCTCCCCGTCCCAGTCAAAATCTTCGGTAATATTCACCGTCGGAATGGGAAAAGTAAACGGCTGCCCG
>CAZNVW010000029.1:0-19689 GCA_964576595.1 uncultured Verrucomicrobiales bacterium
ACCAGAGCGGCGGGTACCTTGTCTATCCACTCTTCCATCTGAACCGGAGCGCCAACCGTCAGAGAGACAATTACATGGGGATTGACGGCCAGCAAGCGATTGATCAGCTCAGCCTGAGCTCCCTTGAGATCAAGATTGGGTTTGTCGGCCTGCTCCAGAACGCCCCAGCCCAGCCGCTCTCGATCGTACTCATGATCCGTTCCTCCAAAAAAGAGGACAATATCGGCCTGTTTTGCCGCCTCCACCGGCTCCATCTCCTTCAAATTGGGACAGGAATGAACCTTGGGAGTCTCAAAACGAAATCCGGGAGCAAAAAGAACGTTTTCTTCGCCGAAAAGATCAACAATAGCTTTCAACGGTGTGATTTCATGAGTACCGCAAATAGCGCCGGAACCACCCCGCATATCAAGCCCGGATCCATCTGCCATCGTGTGATACTGATCGGCATTAGGTCCAATAACAGCCACTTTTTTCACTTTGTCGCGAGAAAGGGGAAGAATGTTTTTGTCATTTTTAAGCAAGACAATACTTTCCTCGGCAACCCGACGGGAAATATTCGCCTGCTCTTTACTATTGGAAACTCCGACAGTCTCTCGATCGAATGCGCCAATACGGAACAACAGCCGCAAATTACGGCGAACGGCGTCCTCAAACATATTGCGGTCAATTAATCCTTCTTCCACCGCCTTGACAAGGGACTTGTCCTTGTCTGAATTCTTTCCGGAAGGCATTTCCAGCGTACAGCCCCCGTTAATAGCAGGAACATCGCCATGCCAGGCGCCCCAGTCGGACACAAGGGCTCCGTCCCACTTGAGCTCATCATAAAGAAGAGAATTAAGCTTCCTGTTGTGCGAGGGATATTGTCCTCTGACCAGATTATAGGAAGTCATGATGGACCAGGGATTCGCCTTTTCTATCGCAATCTGGAACGGACGGACATAAATCTCGCGCAGGGCTCGTTCATTTGTATCAACATTTATGACAGTACGAGCCCATTCCTGATCGTTCAGAACCCAGTGCTTGACGCAGGGGGCTACGCCCGTTTCCTGAAGCCCCCTGATATAACTCGCCGCCGTCATGCCGGACAAGTAGGGGTCCTCCCCAAAATATTCGAATGACCTCGCCCCCAGTGGCGTGCGCATAATATTGACCCCCGGCCCCAGAAGAACACGGCCGGACGAGGCCTTTGTTTCCTCACCCATGGCCTGTGCGGCAAGACGAACGAGATCGCCATTCCACGTAGCGGTCATGGCTATGCCGCAAGGCATGGCCGTTGACGCCTGCCCGGCGCCCAGGCGAACGCCCTGGGGACCGTCGAACATGCTGAATTCGGGCAATCCTATACGGGGAATTTTACCATAAGTGAATGCGGAAGCTCCATGCAGGAGCTCCGCCTTTTCCTCCATACTGAGATGGGAAAGAAGATCGTCTATTCTCTCCTCCACGGGCAGTTTTGTATTCCTGTACTTCGCCTTTAACAGAGATACATCCGCAGGAGGAGCCAGAGGCTTTATTTCCACCTTCCTGTCAATCTCGGCAAATTGCTGCCCCATGGAAACAGGGAGAAAAGACAGAGCCATGCCGCTGATTATTTTCAAAGAAACGCTCATAACTATTTATTGTACTAACTACATATAATAATTCTATCAGCGTTTTTTCAAAATATTGCATGAACGCGCCCCCCACATATACAATCCATTCTTCCTCATTTTTTACAAAAAAATCCCCCGACTGCCTGCAAAACAGCAGCCGGGGGAGAAAAAAGAGCGGACAAGCTCAATAAACAGATGCGCTGGACAATTCTCCGCGAATTGCCGTTCATCCGCCAAATCCTATTCCCACTCGATAGACGCCGGGGGCTTGGTCGAGACGTCGTAGAGTACGCGGTTGATGCCGCTCACTTCATTCAGAATGCGGTGGCTGGTCTCGCGCAGGATCTCGTAGGGCAGCTCCACCCAGTCGGCGGTCATCGCGTCTTCCGACACGACCGCACGCAGACTGATGGCCCATTCATAGGAACGTTCGTCGCCCTTCACGCCCACCGTCTTGACGGGAACGAGGCAGGCGTAGGACTGCCATACCTTGTCGTACCAGCCGTGTTCACGGAGTTTGCCGATGAAGATGGCGTCGCACTCGCGAATGATGCGAAGTTTCTTTTCCGTAATATCGCCGGGGCAGCGGACAGCGAGACCGGGGCCCGGGAAGGGATGCCGCCACAGGATGTCATGGGCGATGCCCATATCCGCCCCCAGCTCGCGCACTTCGTCCTTGAAGAGGTCGGCCAGGGGCTCCAGCACCTTGCCCTGCGCCTGGAGCTCCAGCACGCGATCCACGCGGTTGTGGTGGGTCTTGATTTTGGAGGCCTTGGACTTCGCGTTGGACGCGCTCTCGATTACGTCGGGGTACAACGTCCCCTGAGCCAGGATGTCGGCATCGCCGACAGCGTCCCAGAAGGTATCGATGAAGAGTTCGCCAATGATTTTGCGTTTGGCTTCGGGGTCGGAGACGCCTTCCAGCGCCTTGAGGAAACGCTCCGAGGCGTCCACCGTCTCGATCGGCACGTTCATGCGGGCGAAATTGGCGCGCACTTCGTCGCCCTCGTCCTGGCGCATCAGGCCGTGATCGACGAAGATGGCCCGGACGTTTACGCCGGCTTCCTTGAGCAGGACGGCCAGCACCGTGGAATCCACGCCGCCGGACACGCCGCAGACGACCTGCTTGTCGCCCACTTTTTCACGGATCTGCGAGACAAGCTGTTCCTTGAAGTCATGGATGCGGAACGGAGCGAGGTTTTTCGCGGTTTTCAGGAAATTGGCGAGGATCGTGTTGCCCTCGTGCGAGTGCGTGACTTCCGGGTGGAACTGGATGCCGAAGAAACGTTTATGCCATTGCAGGGAAACGGGAGTGCCGTTCTGGTTGGTCGCGATCACCCGGCTGTCTTCGGGGAGTTTGTCCACCGTATCGGAGTGACTCATCCAGACCTGGGAGGAGGGAGAGACGCCCTCGTACAGACCGCTACACTCGACCGGGAGCAGAGCGGCGGGGCCGTACTCGCGGCGGTTGCTCGACTTGACGGAGCCGCCGAACTTGATGTTCAGCAGCTGCATGCCGTAGCAGACGCCCAGAACGGGGACATTCAGCCCGACCAGCCAGTCAAAATCGATGTCGGGCGCGTCGGCGTCCGAGGTACTCCGGGGGCCGCCGGACAAAATGACGGCGCCGGGCTCGTGGATTTCCTGAATGTCCTCCAGCGCGTAGAGCTTGGCGATAAAGCCGAGTTCGCGCACACGGCGGACAATCAGCTGGGTGTATTGGGAGCCGAAGTCGATGACGGCGACAATGTGACGATCTTCCATGGAATTGTTGTAGTAGAAAAGGGCGGAGCGGGAGGAGACGGCCTCCCGCTCCGTAAAGGGGTAAAGGGTTAGCAGGAAGAGCCGGGCTGGTAGTTGACGGGTTCTTCGGTAATGCTGATGTCGTGGGGGTGGCTTTCCTTCAGTCCGCCCATCGTGATGCGGACAAAGCGGGCCTTGTCGCGCAGTTCGGTGAGGCTGAGCGCGCCCACATAGCCCATGCCGGAGCGAAGGCCGCCCATCAGCTGGAAGATCACGTCGGAGAGCGGCCCCTTGTAGGGGACGCGCGCTTCCACGCCCTCGGCGACCAGTTTGCCCGAGCTGTTCTGCCCGTAGCGGTCGCCGGAGCCGCGGCGCATCGCGCCCAGAGAGCCCATGCCGCGGTATTGCTTGAAGTTGCGGCCCTGATGGTAAACGATCTGGCCGGGGCTTTCCTTGGTTCCGGCGAGCAGGCCGCCGAGCATGACCAGATCCGCCCCCGCGGCCAGAGCCTTGACCACGTCGCCGGAGTAGCGGATGCCGCCGTCGGCAATGACGGTCACGCCCGCGGGGCGGGCGACCTCGGCCACCTCCTGGATGGCGGTAAACTGGGGCATGCCGACCCCAGAAATGATGCGGGTCGTGCAGATGGAGCCGGGGCCTACGCCCACTTTGATCGCGGTGACGCCCGCGGAGATCAGGTCGGCCGCGCCTTCCCGGGTCACGACATTGCCGGCGACGACGGGCAGATTGCAAAGGCTGCGCAGACGGGAGACGACCTCCATGACGCGGGTCGTGTGCCCCGTGGCGGCGTCAATGAAAAGAGCGTCCGCTCCCGCCTCGATCAGGGCCTGCGCCCGGTCGTAATAGTCGGGGCCTACGCCGACGGCCGCGCCGCAGCGGAGACGGCCCTGGTCATCCTTGGCGGCATCCGTGTACATGGCGCGCTTTTCAATGTCCGCCTCCGTAATCAGGCCGACGAGATATCCCCGGTCATCCACGAGGGGGAGCTTTTCAATGCGGTGCCTGTAGAGGATCTCGCGGGCGGTTTCGAGGCTGGTGTTTTCGGGAGCCGTAAAGAGACGTTCCCTCGGAGTCATGACGTCAGCCACCAGGGAGGAGCCGTTTTCCACGCCCCGGACGTCGCGCCCGGTCACAATGCCTTCCAGCAGGCCTTCGGCATTCACAACGGGGAAGCCGGAGACGCCGTACTGCTCCATGACGCCGCGCACCTCGGCTACCGTCTGATCCTTGGAAACCGTGATCGGCCTGGTGATGACCGCGTTCTCCGAGCGTTTTACGCGGGAGACCATCGCCGCCTGTTCGGGAATCGTATTATTGCGGTGAATGACCCCCATGCCGCCTTCTCGGGCGAGAGCGATTGCCAGCTCCGCTTCCGACACCGTGTCCATGGCGGCGGAAAGAACCGGAATATTCAAGCCGAATCCGGGAACCAGATGCGAAGAAAGATCCGCGTCGCCGGGTAGAATGGCGCTTTTGCGGGGAAGCAAAAGAACGTCGTCAAAACTAAGGCCAAGGGTGATATCTGCCATGCGCAAATCTATCCCGGCAACCGCCCCTTGGCAAGCCGGAATAACAGGAAAGACACACCTTGTCCGCCTGTTTTTGGAAACGGCCCGCCCCCCTGTTTTCATCCGTCCCCGGAAATGCTTTTCCTCCCAAATGAACAGCAGACTCGTTTTTACATTGTTCCCCGAAGCAAAAAAGAAGACTCTGTCCCCGCAGATGAAAGCCCGCTACCGCCAGCTCATGGAAAAGGTCAAAGCCTACCTGAAAAAGGAGAAGGCGAAAAATTCCTTCTGGAGCCGGTTCATCTCCGAGCGTTCCTTTGATCCCGAGTACTGGCAGTGGCATCGCCGCTGCATCTCGGTGGGCATGGGCTGGGGCGCCTTTTTCGCCATTGCCCCCGTTCCCATGCAAAGCCTTTGGGGCGCGTTGATGTGTCTCTGGAAGCGCGGCAACATCCCGGTCGCCATCCTTTGCGCGTGGCTCTCCCCGCCCGGCTCGGCCATGGCGGTGCTGCCCTTCCAGTGGTATCTGGGCAACAAACTGTTTTCCCTGCTCGGGATCAACGTTTCCGGCCTCAGCTACGCGGCAGTTAAAGAAGCTGCCGGAACCGGGACGCTGAAAGCCTTCTCCGCTCTTTTATCCGAAGTCAGCTTCCCCCTGGTCGCGGGAGAGCTCGTTCTCGGCGCACTGGTTTCCTGCTCCGCTCTCGGCCTTCTGTGCTACGGCCTCTCCCAGGCCGCCTGGCAAACAGGCCTCCTGCTCAAAAAACGCCGTCTGACAAGGCTCCGCCGGAAAAAATAAATCCCCTTCCCTCTGCCCCGAAGGGCGTCATCCGGGATTGCCCGTCCGGATGGAGGAAAAGGGACAAACGTTTTCCCGGGCAGAAGTCCGCCCGGGAAAACCTGTTGAGCGTTAGAACGAGGCGCTTACTCCCAGATTCACATCCTGATAGACTGCGTCCTTCCTGACTTCGACGCCGTAGCCGGCAAACGTGCTCCAGGTCGGATTGATGATCAGGCGGGTCGAGTAATCGAGGCGGCCGGCATGACGGGAGACTTCGACGCCGCGGGCCTTCCAGCGATACCCGTCAGCCGTGAGCCGGGTTGCCTCCGACTCGGGATTGCTGCGGTACACGTCGGGCAGGTAGCTCGCCGTCAGACTGTTGATCCACTTCATGCCATTGGAGTAGTCCAGCTGCTTGGATATCCCCAGGCCGACCGGGAGAGCCAGGTTGCGCAAATGCCCGTCGGAGAAGTGGCGGGGGCGGTCCCCCGTTTCCGAGAAGGACTGCTGGGTCGCGTCGTCATACTCCGCGCCGACAAAGGTCGTCATCGTCCAGTTGTCGCCCAGGCTGCGCAGCCACTCGGCGCGCAAGGTAAAGCGCATCGCGTCGTTGTCCCATTTTCCGCGGGAGTTCAGACCGTCGCTATACTTCGTGTTGAGCTTGTTGGTCGTCAGGCCGTAGGAGGCCGTTCCCGTAACGTTGATCGCATTGCTCTGGTCGATGTCCTTGAGCCAGCCGCCGTAAATCATGCCGATATAACTGGCCTGCTTGATCTCGGCGCTGTAATTGCGGCTCTTGTTTTTGCCGTACAAATTGCCGAAGGCCACGCCCACGAGATAATTGTCCGGGCACAGGCGGGTATCCGCGCCGACCGCGTAGCCGAAGCCGTTATAGTCGTAGCCGTCTCTCTTGCCGACGCTGCGGTGCATGTCGAAGTCGCCGAGACCGGTCGCCCAGTAGTTGGCGCATTTTTCCAGCCTGTAGCGGTTGAAGTCAATCTGCCCCAGGGCAAAATTGCCGAGAGCGCGCATATTCGACGTAGTGCTCCACAGGGAATTCATGACAATATTTCCGGCCAGTTCCGGGTGGATGTCCTTGATGCCCGGATTGGGGGCGGGATCGGGGTCGGGAGTGGGATCGGGGTCGGGGTCGGGCGTAGGATCGGGGTCAGGGCCGGGACCTCCTCCGGTAGGCGTCCAGACAGCGTACAAATCCTTCGTACCGTCCGGGCCATCGACGATCTCATAGCTCCATGTTCCCTGCCAGCCATATTCGGAATCGACAATATTGCTGTTGTACTGATGGGACAGGACGTCAAACGTCCCGGTGAGAGTGTACTCCTTGACAAAATCCAGCGCGAGGAACCGCTGCTCCGTCCCCCACCTGTTGTTCATGTAGTAGTCGAGGCCGTTATCTATGATCCCCATGTTCCCGCCGAAGGTGACGTCACCCGCGTAAACCTGCAAACCGGAGTTGCGCTGGGTCATGAAAGGATTGAAGTCAAACGAGATTCCCCGGCTGAGATCAAGAGTTTGCGTATCCAGCCGGGCCGTGTTGTCGGCGCGGATGATGGATTCCTTCCACGAATTGCCCGTATTGAAGCTGGCTGTTTTGGCAAACAGTCTGCCGCGGGAGATAAGCTCCAGAACGCCTTTTTTCATCTCGTAGGAGGCGGCTCCAATGGAATCCGTCGTCCCGGCGCCGAGACGCGCCTTTTCCTTGATAACAAGAGCCCCGTCATGCTGGATGAATTTGGTCTGGCCATTGGCCGTCGAATTCCAGTTGGCCACATCGTCCGTATCGGAGAAATCCTCCCCGGTGAAAACCACCCGGCCCTTGTACTGCGTCGCACCCTCCGCCCTGTTGAAGTTGAAGCTCACATCAACAGCATCGGCAGACGGAGCGAATACGACAGGATCATAAAAAATCAGAGATGACCCCGCTTCGACATTTTCGGGGTCATAGGCCTTCAATGCGCGGAAATCAATTGTCGCGATTCTCTCATTTTCAAAAAAAATGGCGTTCGCCACTCCATCCGCAGGCTTTCCGTCCGCATCCACGACGGAGACGTTTACCCGGTTGCCCCGGAAAAAAGAGTCATAATCGACAGAAGCGATCTGTACATTTTCTCTCGTAGTATTGTGGTAAATGGCTCCCCCTTTGGACACGGAGGAATGTCCTGTATAATTGCCCTCAAAAATACAGTCGGTAAGATACAAGCCAGTCGCCCAGCTTCCGTTCATAATAGCCCCGCCCAGCTGCCGAACGTTACCCTGCAGGTAATTGCCTTCAAACCGTACCCGTACAAGGTTCGTTTCCCCACCCGTAATGCGCAGGGCTCCTCCGCCGGCCTCTTCGTTAGTAGGCGGTGCGGTCGATCCATCGCCAAAATACGCGGTAATATAGTTCCCCGTAAAAGAGGAGTCCGAAATATCGAGCCTGGCCCCATCGCTGTCAATCGCTCCGCCATACGCATGAAGATTTCTCCCTGCCGTGACCGCCGACACATAATTCCCCCTGAACGTACTGCCTGTAATCGTCAACACGGACTCGTAATTATTTATGATGGCTCCGCCAAATCCATTTGTTTCCAGAGCATGGTCGCCAGTACAGTTTATCACGATGAAGTTTTCCTCAAACACACTCCCCTGCAGCAGAGCCGTTGCCCCCGTACTGTTATAAAGACCCTTGCCATTGACAAAAGCGCCGCCCGACGCGGTGCGTGCATCAGTCCCCTCCACTTTTAAGTGGTTTTTGGAAAAATTAACCAGCTCGAACCGGGTAACAGCACCATCATCAGCATAAAAGGCTCCGGCTTTTCCATACAGGGAAGCCGTCGAATAATTATTGACAAATGTCAAATTACGGGCGACCAGCGTCCCGGCGCTGTAAAAACTGCGGGCGATTTCATTTGCGTGGTTGTGATCATGCTCGGGGTAGCCGAAATAAAAATTCCCGCCCTCCATCGTCACGCTCTCCCCTGCATTGATCGCAAGAGCCGAAGAGGGCTTTATCCCCGTATCCGTATTGATGTCGGGCCCAAGCTGGGTTGCATCAAATGGAGGAAATTCAATGCCCCCCGTCAATGTAAAATTACGGTCGCCGTTATCCCAGGCGGCCTTTAACTCAGTCCAGTCGGATACGCTCACCGCATGAGCGGATGTTACTAAAAAGGCCGTCACCAAAGACAGCAAGCCCAGGGGCAATCTCAGTTTCATAGAATAGAATTAGTTTATCATTAGTAGTTCACCGCCTGTCAAAAGAACAGGCGGCGGCCACTTTTTACGGATTGGAAATCCGCACGTCAATATTTAAATTTGTTCTAAATAAAAAACAATTATCTGAACAGGATACGTCAAAGAAAAAAAATTTTAGCCAAGGAAAAAAGTCTCTTCCTGGAAAGAAATGGTCGCGACCATTTTATCCCATAATACCTTCTCTGCCTTCGTTATAGAGAAAAAGACATACGGATTTCCAATCCGTATGTCTTTTTTGGGCTTGACTAAAGAAAAGGAGCCGTTTTTCCAGTCAATGGCAAAACGGCTCCTTCTACCTGTCCCAGGGATCGACCCGGCTCGGAAGAGATCGCCTGATTGTTATAACGTCTTGTACCCCAATTTGCAGGAGGGCATTCCCGGATCAAAGAATCCCAGATCCCAGGCCATCCTCTTGAACATTTCGATATGACCGGCCCCATTGGGATGCAGCCCGTCGTTCATCCATTCCCTGCGCTTCGCCCCGTCCTCGACAAAATGATGCCAATGGGCGGCATGATCTACCAGAAGGACATTCTCCCGATCCGCCACTTTGCGCACAATGTCGTCATAGAGCGCCAGCTGCTGATTTCTGTTCTTGTCGGATTCGGCGGCCGGATTCGGCACCTGCAATATGGGAATGGCGCCCAGCGCGCGGATTTTCTGAACCAGCAGGGTCAGCTCCCGTTCGAACCTGGGCAGGCCGTTCTTCCCTCCCGAGCAATCGTTCATCCCCGTATTCACAGAAACCACCTGAGGGGAAAAACGCTTGATACGTTCGTCGAACTTATTCAACTGCCCCAAATCCCGGCCATCCCGTTTGGAAACGGTGTCGCCGCTGATGCCCGTATTGATGACCACATCGTTGAAGCGGCGGCGATCCCAGCGAATCAGCTCGGCCCAATGCTCGGGATAGCTCCGCGCGCCCTTGGTATGCGCCGCGCCGTGAGTAATGCTGTCGCCCGTGATCACCCAGGTGATTCCCGGCTTGCCCTTGACCAGAGCCTGCAGTTTGGAAAAGTCCGGCAGTTTGCGGTTGCGCTCCAGTACCGCGTCCAGACGCGCCTCGGAGCGGGATGCTCCGGCGGGCGTCTCGGGCGTTTTGGACAGTATGGGGGGGGCGAAGCCCAGCCCCAATGCCGTCACCAGAGAAAGAAGAAAAAGAGAACAGGTCGATTTCATATGGTGTTTGTCTTATTTGGTTGCCTTGTCCTTGCCGTCCGTCAGCCAGTCCAGGGTAAAGGTGGTAAAACGAATTTCATGATCGCCCGCGGGCTCATACAGCAGCCCCACCGAGCCGTCCCCGAGGCGCGCCATGCTCGAATAGGCGTACGGCCCCGGAATGGCGATCTTCGAATGACTCCAGGTCTTGCCATTGTTGTAGCTCAGATAAACGGTGCCGTTCTGCCGGCGGTTTTTGCCCACCCCGGCATAAAGCAGGCGGCTTTTTGCGCCCAGGGAGCGCTCTTCCGGAAAGGAATAGCGCAGCAGGCACCCCTGGGTGCTGTCGCAGAAGAGAGCCTCGTCCTCCTTCAAAGGAGACCAGGACAGACCGCCGTTGTGAGTCGTCGCCACTTTGCGAAGGCCCTTGCCCTTCCACTTGCGGGCATTGAGCATGACATCCCCGTTGTCAAGCTCGGCGACAGCCGTCTCGTTTACCCAGCCCAAAGGCCCCTTGACAGGGTTGCTCAGCCTCCAGCTCCGCCCGCCGTCGTCACTGTAGGCGATAGACATCACCCAGTCCCCAAACGGCCCCTCGTTCATGGGAATCACCAGCCGGCCCTTGTATTTCCCGTGCTTTATCTGGATGCCCGCATTCGGACCCGTCGCAAAAATATCCACGCCTTCCGGACGCTTGGTTGTTTTGGTCACATCGACGGGCGCGCTCCACGTCTCGCCGTTGTCCTGGCTGGAAATCACGAAATTTCGAATGATTTTCTCGCCTTCAAGCCCGGTCGGAATCCCTTTTTGCCGTTCCCTGACCCCTTCGGGGTAGCGCTGGAACATGACAAAGATTTTCCCCGTCTTCCCATCATAGACGGGACAGGGATTATTAAAGGTAGCCTTCCCCGACTCGGCAATCACCCGGATCGGCGACCAGGTCTTGCCGTTGTCGTCGCTCGTTCTCAAAATGAGATCGTTCATGCCCTGATCCCCGACATTCTTCCGTCCTTCGGCAAAGGCAAGCAAACGGCCGTCCCTGCCCGTAATCAAAGCGGGAATGCGGATACTTTTGTAACTGTTGTCCCTGCCGGACAAAAACAGGGGAACGGAGGAGGCGGCCGGATCCTCTCCGGTTTCAGCAGATACCGGAATCACAGCCAGGGCAAAGGCGGCGGCGCAAAGCGCCCATGTTTTGAAAAGGGACATACGAAACAGAGATAAAAACCGGGAGGGGCGAACGCCCTTCCCACGATCAAAATCGTATCCCATGAGTCAAGAGAACGCAACCCGAACCGGCTGGTTCTATTTCAGGACCGAAAGGCGGCTCTTCAACGAAGCATGGCCAGCGCCCGGTCGAGGCACTGCAGAAAACGGTCCACCTCTTCCGCCGTATTGTACACCGCAAAAGACGCCCGAACCGTTCCCGTAATGCCGTATCGGGCCATCAGGGGCTGACAGCAATGGTGCCCCGTCCTGACGGCGATGCCCATCTGGTCGAGCAGTACCCCGAGATCATAGTGGTGCACCCCGTCCACGAGGAAGGAGACTACCGCGCCCCGGTCGCGGGCCGTGCCGAATACTTGCAGCCCCTCGACGGAAGCCAGGCCGTCGAGACAGCGGTGTGTCAGGGCGAGCTCGTGCCGGGCGATCGCGTCCGGCCCCGTCTCTTCCATGAAGTCAATGGCCTCCGCCAGCGCGATCGCGCCCTCAATATTGGGAGTGCCCGCCTCGTATTTGAAGGGGAGGTCGTTATAGGTCGTCTTTTCAAACGTCACTTCCCGGATCATTTCGCCGCCGCCTTTCCACGGGGGCAGGCTGTCGAGGACGGCCCGGCGGCCCCACAACACGCCTATCCCGGTCGGCGCATACAGCTTGTGCCCGGAAAAGGCGAAGAAGTCGCACCCCATCCCCTGTACGTCGATGGGCATGTGGGGGGCCGACTGGGCGCCGTCAATGAGAACCAGAGTATCGGGATTGTTCCTCTTGGCGGCCGCCGTGAAACGTTCGACGGGATTGATGAGCCCGAGCGCGTTGGATACATGACCGAGGGCCAGCACCCTTGTCCGGGGACTCAGCAGGGAGAGATAATGCGCCTCATCCAGTTCCCCGGAGTCCAGGGCGCGGATCACCCGCAGGCAGGCTCCCGTCCTCTCGCACAGCATCTGCCAGGGCACGATATTCGAATGATGCTCCAGAGTGGAGATAATGATCTCGTCGCCCGGCCGGAGGAGAGAGGAGCTCCCCAGTATCTGGGCGACCATATTGATACTGTCCGTACAGCCCGAGGTAAAAATGATCTCGCATGGTTCCGCCGCATTCACAAACCGGGCGACCGTCCGGCGGGCTTCTTCATGGGCGGCGGTCGCTCTCTGGCTCAGAGTGTGAACGCCCCGGTGAATATTGGCGTTGAGCGTCTCGTAGTATTGCCGGCTTTTTTCCAGCACGCGCAGGGGCTTCTGGGTAGAAGCCGCATTGTCGAAATAAACAAGAGGGTTGCCGTTAACCGTTTCCTTTAAAATCGGAAACTGACGGCGGATGGATTCAATATTCAACATGAAAGAAAACTCTATTTGGAAAGGAATCGTTCGTCCCGGCGCAACGCGTCCCAGCCGCCTTCCAGAACGTACACCGGAGCCTCGATTCCCAGATCGGGACTGCGGAGCCGGGCCGCCACTTCATCGGCGGACTGGCAGGATTTATCGCAAAAGACGACAATCTTCAAACCTTCCGCTTCCGCTTCAAGAAAGCGGGGCATGGCCTGGGCCAGCAGCGTCTCTCCCTGCAAGTCGTTGCGGAGAGGCAGCACCTGCCCCCCCACGCCCAGGCGGCGCACGCCTCCGGCATCTACCGTCGTCGAACGCTCGAAGGCGTCCTGAGACCGGGCGTCCACCCAGAGCACGCGCCCGTCCCAGTCCTTCATGACCGTGGAGAGGCAAACATGCCCCCCGGTCAGCTCGGCCTGGACGCAGATATTGCGCTTGTACCCGAGCACCTCAGAGTGCAAATACCAGATCCCCGCCGCGACCAGGGCCACGGCGCACATCAGTTTCAAAAACGGGAACAGGAGCGACTTCATGAAGATTTACTTGGAAGAAGCGGATTTCTGGGAAATGCTCAAATAGCCCAGGCACTTCTTGTAACGGGGTTCGGTAGAATTGGTTTTCACGCTCAGCATGGCGTATTCGGGCGTCGCCGTACTCTTCGGCGTGACGGTAATCGCGTACTCCTTGCCGGGCTTGACCGTCTTCGGCTCAAAATCGAAATTCTTCTGGGAGATGCTGACATCCTCCAGTTTCAAATCCAGATCCTTGTGAATGATCAGGCGGATTGTTTTGGGAACAGGCTTCTCCCCTACCGTCCACTTCAGCGTCCGGGGTTCCATTTTAACGAACTCCGGCACCTTGACCACGATTTTCAGGGGAATGCGCTCGCCTTCCGAGGTAACGACAACGGCATCCTTTTCTATCCGGCCGCCAAACGCACCCAAATCGACCTCCAGAATCACCGCTCCGGGCGCGCCGGCGGCAATGGTGAAATTATTGTCCGGCATCGAAGCCGTCAAACAGGTGCAGGAGGTTTCCACACGCTTTATTTCCACGGCCTTTTCAGACTTGTTCACGAAGGGAAACTCAAACTTCATCTTCATCTCGTGCACCCCGCTGGTCGCCTCATGATTCTGCTTTTCAAACACCAGTCCGGCAAATGCCTGGCCGACGCCACCCAAAATACAGAACAACAAACAGGAACAGAACCGTTTCATGAAAAAAATTATAGAGAGCCTCCTCCGTTTCACAAGCCCGCACTTTGACTCCCCCTCTCATTTCCGAAAAAAGAAAGCTCCAGGCCCCTCTCTCCCCTAAAAACAACATAAAAACCAAAAACTAAATATACATGATGACATTTCCATGAAAAGCTTGATAAAAATCAAAAAATAATTAAAAACATACGCATGACATGCCGTTCCGCCCTCTGGAAAACAGTGCTCCTGCCAATCTTTCTCCTCCTGCCCGTACAGGCGGCCGACCCGGCTCGCCCCTGGCGCCCCCTGTGGAAGGACAAGGCCCCCGGTACCGTCTCCGCCAGTGAACCGGAGGCCTTTATCAAACCGGAATGCCTCTCCCGCATCTCCACCCCGGCCCTGCAAATCTGGGAACCGGACACTCCCGCCTCCTCTCCCCGTCCCGCCCTCTGTATTTTCCCCGGGGGAGGCTACGGCCTGCTGGCTCTCCGCCTCGAAGGAGAAGACATCGCCCGCTGGGCCGTAAAGCAGGGTATGGTGGCCGTCATCGTCAAATACCGGGTGACCGACCGGGCCAAAGAAGCCTACCGATACCCCGTCCCCCTGACAGACGCCCGGCGAGCCGTCAGACTCGTCCGCCAAAACGCCTCTGAATGGGGAATAGACCCGGCCAGAATAGGCGTCATCGGCTTTTCGGCCGGCGGGCATCTGGCCGCCGTCACCACGACTACCTGGAACCGCCCGCTGGAAGGAGAAACCAATGACGATACAGACAAAATTTCCTCACGTCCCGACTTTTCCCTGCTGATTTACCCCGTCATCAGTATGACCGCCCCCTATGCCCACGGCTGCAAATCCACCCTTCTGGGCACCCACCCCTCGCCGGAGAAGGCCGTCTTCTCCTCTCCGGAAAAACAGATCACGCCCCAGACGCCCCCGCTCTTCCTCCTCCATGCGGCAGACGACCCGGTCTCGTGCCTGAACAGCCTGGATATGGCCCGCGCCGCACAGGAAAAAGGGGTGCCTGTCGAGCTGCACCTGTTCCCCAGGGGAGGACACGGTTACGGCATGGAGAAACGGGGCAATCCCACGGATTGCTGGCCGGATCTCGCCAAAGAGTGGCTTCACAGAATCGGCATCCTCACCTCGCCGGCCCCCGTCCAACCCGGAAAATGACATGAGCAGGCTTACCACCCCCGCTGCCGAATCCCTGGACTTCTCCGCCGTCTCCGCAAAAAATAATTTTCACAAACTGCCGGATGAGTTCTTTCCCCGGGAAAAACTGATGGCGTACGGCAGCGAGTCGCTGACCAACACGGAACTGGTCGCCATCTTCCTCAGAACAGGCACCAAGGGACGCAATGTACTGGAAGTCGCCTCAGACCTCATTTGCGCCGCCGGCTCTCTGGAAGAACTGGCCCTGATGAACTCACGCCAGATCGCCAACGCATGCCGGGGCATAGGCATGGCAAAGGCAACGACGCTGGCCGCCGCCTTTGAACTGGGAAGCCGCGCCATCCGCGAAACGGCGCGAACCATTCCCATGAACACGCCCGAGGCCGCTTATGAGTTCCTGCTCCCGCAAGTGCGCCGTCTGAATCAGGAGAAAATTTTCGTCCTGATTCTGGATACGAAAATGAAGCTGATCGCCTGCAAGGAAATCGCCCAGGGCACCCTGACCGAGTGCCTGGCCCATCCTCGCGAAATCCTCAAGCCCGTCCTGATCCACAACGCCTACGGCTTCATCCTCGCGCACAACCACCCGAGCGGCGACCCCGCCCCGAGCCGGGAAGACCGGAACCTGACGGAATCCATTAAAAAAGCCGCCAAACTGATGGAAGTGCCAATGCTCGATCACATCATCATCGGCAAGCCGTCGAACTCTCAGAGAGCGCCGTTCTACAGCTTTCGGCGGGAAAAAGAGCTTTAAAAAGACTACACCCCTCCCGCCCGTCTCAGCGCGCTGGCGAGATCGGGGAACAACTGCTTCTTCCGGCTGACCACGCCCACGGCATTGAAGAGATCCCGGTCAATCCGGGTGTACGGAATCTCGTCGATAATATTCGGATCTCCCGCAACAAGCAGGAGCGAATCATGATGGGAAACATCCGTCACCAGAAGGCAGGCGAATTGATACGCCTTGTCCCGGATCATCTTGTTCAACGCCTTTGACAGAGGCTCGCGGGCCTGCTCAAACCCGTCCAGCCCCACCTCCTCTATCTGGGAAATACTGACCTTTTGCCCAAATTCCTCAAACTCCTTGCGGTCGGCATTCAAAATGATCTCGGGATCTTCCCCGGATTTCAACAGCGACCCGGCGGCAAAAAAATCCGCGGTAAACTTCTCGGGATCGACTCCGGCAATCTCGCACAACTGCGTTAAAATAGCCCGGTCGGTCTCTGTCGTCGTCGGAGACGTCAGATTAATCGTATCGGCCAGAATCCCGGCGCACAGGCACAACGCCACCCCCTTCTCCGGCTTGCGGTTCCGATGGAAAAAGCGGCGGGCGACCAGCGTGGATGTAGAGCCGACCGGCTCCGCAAGAAAACGAATGGGGTCGCGGGAAGTCAGCGAACCGCCGAGGCGGTGGTGATCGATCACCTCGACAACTTCGGCCTCCTCGACGCCGGGCACGGCCTGGGCAAGCTCATTATGATCGACGAGAACGACGCGGGTACGGGGCGGATCAACAAGATCGGACTTGGAAAACACGCCCACCATCCGCCCGCTGCCGGGTTCGATCACGGGAAACAAATTCTGCTTGAGCCGGGAAATCCTGGGCCGCACCCCGTCCAGACGCTCCGTCTCTTCAAAGGAAACAAAGTCCTGATTGACGACATTGCTGACGCGGCGGGAACAGCGAATCAGCTTCCCGACGCTCGCCGTATCTAGGCGGGTCAGCAAAATATCCGTCCCCTTCTCCCTGCCGCGCTCGATAATATCGGGAGGAATGGCGTAATTGGACGTAATGACCAGGGCGCGCACGCCAAAATCCACGGCGGCGCGCTGAATGGGATCGCGGTCGCCGCAAACCAGCACGACCTGATTGATCTGCCCGTCGTCACGGTAACGCTCCAGACGGTGGAGAAGCGTAATCTCACTGGAGGCCGCCACGACAATAATCAAATCCTCGTCCTCTTCATTCAGCTCAAGACCGGTGATATTCTCCGATTTCAGCGTCTTGTCGATACTGTGCAGGGAGGTCCGCACATTGCGAAGCAGGGAAAACTCCTTCAATTCGGACGGCATGAGCAGGCGCAAAAGATCAATAAACTGAAGGATCCCCTGCACATAGCCGCCCTGATTGACCACGGGAATGCTGCGCACAGCGTTCTTTTCCATCATCTGGTAAGTCTCCAGAAACGTATGCTCGGGCGTGACGGCGAGAACCTCACGGCGACAGACGCCCCCCGCCGTCGGATGCACATCCCGCAGATAAAACGGCTTCGGCACGCCGGCCTGCTCCAGCACCCACTCCGTGCGCTTCGGCAAATGCCCGCAGCGGGCGGCGATAGCCTCGGGGTACCCCTCTCCCTGGAGAAAGGCGGCATTGCCGATGGCGGCGCAAATACAGTCCGTATCAGGATTGCGATGCCCGATTACATACAGGGGGGATGAGTGCGTCTCGCTCATGTCGCACTCAGGCTAGTCAGGGAGGCCCCGTTAGTCAAGAACCCGTCCGCCCCCGGGCAGGATTGGCACCCTTTCTTTTTCCCCTCATTTTCAAGAACTCTCCTCAAGGATAGTAATTTCCGATATTCTCGTCCACCTGATGAGAGTCCGCCCAGCTTTGATAGGCCCGCTCGAGCTCCTCGACGACGCCGGGAAACTGCGAAGCCAGATTCCTCTCCTCCATTCTGTCCTCCAGGGCATACAGCTCCCAGCCCTTCCCGCCCCGGGAAAACACCATCTTGTACTGGGGAGAGAGCACCATCCGGTTCCCCTCGTGCTCACAGAAAACAAGCCGGGACTTGTCCGCCCCGGCGGAACTCCATACCCCGGCGGCTTTTGTCGTCTCTCCCGCCGCTTCAAACGCACAGTCCAGGGCGGCCCCCTCCATGCCTTCGGCTTTCCCTATACCCGCCCAGGACAAAAGCGTAGGCGCGACATCCATGAAATGAACCGGGGTATGCCAGCGGCTCCCGGACGCGACCTTTCGAGGAAAGCGAAGCAAAAACGGCACGGCGACGCCCCCCTCCCGCGTCTCTATCTTGTAGCCCTTGTAAGGAGTATTGGAGACCGACGCCCAATTCCTCCCGTAACCGGACCGGGTAAAAGAATATCCCGGAAAAGGGGAATAATTCCGGGCTGGATTTTCCCGCGTCGCCCCGTTATCGGAAACAAACAGCACAATCGTGTTCCCAGCCAGACCATACGAATCCAGAGCCTTCAGCAAACGCCCTATCCCCTGATCCATGTCATCCACCTGGGCGGCGTAAATCGCCATGCGGAGCCGCTCCTCCTCCGAAGCGGAGGACGGCAGACCCCTGTCCCCGGGAATCTTCGCATCAGGCGGGACAAGCCCCAGTCTTTTCTGCTTCCCGAGGCGCTTCTCCTGTACGGCGGCAAACCCGGAATCGTACTCTTTCACATATCGTTCTATCGTTTCCCTCCTGGCCTCAAGCGGAGTATGAGGAGCCGTATAGGCGACATACAGAAAGAACGGCGACCCGCGGTGCGCGGCGGCCTCCTTCAAATAAGCCTCCGCAGTCCGGGTAATATCCTCCGTCATATAAAAATCCCGGGGCAGCTCGTTTGAGGAGAGCATTCTCCCGTCCTCCGCCATCAATCGCCCCTTATCCAGCCCAAAGTAGCCGTTCGCCCCGCCGAGAAGCCCCCGGTAATGATCGAATCCCCTCTGCCAGGGATAAAATCCCTCCCCCGTCCCCAAATGCCACTTGCCCGCCATATAAGTCCTATACCCCTGTCCCTTGAGTATCTCCGCCAGAGTCGGAATCTTCACATCCAGATGGCCGGTATAGCCGGGCCTCTTCAAGTCCCGGTCCAGATGACCGACTCCGACGGACTGGGGATAACGCCCCGTCAGCAGACAGGCCCGGGACGGAGAACAGCGCGGCACCGTATAGCACCTCGTCGCCTGCAGCCCCTGAGCCGCCAGACGATCAAGAGACGGCGTGCGAATCTCGGAGCCGTAGCACCCCGCATCCGACCAGCCCATATCATCCGCCACAATCAAAACCATATTGGGGCGCGCGGCGCCGCCCGCCGCCGGAGTCTGCCCGGATATCGGACACAAAAACAACAGAAAAAAAACGGGAGATAGGCGGCGCAGGACGCCCGAGAAAGACACGGAAGACCGTTTCATAAGGCCCCCTTTTACCCCATCGCTCCGGCCAGGGCAAAGCGGAATTCAGCTTCCCTCGCGAAAAACAACCTCTTCCTCCTTCTCCTCCAATCGGGCAGAGAGCGCATCCTTCCTCCCCTGCAGGTGGATTTGCACCGCATTCCAGATATTATGGAACACGACGTAAAACGTCACGGCCAGAGCCGCCAGCGGCGAGGCATAGGCCATTGCCAGATAAATCGTCAAAGTCGTATTTTTCTGCCCCAGACTCTGGCTGCACTCGCGCTTCAGGGACGGCCTGCCGATCCAGTAGCCCAGCAAAAAGTTAACCACGCAAATGACCAGAGAGAGAAGCGCCATTTGCAAAAACACAAAAGAGCCGATCTCCCCGTGGCTCCGTATGAAATGCGACCCGCTCCCGGAGATCAGCAGCAGGGCCAGAATCCATATGGGGAACTGTACGGCCCCCAGGCGAACGGCCAGCTTTGCAACCCCGCCCGCATAAAGGCGGCGGACGGCCAGCGCGGCCAGCAGGGGCAGGGCCAGCAGGATTCCCACGCTCCGGGCCATATCCCAGACGA
>CAZNVW010000030.1:0-6118 GCA_964576595.1 uncultured Verrucomicrobiales bacterium
GGAGCTGAAGGAGGGGAAGGTGGTCGATATTGTCTTTTCTCTCTACAACCGGGGCGATGACGAATATCTGGACAGGGAGGCGTTTATTCAGAAGGTGAAGAGCGCCAGAGAGGAGCTGGACAAGGCGCTGGGGCTGAAGGGTGAAGTTTACAAGCCCAGCCGCGCCAAGACTGCCGTCAAGATAGACGGCTTTTTGTGGAAGTGGGACAAGGGCAATCTTTTGCTGGAGTACAGTATCAGCAATCCCTCCGTAAAAAAGTTCATGGGCGAGTTCATTCGTCTGACTCTGGTTCCGGCGGGTGAGCTGGAGTCGATTGTCGCCGACTCATCCAGAGGGGCTTCTTCCGGTCGTCTGACAAAGGCCCAGATCAGGGAAAAGGTGACCAAAAAGGAGGGAGGAGCGGTTTATATCAAGGATATTCCCATGGTGGACCAGGGGCAAAAGGGCTATTGTGCGGCGGCGGCTACGGCGCGCGTGCTGGGTTATTACGGCATTGATGACGTCGATCAGCACCAGATCGCCCAGCTGGCGAAGACGGATGCCGACAAGGGAACGAATACCCGGGAGATGATGAAGGGGATAGGGCGGGTGATCTCGGGCCGCTACGGACTGAATCTCAAGGAAGATCTGATAAAATCCGATCCTGAGTCTCTGATCAAGATGTACAACCGGGAGGCCCGGAAGGCGAAGAAACCGCCCGTCGATGACAGTTCCCGGGATATGTCGACCATCTGGCAGAATTTCGACCCCGATATTATGGAGTCCGCCTGCACGAGCAACAAGAGTCGTGTGGACAAGTGGCTGAAGACGGTCAAGGGCTGTGTGGACCAGGGCGTGCCCGTCTTGTGGGGCGTCATGCTGGGGATGTATCCCGAGAGTGACATTCCCCAGTCCTTCGGGGGGCATTTGCGCCTGATTATCGGCTATGACGACGCCAAGGGAGAGATCATTTTCTCCGATACCTGGGGAGCCGGGCACGAGTACAAAACGATGCCCCTGAAACAGGCCGTGACGATTACGACGGGGATGTACGCGATTCTGCCCCGCTCCTGAGGCGGTTTTATGCGGGAGCGCGGGGCGGGTGAAACGCGAATTTCCCTTTACAATTTTTTTCAAATGGAGATTCTTGGGGCGACATGAGCGTCTCTTCTTCATCTGGAAAAAACAGTGCGGAATCCGGTCTGGAGCGCAAGCCCGACTGGTTGAAAGTCAGACTGCCCCACAACCGGGAGTTCTGGGCGACGAAGGATCTTGTCGCAGGCAAGCATTTGTTCACGGTGTGCGAAGAGGCCCACTGCCCGAATCGCTACGAGTGCTGGAGCCACGGTACGGCGACCTTCATGATCAGCGGCGACCGCTGTACGCGCGCTTGCGGATTCTGCGCCGTCAAGACGGCGAAGCCCCTGCCGCTCGATCCCGGAGAACCGGAACGGGTCGCCGAGGCGGTCGCTCACATGAAGTTGAAGCACGCTGTGATCACTACGGTTACCCGTGATGATTTGAAGGACGGCGGCGCGGAGCATTTCGCTCAAACAATCAGAGCCATCCGCCGCCTGAGTCCGGAGACGATTATCGAAGTGCTGACATCCGATTTTAACGGCAGGATGGAGTCTCTCCATCTGTGCATGGACGCCCGGCCCCATATTTACAACCACAATCTGGAGACCGTGGAGCGGCTCTCTCCGCTGGTGCGTTTCCGCGCCCAGTACCGCAGATCTCTCAAGGTGCTTGAAGAGGCCCTCCGCTATGTGGATGGCAAGGTGGCGACCAAGAGCGGCCTGATGCTCGGCCTGGGCGAGAAGGAGGACGAGCTCCTCCGTACCTTTGACGACTTGCGGGAGCATGGCGTGACGGTGCTGACTCTCGGCCAGTATTTGCGCCCGTCGCGCAACCATTTACCTGTCGTGGAGTATGTGCACCCCGATAAATTCGCCCGGCTCAAGGAAATCGCCCATGAAAAGGGCTTCCGTCATGTCGCTTCCGCGCCTCTGGTCAGAAGCTCGCATCACGCCGCCAATTTCCGCCCGGAAGAAGACGTTCTTGAGGCGATCAATGCCGATTTGAAGGCGTCGGGAGAGCTGTGATATTCCGGTTTTTCCGGAGAGTTGAGGGAACGGGGAGGGCGTGAGAATGTTCTTGCGTTCCCTATGGGACGGATGTAATTGCTCACCTTTCGGGGCCGGGAACGGGGCGTATGTCCTTGTGTTGCCCGTGGAATGGATGTATTGCTTATTCATGAATGAGTCGGAGCCTTTTTCCGGAGGTGATTTTAAAAGTGAGGGAACCTGGATGTGTGTGCTCGCGATTCTGGCTCGTCTTATAGCGGTTTTCATTTTTCTGCATTTGGACTGCTCTTATATCACTTGGGATGTTTTTCTGTGGCTTCCGTTCTATATTCCTTTCCTGATTCCCGTCCCCCTTGTGGCATTGATTCTTTTCCGTAAGGCTGGGAGGACGGGGCAGCTGCATGCGCTAACGGGAATCATTTCCTATATTATTCTTTCGATTGCTTTTTGGGTGTGGTTTTCGGAAATGGATGCTTCTCCACATGCCTCTGCAGACGGCAAGGGGCTTTTTTTTCTCTGGGGATCGTTTTTAATTGATCTGATTTGCGCCGTCCTTGTCGGGGTATTCTCCCTGATTTATTTTATTTGCAGGAAGGTCAAGGCAGATGCCGCCCGCAAATAGGGTGTTTTTCAGGAGACTTTTTTGACGATGGAGCGGCGTTTGTCCGTCCCGGATTTGCTTGACATTCCGCCGCGAAGGAAGACACTGTTGCGCGTTATGCAGGAACGCCGCAAACCTTATCCTTTCGATGAATTCGAACCCAAATGGCAGCAAATTTGGGATGATCGGAAAACTTTCCATGCCGGTAATCCGGGAGAAGCCGGATTTGACGCCTCCAAGCCGAAGTATTATGTGCTGGACATGTTTCCGTACCCGAGCGGTTCGGGGCTGCATGTCGGCCACCCCGAGGGCTACACGGCGACCGATATTGTGGCGCGCTACAAGCGTATGAAGGGCTTTAACGTTCTCCACCCGATGGGGTGGGACGCCTTCGGTCTGCCTGCCGAGCAGTACGCGATCAAGACGGGGCAGCACCCGGCGATTACGACGCACGCGAATATCGACAATTTCCGCCGCCAGCTCAAGATGCTGGGCTTCTCCTATGACTGGGAGCGCGAGATCAGCACGACGGATCATGATTATGTGCGCTGGACGCAATGGATTTTCCTCAAGCTGTACAATAGCTATTACTGCACCGAGAGCCGCAAGGCCCGCCCCGTGTCCGAGCTGGAAGCTCAGGGCTGGAGCCGGGAGCGGATTGACGGCGTCAGACTGGCCTATGTGGCCGAGGTGCCTGTGAACTGGTCCCCCGACATGGGGACCGTGCTCGCCAATGAAGAGGCGGAGGAGTGGCGCTCCAAGGGGCACACGATTGAGCGCAGACTGCTGCGCCAGTGGATGCTCCGCATCACGGCCTATGCCGAGCGTCTGATCGACGAGCTCGATCAGGTGGACTGGCCCGAGAGCATCAAGTTGCTCCAGCGCAACTGGATAGGCCGCTCCGAAGGCGCGGAGGTTGACTTCCTCATAGGGGAGGATCCGGTCACGGTTTATACGACGCGCCCCGATACGCTCTTTGGCGCGACTTATATGGTGCTCTCACCCGAGCACGCCCTGGTGGAGAAGATCACGACGGAGGACAGGAAAGAGGCGGTCGCGGCCTACAGGCAGGCGTGCGCCTCCAAGTCCGATCTTGAGCGTACCGACTTGTCCAAGGAGAAGACGGGCGTTTTTACCGGAGCCTACGCGAAGAATCCCGTCAATGGCGACGAGATTCCCGTATGGATTGCGGATTATGTGCTCATGGGGTACGGGACGGGCGCGATCATGGCCGTGCCGGCGCATGATGAGCGCGACTTTGAGTTTGCCAATACGTTCCAGCTGCCTGTCTTGCAGGTGGTGAAGCCGAATGACGAGACTGTCGCCTGGCAGGGGTACTGCGGTTATGACAGTACGGCGGTCAATTCCGGTTTTCTGGACGGGATGCCGACGCCGCAGGCCAAGAAAGCCATGATCAACTGGCTCGAGGAGCGGGGGATAGGCCGGGGCAAGGTGAACTACAAGCTGCGCGACTGGCTCTTCAGCCGTCAGCGGTACTGGGGCGAACCTTTCCCGATTGTCTGGGAAAACGGTCAGCATCGCGCCCTTTCGGAAGACGAGCTGCCCCTTCTCCAGCCGGAGATGGAGGATTTCGCCCCGACGGGCGACCCCCGCGGCCCGCTGGTAAAGGCCCGGGACTGGATCGCCTATTCCGACACCGCCGAGCGCGAGACGAATACGATGCCCCAGTGGGCCGGCTCCTGCTGGTATTATCTCCGCTACATCGATCCCCGCAACAATCAGCGGTTCATTTCCGCCGAGGCCGAGGCCTACTGGATGGGCAGCCAGGGGACTGCGGGAGGGGTGGATCTTTATGTCGGGGGCACCGAGCACGCCGTGCTGCACCTTCTGTACGCCCGCTTCTGGCACAAGGTGCTGTACGATTATGATCTTGTCTCGACGGTCGAGCCTTTCCAGAAGCTGGTCAATCAGGGCCTGATTCTCGGGGAGGACATGCAGAAGATGTCCAAGTCCCGGGGCAATGTGGTCAATCCCGACGAGGTGGTGATGAACTACGGCGCCGACTCCCTGCGTCTCTATGAGATGTTCATGGGGCCGCTGGAGCAGGTCAAGCCCTGGTCCATGAAGGGTGTGGAGGGCGTCTCCCGTTTCCTCGCCCGCGTCTGGCGCGTCATGTTTGCCGAGAATCAGGAAGGCCAGTGGGTGGTCTCCGGCAAGGTGACGCCCGAGGCGCGCGCCTCCAAGTCTCTGAACAAGATGGTGCATGAGACGATTAAAAAGGTCGGCGAGGATATCGAGAAGATGAGCTTCAATACGGCCATCTCCCAGATGATGAAGTGTACGAATGAGTTTACTTCAGCCGCCGAGGTGCCGCTCGAGTCCTTTGTCGCGCTGCTCAAGGTGCTGAATCCGTATGCGCCGCACCTGACCGAGGAGTTGTACTCCCGCCTGTGCGAGACCTGGCCCGGAGCCCTGCCGTCGTCACAGCTCTGTCAGCAGGATTGGCCGGAGTACGATCCCCAGGCTCTCATTGAGGATGAGATCAGGATCATGATCCAGGTAAACGGGCGTCTCCGCGATGAGATCATGGCTCCCGTCGATGCCGACAAGGAAACGATCGAGGCCATGGCCCAGGCGACGCCCAAGATCAGTCAGATGCTTCAGGGATTGACGGTACGCAAGGTAATCGTCGTGCCCGGCCGTTTGGTGAATATTGTCGCGAGCTGAGTGCCGCACTCTTTTTTCACGCCCGTCTTTTTCGGAAGGCGGGCGTTTTTTTGTGGCGCGTGTCCGGCTCTTGTATCGTTATGCCCGTCAGACGTTATTTAAGGGCCGGACGCTGGACGGTACTGCGGAGGTACGGTATGTGCCGCAATACGGGGATAAAAAAACCGATGCGGCTTTTGACCGCATCGGCTGGGAGGGGAACGGGTGAGACGCTGTTATTCGGCAGAGTCTTTTTGCTCTTCTTCCACCGGGGCGGGAGCCGGAGCTTCTTCGGCCGTCTCGACGGTTTGGGGAGTTTCTTCCGCGATAGGAGCGGCTGCCGGAGCGGCGGGCGTTTCCTGGATGTTTTCGGAGGGTTTCGCGACGGCCGTGTCTGCGGCGGCGGGAGCGTCCGTTTCTTTCGCGGGAGCGGGAGTTTTCAGCTCTTCTTCCTGCGGTTTTACGGAGTCATCTTTTTTGGGCTTTTTGTCTCTGGGGGCCGGAGCCGTTTTGCCGGAGGGCTTGCCTTTTTTCGCTTTCTTTTCCCGAGTCTTGTGCGGAGTCGCTTCGGATTTGGGGAAGTAAACGCGGCTGTCTTTTGTCACGAGGACAAAGCCCTGCTGCTGGAGCCACATGAGATCGGCCAGCCAGAGGTCTCTCATGGTGGGGGCCGTCTTGACGATCGGTTCCGGCTGAGGCTGCTCCGCCGTCTCAGCCTGGGGCTGTTCCGCGGCGGGCGTTTCTTCTTCGACGTCGGGAGAGGCTGTTTCTTCGACAGGGGCG
>CAZNVW010000030.1:6218-19683 GCA_964576595.1 uncultured Verrucomicrobiales bacterium
CGGGCGCCAGCTCGGCAAGCATGGCTTCTATTTTTTCACCCGCGTGGTTTTGAATCCACTCGACGATCGCGGACGGACGTTCCGCCAGTTTGGTGTCCGAGGGGAGAGTATGGGGGCGGGAGGGGCCGGTATGGTGACCGTTGTTCCACTTGAAGATGGGCAGATGGTGCCGGGCGAGGCCGTGGCAGACATTCGGGATGATCTGGGCCGGGTGGCGGCGGGCCGTTTCCACCAGTTTGAGCAGGTGGGCAAAGAGGCCGTGAGACAGGCTGCGGCTGGCGATGGTGCCGAGGACGTGGCATTTGCCGGTGGTTTCAAAGACTTCGTCAAAATGGTTGGACAGGAAGTCTTCTTCCACTTCACGGCGGTTTTGGAGAGTTTGGGCGTCTTCCCGCTTGCTCTTCCAGACACTGCGTTTGGTGGCGGATTCCAGCCATTGGGCGACGGCTTCTTCGGAGCGGTCGATGATGACGCGGCTCTTGAAGCGTTCAAAGGGCATGCTGGCAAAGCGCTCGGCGTGCAATTGGGCGAGGGCGGTCTGGTAGCCGTGCCAGTTGACCGGGCCGATGAGCGTTTCGCTCATGCCGCAGCGGGCGATGGCGTTGAATTGTCCTTTGGGAGCCTCTACTTCTTCAATGACTTCTTCATAGAAGTCGGCGAACCAGGGCGACTGCCACAGGGAGGCCAGGGCTTCCTGTCTGGAGAGCCAGACGGCGGGAGCCTTGGTGCAGGAGATGAGGTCCGGGCCGTTTTCTTCGCGGATGTACCAGATTTCGTAGCGGTCGCGGCCGCCCATGAAGAGTTTGGCGAGGTCGTACAGGGAATAGCAGCGCTTGTATTTGTGGATTTCGTTGGCTATTGAGCCCAGCCCTGCGTCAACGGGGCGGATTTCCGCGCGGATGCCGGGCGTCGGTTCGACGGGCTGGCGTTCCTGTCGCTCCGGGCGGCTGTTCCGGTCAAATCGGTTTGAGCGGTCGAATTTGCGTTCTCCGCGGAAGTCGCGGTCGCCGTCGGGTTTGCCAAAGGAGCGTTCGCGATCATTCTTCCGGTCTCTGCCAAACGGGGCGTTTTCACTCCGGGGGCGGAATTTGCCGGGACCCGAACGTTTGCCGAAGTCTTCACGGGGTGAGGAGTATTCCTTGCGGGGTGCGTCTTCTTTCGCCCGCGCCCAGTTGGGGCCGAATTGGAAGTCCGTCAGAGCCGAGAGATCCGGTTTTTGTGTGTTCTTGTCAGAATTATCGCTCATAGCTAATTTTTCGTACTTCACTATCAATCTTTTCATCCCTTAGGCAATCCTTTTTAGAGGAATTTGCCATACGCAACACCTAAAAAGGCTTATTTCATACAGATTCAGGGGAATCTTCTTCCATTTCTATGCCGAAGAGTCCGGGCAGGTCCTCCTCGTCCAGATCGTGATTTTTCGATTCTCCGGCGGAGAGGGAGATCTCGTCGGGAAGGAGTTCTTTCAGGTCCAGGCCCCGCCAGATGAACAGGAGTTCGGGGTTCTTTTCAAAGAGCAGTCCCGCTCCGTAAAGGAGCGCGGCGCCATGCTCGCAGAGGTCGGCCCAGTCCAGGCAGGTGCAGGAGGCGGTGATTTCTCCGGGGCGGGGGAACAGGCTGTATTCCCCGAGCGTCAGTTCCTGAATGAGCGCGTCTCCCGGTTTGCCGGAGAGGAGGTCCAGCAGGGAGAGCGCGCTTTTTTTCGCCGTTTCGGCCAGATGTTTTTTGACGTCTTCTTCGATGGGTGCGACTTTCAGGCGTACTTCGTACAGGTCGTCTCCAAAGACATGGCCGCACAGCAGCCCCTCTTTAATAGAGGCGTTGTAAACGGCTCCTTTTCTGAGGAGGCTCCGGCCTCTGGGGACCCGCTGCGCCCAGTAGGAGAAGTCTTCCACATGACGGCACCAGTGTCTGCCCCAGACGGAGCTGCACAGGTTGCCCCGGGCCGGAGCCGACAGGGCCGCGGGCGGCGCGCCCCGTTCTTCCCGCAGGAGGTCGAGCTGCCGCTTCAGGCGGGCCGCCAGCTCGGCTTTATCCGGTTTTTTGTCTCCGTCTTCATAGTCCCATGTCATGGGGGGATAGTAGTGCGGGGGCGTCAAAAATCCCAGCCGTTTCTGCCTATTCAAATAATGTCTTGCCGGGACGAATATTCTTGACCATTTAGACGGTATTGGATTTATGTATAAATCAGATTTTCAAATAAACCCTGGCTCTTCGGGAGCCTGTTTTTTTATAAAAAAATGAACAAAACATCCAATCCTCTGGTACGTATTGCGGTTTGTTACGATGGTAACTTTTTCAGTCATGTGAGCAATTATTATAAATATGCTCACGATGTGTCTTCCCGCATTTCCATTTCAGGTTTGCATGACTTTATCCGTCATAGTGTTGCGACTGAGGAAGAGCTGCCGAGCATCAATTTCTGCCCCATCGTCCAGTCCCATTTTTTCCGGGGGCGTTTTTCCGCCAAGGTAGCCGACGAGAGGCAGTGTCTGTATAATGACCGGGTCTTTGACGACATTCTCATGTGGGAGGGCGTCCAGGTGCATTATATGCCCATCAAGGGCAACGAGGAGCGGGGCGTCGATGTGACGCTGGCTCTGGAGACTTACGAGATGGCCATGTCCGGCAAGGTGGATGTGGTGGTGCTGATCGCCGGAGACCGCGACTACCTGCCCCTGGTCAGGAAGGTGCTGGCTCTGGGCGTGAAGGTGATGGTGCTGGGCTGGGACTTTGAGTATCGGGACGAGATGGGCCGCACGCGGCAGACGTTTACTTCCGACGGCCTGCTGTCCGAGGCGACGTATCCCGTGGAAATGCAGAAGGTGATCGGGACGGAGGGCAATTTTGACAATCCCGTGCTGGAAAAACTCTTTGTACGCGATTCTTCCGATACGGAGGATAACCGATGCTGCGATGAGGAAGCCCCCCTTGTGGAGGAGGAAGAGGATTTTTCCAATGAAGAGCGTTTTCGCGGAGAAATCTGTACTCTCGGAAAGGGATTCGGGTTCATCAAGTCCGATGATTACACGGACAATGTCTTTTTCTATTGGGAGGAGATCCGCGGGATTGATTTCAGCAATTTGAGGATGGGCGACAAGGTCTCCTTCTCCGAGGGGCAGAATGACCGGGGAATCGTGGCCGTTCGCGTTCGTTTGGACAAGGAATAGCGTTCAAGCGTTTTGCCGTTTGTCCTTTGCCGGCAGTGGGCCGGGAGTCAGGGCGAGGGGAGCTCTCTCGCCCATCGCACTCTTTGGCGCATGCCTGGCGTCAGGCGGTCGCGGCGCATTGGGCGAGCAGGTCCGGGGAGATGATCTCCAGACGCCTGCTGCTTACCGCGATGGCTCCCTGATGGCTTAACAGGCTCAGGGCGCGGGAGATGCTCTCTCTCGTCGTGCCCAGAATGCAGGAGAGGTCTTCCCGGGAAAAATGCAGGGTCAGCGAGTTGTCCCCCGGCGATTTTTTCTCCAGGGAGTTTCTTTTGAGCAGGTAGCGCGCCAGCCGCTTTTCGACGGAGAGGAGGACGATGCTTTTCAGTCTCCGGGCGAGGATTGTGTTTTCCTGCGCAAGGAGGTGCAGGACGCCGTCATTCAGTTTCCGGTCGTTTTGCAGAAGGTCTGCCCATGTGGCGGCGGATAATTTGAAGATCTCGCCGGGAGCCGCCGCCCGGATCGAATAGGGATAGGGAGCGCCTGTCTGAATCGGGGCCAGTCCGGCCAGGCGGCCGGGGCCCAGTTCGCCGAATAGAAATTCCCGCCCCTGAGCCGACAGGGACGACAAGCGGAGTTTTCCCGAAGAGACAAAAAAGAGTTCCGCGGGGAGATCGTTTTCAAAAGCGAGATATTCGCCCTCGGCGCAGGAGACGGGCGTGCCATGCCTGAGGCAGGTTTTTTCCAATAGGAGCTGGATGTTGCGTCCGGTCATGGCTATTGGAGGGAATACCGGGAAATGCGCCGTTTTCCAAGTATTTCCTCATTTGATCGGCCTGAGCCGGGGCTGGTTGTTATGATTCCGGGGTCAATCTGGAGAAGATCCAGTCGCCGAAGGAAAGGTCGGGCCGCGCTTTTTTGTCTTTGGCGAATTGTTCGAGTACGGGCCTCAGCCATTCGTCCCATTCTTCGAGACGGAGCGCTTTTTTCACGGGCAGGGCGATGCGGTCGCCTTGCGCGCTGCCCCCCGCGAACAGGTCATAGGTGTGCTCGGTGCGCCCGATCAGGGCCAGTTCGGCAAAGAGCGGACGGGAGCATCCGTTCGGACAGCCCGAAATGCGGAAGTTCAGGGGCTCCCGTTCCAGTCCGCATTGGCCGAGCATGTCGCGCAGCCGGGAGGTCACTTCATCCAGAATCAGCGAGGAGCGCGCCTTGCCCCTTTTGCACAGGGGGAAGCCACGGCAGGCGAGGGCTTCCGTTTTCAGCGGCGAGTCCGCGGCGGCGCGGAGTACGGAGAATTGTTCCCCGGAGAGGGCGGCGGCGTCTGCGGGGTGGAGTCTGAGGTTTCCCCGGGGAGTGAGGCGGAGAGGGTGAGACAGGAGGGGGAGCAGTTTTTTGAGCAGGGAGACGAGCGGGTATCCGGGGGTGTCTTCCAGTTTCCCGGACGGGATGATAATGAGTCTGTTGTTGTACTCTTCCTCCGGGGCCACTTCTCCCGATGAGGTGAATACGGGCGGCTTGCCCTGACAGGGGGTAAATCCGGCTTCCCGCAGTCGGGCTTCCACCCAGTCCATGCCCCGTGAGGCGAACAGGGATTTGAGGCGGCGTTTTCTGGCGTTTTCCGTATCACCCCATTCGGCGTTCAGTTTTTTTAAATAGAGGGCGGCCTCCAGCGCTTCTTCGCGAGGGTAGCATCCCAGCCAGGAGGCGGGCCGTGCGGAGAGCGCGTGGCTGCCACCATAGAGGCCGCCGCCTCCTCCGGCAAAGAGGTGCACGCGGTGGCCTTCCCCGCCGTCTTCCGGGATGACGAAGGCGAAATCGCAGGAGTAGAGGCCGAATTCCTGATGGGAGGGCGTTTCCAGGGTTACTTTGTTTCTCTTGTGTTGCGAGGCAAAGCGTTTTTCCGGCTCCGGGTCCGAGGAGAAGACGCGTTCTCCGCCTTCCCTGATTTCGTAAAACGGATAGGATACGGGAGAGGTGAGTCTGTTTAGTTTGCGCGCCCATTTTTTCCAGTCTTCGAAGTCGCTTCGCGACTGGAGACATGAGGAGATATCCGCCGCGCCTTCTTCCCGGAGGGAATATCGGTTCAGGAGTTCAGCCAGTTGATGCGCTGCTTCCAGTCCGGGCAAGGGGAGGGAAAGGGTAGAGAACGGCTTGATTCTGCCTCCGGCGGGAGCCTGGTTCAGAATAAGGTTCAACTGCTCCGGATGGATGGAGCCCTGGTAAAATGAGTATTCGAGTGTATGCATGGAGGGGGCTTATATTCTCGCCGTCGCCAGGAAGATAACATGGACGAGGGAGATGAGGGTAATAAACAGGATGTCAGCTTTCGGCGATTTTTGCAGGCCGGGCAGGGAGAGTCTCAGGTCGAGCGCCCCGTGGGCGCATTGCGGCAGACAGTCCCGGCACAAGGTGCATCTGGCGTTGACGCGGCATTTTCCGTCTTGTTGATGTATGGCCTGGTCGCGGCAGACGGCGGCGCATTTTTGGCATCCGGTGCACTTGTCCTCCTGTATGTTGACGCGCCAGGGCGACAGCCGCCCGGCCAGTTTCGCCATTAGTCCCATGGGGCAGACATAGCCGCAGTAGGTTCTGATTCCCAGCCGGGAGCTGCGCCGCCACAAGAGGGGAGCCGCCATCAAGGCCGCCAGGGCCGCGCCTGCGGCAAGGGGGGCGGGGACGCCGAGAGAGGCCAGCAAGAGAGGGGCGGCCACGGCGAGGAGCAGGGCCAGCCACCGCCAGTCTTTGCGGGGGCGTTCCGCCGCCGGGCGGAGTTTTTTCCCGGAGCGGGCCGCCGCGATGCCGTCCCATGAGCCGAAGTAGCACAGATGACTGCACCATGCGGCGCCGACCAGCAGCACGGAGACGCCGAACAGGGCGATCATGAAGAGGCCTCCGCCCCGGTACAGCGGGCCGGAAATCATCATGAACGGGACGGGGATATGCAGTTTTCCCGTCATCAGGAGGGAGGGCAGCAGGGTGAGGCCTAGCGCGAACTGGAGAAAAAAGACCGAGGAAAACAGCCCCCACATCCAGAGTCTGCGTTTGCCGGAGACGCCCGGGGTGGACAGGCCCTCGGCGCAGAAGCCGCCCCACCACGCCAGGGCGAGGATCAGCAAGCCGTCGGCTCCCGGCCACGAGACCAGTCTCCGGCCGGGAAGGAGAGGGAACGGGGAGGAGGAGTCGATGACAAGCAGTATTAGAAGGGAAAGGGTGAATACGAGGCTTCTCGCCCTCTTTCCGGTGGGGAGCGGGGGTGTTCTTCCGAGAGAGAGACAGACCGCCCAGGCATGGAGCGCGACGATACCGGCCATGATGGCGGCGAGTCGCGCCCATGGCCGCCCCATCTCCCACCTCATCCCGATCAGCTGGAAGGCTTCGACGGCCCAGACCGTCAGGCACGCCATGAGGAGAAGAGACCTGCTTTTTTGCAGCCAGTCTTTTGGGGAGAAGGAGGAGGCGAGACCCATGCAGAGGATGACGGCCGTCATGTTGCCCGCCCGGAGAAAGTGGGCTCCCGTCAGCAGGAAACAAAACAGGGACAGCAGGGCGATTTTTTTCATAGGCGGCCGGGTGAGGCGTCAGTTTACCTGGAGCGAAGTTTTTTTCATGTGATATGTATCACATACGGGGGCGGAAAAATGGTTTATGGTCGCGATTGTTATGAGAAGACCGCAGATAACGATTACCGTGGTGGACCGGAAGGGGCCCGGAGGGTGCCATCGGGGGCACAAGGTCGGCGACTCTTTTGATTTTGACACCGGGAGGGGATGTCTTTGTCCCATGGCGATGCATGTCGCCTTTCCCTATGTTGATATATTGCGGTACGGCGGGAGCGTCCCGGGCGGAGAGGATGAAGACTCCTGTTTCTTTTGCTGTCCCGATGTCGAGGTAATCAACGTGTTTAAAATAGAGCGGCGTTACCCAGTGGAGAAAGAGCCGGGCAAGGGGTGCGCCAAGTATAAATACAACAAGCTGGATCTGGGCGAGATAGACGGCATTCCCCGTGTACTGGACGCGGGCCAGTGCAACGATTCCTACTCCCTTGTCGTCGTCGCGCTCAAGCTGGCGGAGGCTCTGGGACTGGAGGATATTAATGATCTGCCCATCGTGTACAATATTGCCTGGTACGAGCAAAAGGCCGTTATCGTGCTGCTTGCCCTGCTGCATTTGGGAGTCAGGAATATACATCTGGGGCCGACGCTGCCGGCTTTTCTTTCTCCCGGTGTCGCGGCTCTGCTTGTTGAAAAATTCGGCATTGCGGGGATAGGAACCGTCGAAGGCGACAAGAAACAGTTCGATCTTCAGGAAAAGGAAGCTTTATGAGTGATTACAGAACAAAAACGGTAGGCGGGATTGTCGCGGATTGTTTCGGGAACGCCCAGGTTTTTCAGGAATTCGGCATCGATTTCTGCTGCGGAGGTCAGACGTCTTTTGACGTGGCCTGCGCCCGCGCGGGAGTCGATCCCGAAGTAGTGGCCGCCCGGCTCGACAGCATGAGGGAGAGGGCTTCCGGGAGTCCCGATTTCAAGAGCTGGCCTCCCGACCTTTTGCTGGATTATGTGATCAAGTATCACCACCGCAATATACGGCGGGAGGGCGCCGTCATCCTGCCGCTTCTTGAGAAGGTGAAACGGGTGCACGGAGACGCCCACCCCTGGCTCCATGAGGCCGCCGGTCTTTTTGGAGACGCCATGGCGGCGCTGGAGAGCCATCTTGCGAAGGAGGAGCAGATCCTGTTTCCCTGTCTTTACGAGTTGTTCGAGGCGGAGGAGAGCGGCGGCGAGATCCCTTCCTTCCATTGCGGCAGTGTCGCGGCCCCTGTATCCGTCATGATGAGCGAGCATGACCGGGAGGGGGAGCGATTCCGCCGGATGGAGGAGCTAAGCGGAAATTACACGGCTCCGGCTGACGCGTGCAACAGCTTCCGCCTGCTTTTGAGGAAATGGAGGCAATTCGATGAAGCTCTTCACGAGCATATTCATCTGGAGAACAATCTTCTTTTCCCGGCGGCTCTTGCCGTCCGGGCTTGAGAGGAAAACTCTGTCGCATTTCCGTCGGGGCCGGGTGCGGCAGAGTTTTTGTACTGCTTTCCCGGAGCCGGTTCAGGAATCGAGGAAGTCCTTCAAGGCCGCTTTCAGCTGGTTTCTGGCCCGGAAGAGGAGGCTCTTGGTAGCGGAGAGGCTTAGCTCGAGGATGTCGGCGATTTCCTCATAGGACAGCTCTTCGTAACGCCGCATGATGACCGCGAGGCGCGCCTTCTCCGGCAGGTCGGCGATGGCCCGGTCCACGGCTCGGGTCAGCTCTTTTTCCTCCAGCGATTCATGGGGAGACCGGGAGCGCGTATCGACGGTCTCCAGGCCGTACTCCTCCTCCATTTCGTCGTGGGAGACGGTTTTTTTGCGCGAGAGCCGGCGGGACTCGTTGAAGACGAGGTTGCGGGTAATGGTGAACAGCCAGGTGGTGAACTTGGCGTTCGGCTCGTAGGCGTTCGCCGACTTCCAGACGCGGATGAATACCTGCTGGGCAATGTCCTCTATGTCTCCGTGACCTCCCAGCATTTTGGAGACGGTTCCGACGACCGCGTCCTTGTGCCGGTCCACCAGCTCGGAGAATGCCTGCATGTCTCCCCGGCCTGACTGCTGCATCAGGAAAACGTCGCGGTCGTTGTCAAGGTCGTCGGGAACGTCTGCTACCATGGGGGGCGGGCTTGTTGGGATTAAACTCCGGGAACGGAGATCGGTTGCCTGAAAATTAAATGAATTTCCGGTCAATGACGGCGGCCTTGAGCGGGTCGGAGGCCGCCAGATGGGCGAACCCTATGGCGAGAGCGTCCGCGGCGTCGGGGGGCGGCGTCTCTCTGAGGCGCAGGAGGGCGCGCATCATAAAGGCCACTTGATCCTTGCTGGCTCCGCCCCGGCCTACGGAGGCCAGCTTGACGGAGGTGGGGGAGTACTCCACGACGGGCAGGCCGTAAGCCGAGGCGGCGATGATCGCGGCGGCCCGGGCGGAGCCCATGTAAATGGCCGTTTCCCGTGACTGGACAAAAATAATGCGCTCGATGGCGAACTCGTCCGGCTGCCATTTTTCAATCAGGCGGCAGATGTGGGAGTGGATGGCGTGCAGGCAGGCGGACTGCTTCATCTGCTTCGGCAATTCGATCACGCCATAGTCAAGGGAGGCCTGGTTTTTATGGTCTCCTTCAATGACGGCGAATCCCGTGTGGCGTATGGCCGGGTCTATGGACAGGATGCGCATGGGCAAAAAATAACCCCATGGGCCGGGAGTGGAAAGCTCTTTCGACCCATGAGGCTGGGAAAGGGGGATTCGGGGCCGAAATTAACGCTTTGTTCTTTCTTCGATATCCGGCTGCTCCTGCATCAGCGGGGCGGTGACGAGTTTGAGCACGGCTTCATCGGGAGGAGAGGTCCGCTTCATATTCTCGGGCAGGGACTTTTTCTTCCACAGCGGGAAGTCGGGGTTGGCCTGCGTGTCGCCTCCCGTGGTGATGGAGATACCGTTATGAGCGGCGTTGATATCCGCCCGTACTGCGTTGGAGGGCGTCGGGTCCGCGGTGAAGGTGCCGGAGCGGGACTCCACCCATTTGCCTTCTTTACTGTAGGCGAACAGGGGGCCGTAGGAGGCGGAACGGGGCTTTTTGGCGGACTCGTAGTTGCGGCGGAAGTCTTCGACAAAGCTGGCGGCAAAGGAAAGTTCCCTGGGGGATTGATGCGTCTTCCAGCAGGAGATCAGTTCCCATTTTTTGGTCTTGTTGTTGAAGAAATAGCCGCTGATCTGCTTCATTTTTTCATCGACCGTCTTTTTGACGACGAGGAATTTCATGTTTTCTCCGGTCTTCCAGTCATAGTCGAGGAAGCTTTGACCGCCCGTGCCTTCTCCGCCGAAGCGGCCGGTTTTGACCTCTTTCCCGGCATCTACGAGCTTGGAGCGTTCCGCTTCCGGGACATCGTTGGGGTTGTCTCCGTGCGCGACGGGATCCCAGACGGAAAAGATGAGCCATTTGTGGCCGTCCGCCCGTTCCTGAAAGCCGATGTAGCCGTCATTGAAGTTGGCCGCGCAAAAATAGGTGCCGGGGGCGGATTTCAGCGCGGTGGCCTCGACGTACAGGGCCTGGCTGCCTTCCGGGATGTCTCCGTGATTCATGTGAACGGAACGGCATTGACGCTTGGCCAGCTCTTCGCCAGAGACGTCCGCGAACAGGGGGGCCGTCAGGGTGGCGGCAGCCAGCAGCGGGAGCAGTAAAAATTTATTCATCGGCTCCGATACTGGCACAGGAAAGGGCATCTTTCAAAAAAAATGATTTTTTATTTTATTGTTAAGAAAGGATAGGAGAGAGTTCTGCCTGATCATGATGTTTCGCTGTCTGCCGGAAATTCTGTTCTCGTGTTTGATCTGCCTTTCTGCCGTTCATGGCGGAGAAGGGAGCGGCCCTGCGCCCGTGAAGCCTCTGTTGTTTTTTGCGGAGTCTCTCACCTGGCAGGAGTGCCGGGATGCCCTGGGAAAGGGGGCGCAAAAGGAGTGGGAAAAAGGGGTGCTGTTTTCCCGTCTGGAGTCTCCGCCCCATGCCGCGATGAAAAGAACGGCCCTGCTTACGGGCCGGCATGCCTTTTTCTCCTCCGTTTACGGGGAGTTTCCTTCCCGGGCCCGTTTTGTTTGTCCGCGGCTCTCCTTTGACGTGATGGAGAGCGGCTGGCGCGGCTGGCGGCCCTTGTGGTTCTCTCGCGAGACGCCTCTGCTCATTGTCGGCCGCGATTTCGCCTGGTGGCGCGAACGGGGTACGGCGGCCCGGACCGAGAAACGGCCCGTCACTCCCGAAGACCTGGGCGCGCTCCTGCGCCTGTCGGCCGGGGCCGGCTCTCCCGATGCTCCGGCGGGGCGCGACGTGAGGCTGCCGGGCGACTGGGGCGATCTGCCCTCTCATGTGGGCGGATGGGAGGCGAACGCTTCTCCCGAAAGGGGCCGATACCGGGGCGGCCGCGTTTTTTGCCGGGACGGCGTCTGGGAAGATACCCTGTTTTGGAAAGGCGTCTCCGCCGATCGGCTGTCTCCTGAGCAACTGGCCGTTTTTGCGGAAAAGAGCCGCCGATACGCCGACTGGTGGCGGGCGGCCGTACCCCGTTTGAAGCAGCCCGTGCCTCTGTCTTTTTGCGAGGGGGGAGAGGTAAGACTGGGGCCGAATGACTGGAGCCCCTCCGTTGTGGAGATAGGCGCGCCCTTTATGCCCGGAAACGGGAAGGCCTGGAAAGAGGAGGATATCCTCAAGCTCATGGCCTCCCCTCCGCCCGGAGGGCTGGGGGGGAGCTGGTATGTCGATGTGCCCCGGGAGGGAAACTACGAGCTTGTTTTTTCACTTTCCCCCGGGGAGGGTGATGTCTGTTTCCAGAAGGGCGAGGCTCTGGTGCGTCTCGGCGACGGCATGGCGACGATGAGCATCATGGAGGGGGCCTCTCAAGTGCGCGTCCCCGTCGATTTGAAGGCCGGCCCCCAGTATCTGGAGATCAATGTGACCGGGCAGGGGGCGGGGAGGGCGTCTTCCGTCTCCGTTCCTTATGCCGGGCTTCGTTATTTGGGGGAAAGAGTGGCGCCGGCGCTGTCTCCCAGGGCGCGGTGATTCCGAACAAGTCTGAAGGGAAGGACAGAGAGGGAAAGTCTTCCTTTTTTAAAATTTTTTTGAACGTAAAATAGAAAAATATGTTTTTTCTATTTGCCGCGGATAGGGCATCCGCATCACGCTTTTTTTTTGAGTGATGATAACAAATATATTGTGTCGTTTTCTAATCCTTCTTCCATAGGGCGTTTTTCCCGCGAATCGTGATAATTTTTTGGATTTGCTCTTTTTTGCCTTTTTGAAATGTTTACACAGAGGGGCTTGAAGAGAAAGGCATCAAAAATTATTTCAGTCTTATTTCTTGACCTGCGGATGCCCTATCCGTTACTTCTTATAAGAATAACGGTACCCCCAATGTCTGTTGGGTGGTGCTTCTGCTTTTAAGGACTAAACAGATTCATTTTATGAGACTCAGGCTCCCTCTCGCTTTGGCTGCCGCAGTGCTGACTGCGGTTTCTTCGTACGCTACGACAAATCCGGTCGATACTGCCGTCGAAATAACGGTAAGTGAGGATTTTGCCGCGAATCTCCAAGTCAATACAAATGGCGTATTGACCGTCAAGGGCGACGGCACGGTTGTCAATGCGCCCAATTTGACTTTGTCGGGAGGAGGGATAACCAATCTGGAAGCAGGTACCTTTAATGTGACGGGAACAGGTCCGGTCAGATTGGCCGCCAGAAATGCGGCGACCTATGCGCAAAGCGTGTTGAATATCAAGGGAGGCGTTTTCAACTCTCTTGACGCAAAGATTCAATTGGGGAATTGGGGTGACAAGGGCGTTTTCCGCATTACGGGGGGGACGGCCAATGTCAAAGGCGTCTTTTTGGAAAACGGCATCAGTTATGGCGGACCCACGACTGACGGGGCCGGCTCCGTCGTCGAGCTGAACGGCGGGCGGCTCAATGTCGGCGCGGATGGGATCCTTGCATATGACACGATGGCGAACCGCTACAGCGGAGTCAATTTGATTTCCGGGACATTGGGAGCTTTGTCTGACTGGGCGGCTCCTGAAACGGTATCGGTGTCATCCGGTAAAACACAACTGCAGCGTTTCTTCCTGAGCTCCGGTGCGGACAATCTTACGATTGACACCCAGAATCCGGGCGGTACCAACGGGTTTACGATTAGCATGGGGGCAAAGCTGGAGGGCACGGGTACCGGTAAACTGATCAAGCAGGGCGCGGGTACGCTGTACTTGCAAAATACGGCCAACTCGTTCACCCAGTCGGTGGAGTTGAATGGCGGTACGCTCAAGATTGCCGCCGACTCGGCCATGGGCTCCTCCGGCCGTGTCGCTGTGACGGGAACCGGGCAGTTTCAAACGGAGTCGGACGCTTGCGCGGCCCATTTCACTCTCACTGATGGAGTCGTGCTGACGCTGGCCGGTACGGCGGCGAACGGGACGGTGTTTTCCGGGACGTTTTCCGGCAATGGCGGTTTTGTGATCCAGAACAAGGTTTCCGTCCAGGGCGGGATCAATTTCTCCAGTCTCAAGATAAACAACGGCTCTTCGCTGAATCTGGGCGCAGGGGCGTACTCCGTGGCGGATGGTCAGCAAGTCGGGATTGCTCATTCGGGCACGTATTCGCGTACGGAAGCGTCGCTGAATTTGCTCTCGGGAGCGGAGTTGCATGCCTCCAAGGCCCAGTTGAATCTGGCTCTGTGGAACAGCGGCGGTTCTTTCTC
>CAZNVW010000031.1:0-19391 GCA_964576595.1 uncultured Verrucomicrobiales bacterium
AGCCGATGCCTAAAACATACATCCAGGCGTCAGGCAAAAGAAATAAAAACGGTTTCATAAAAATTATATCTCTGCTTGTTTGTTTCCTAAATGACGGACCAGCCAGCGGCGCACCGGCTCGTCGTACAGCTTCAGGCAGAGCCAGGCGACGGCGATATTGGCCGCGACCAGTCCCGCCGCCATCGGCAGGGCGCGGGGCAGGGGCACCTCGTTGTCAAATACCCAGCCCATGTAAACATAGGTCAGCGGATAGTGGGTGATATACAGGGGGTAGGAAATGTCTCCCAGAAACTTGCAGATACGGGAGGCGTATTTGCCCTTCACCTCGCCGCTCGCCCCCATGAAAACAATGAGCGGGAAAAGAATGATAATGCAGAAGGCATCATACACGCCGTTCAGGCGGAAGTACTCCGCCCCTCCGACATGAGGCATGGAAAGGGCGCCCACAATCATCAGACTGCACCATAAGAAGGCGTTTTTGATCCGCCCCGGCTTCGCCACGCGATATAGCAGCAGCCCCCCGAAGAACGGGAAAAACAAGCGGATGGAGCCAACCATCAACTGGTCGGGAGTCAAACTCCAGCCTCCTATGTTGTTGCCCATGCTGACACACTGCCAGACCAGGGCGCAGGCCGACAGGGCCACCACTGCCGACAGCCAGCGGGTGGAGAATCTCCTGATGACCGTCGCGTACAAAATATTGGCCGCATACTCAAAAAAGAGGCTCCAGCCGGGGCCGTTCAGCGGGTACATTTCCCGCCATCCCCTGACGTCCAGAGACAGGGGGACAGGCAGAAGCAGACATCCCAGACCCGTTACCAGCAGAAGCTTCCAGAAAGGCGTATCTGCCAGATTGGAGTAAAGCCCCGACGACTGGAAGAAAAACCAGGCGAACCCCAAAAGCATCCCCAGCACTACCATGGGCTGAAGGCGAATCAGACGCCTCCTGAAAAAGCTTCCTATTCCCATTTTGTCCCAGCGGTCGTCATACGCGTACCCGATCACAAAGCCGGATAGCATGAAAAAGAAGTCCACGCTCAAATAACCGTGGTTGATAATCTGATCCGTATGAAATTGAGCGTCCCGGGCATGGGCTTCAAACAGGTGAAAAATAATGACCATCACCGCCGCCACGCCCCGAAGCCCGTCTAGAATGGCATAGTGAGGCTTGGAATCGGGCAGGGAGGAAGAACCGGTATTCATGGATAACGTGTTACGGAGTTACAGGGCAGACAGAAAAGGATACGGGGATATCTGAAGTAAAAATTCAGAAAAAGGAGAGGAAGACCGTCCTTTTTCTCTCCATTTCTCAAAAAATCCCCCCTCTTTTCCTCCCTTCTTTTTTCTCTCTTTATTTCCTTGTTTTGTACAGGGAAAGGATTACATCTGCAATAAGCGATGAAACGCAAACTCCCGTTTGTTTATCTTTTCCCCCTTGCCCTGTTCTCCGGCCTTCTCCCCCTGACGGGCGCGGGTGTAGAACCCGTGCCCATGCGCCGGCCCGTTCCTTCCCCAAACGGTCAATATGAGCAGGTGCGCTATGACGGCGGCGACGGCTACTATCATCTCATCTATCCGGCCGGGCATCCGGATAAAGCGGTCAAAACACCCGAATATTTCCGGGGGACGGAGGTTATTTTCTCTCCCGACAGCAGACATTTCGCCCTGAACTGGTATGCCGGCAGTGATAACGGACATCCCCTTATTTTCTGGATGAAGGAAAAAGGCGCTCCAAAAGAACTGGCCTACACCCAGAAAAAGACAGGTAAAATCCGGGAACAGCTCGACGATCTGTTTTGGATTAAATTCATGCGGGATTACGATTTGGATCCCCTCAATTCGGGACATCACCGTTATTGCTATGTACTGGAATGGCTCGACAACGATACTGTCCTGCTGGGAGGGCATGGCCATGGATTTGAATCTCCCCGTTTTTATGTAGATTCCGAATGGTGCCAGCTCTATTCCCTCAAAACGGGAAGCATGACGGCCGACCTTGAAGGCTATAACAAAAAGTGCCGTTCCCTTCCGGAGCGGGCGATTCCTCCCTGCGACAGCTATTCCCGCAATCATGATGAGCCCGCCATTGTCCAGGAAGCGGACAAATTTTCCATTACTCTGGGGGAAAAGGATGGGGGGCAAACATGCACGGGCGGGGGAAAGGGAGGCATCATTCGCTCCGATTCCTTTTACGACAACGGAAAATGGTTTTTTAATTATTTGATATTGAACAACCTTGGAGAAAACGGTCAAGGGACGTGCGGACTGTGGAAGCGGCAAAAAGACGGAAAGTATGTGCAGGATCCTTCCTTCAATTTGAGCGATGCCTTTATTCAAGCCTCCGGATGGCAGCTCCCGGCAGAAGCCGTTCCCTGCATCTACGGGTTATGCAGTCTGAGCGAAACCCGGTTCTTGATACAGGGCTATGCGAAAGATTCAGCAGGCGGGCAAATCGCCTGGAGTACGTTGGTGTTCGACGCGGAAAAGGGCGAATTTTCCTCTTCCTCCGATCAGGATAAAAGACCTTTGCTCAGAACATATAACGACGGCAACGTTCACTTGTTTTCCCGGGAACGGGAGAACGGGAAATATTGATCTCCCGGGCAAATTGATTCAATATGAGCCAATGGCTCTCCTTTCGCTGAAAAAACTCGCCCTTCCGGTTTTCGCCCTTGCGGGTCAGGCTCTCCTTTTCCCATGGGCGGCAGCGACGGAGTTCCAGACGCCCATCCCCCGCCCGGCGCATATCGTCACGGAAGAAAAAAAAGAGATTGTCTTTCCCAAAAAACTCTACGTCAATATATTGCGGGAAGTATTCGAAAAAGATCCAGCCTCCTTTCCTCCAGACTTTCCGGAGAATCAACTCTCCATACTAAAGGATATGGGATTTTCTCCGGCGCTCTCCCTGTGCCCGGACAAAGACTCCGCGGACATCCTTCTCCAGCCTCTGCCCCGAAAGGAAAAAACCTCCTCCGGGTCGGACGACCGGGAGCGGGAATCCTACTCCCTCCGCACGTTCCGGGAGAACGGGAAAAGCCGCATCGTCCTTGCCGCCTCCGCGCCGGAGGGATTTTTCTACGCCTGGCAAACGCTGGCCGCTCTGCTGGAGCAGGGTAAAACGGCCTCCGGGTACAGCCTCCCCGGGATAGCTCTGGAAGATACGCCCCGCTTCTCCTGGCGCGGCATGCACCTGGATGTCTCCCGTCATTTTTTCCCTGTTCGCGAAGTGGAAAAAATGCTGGACGTCATGGCCCTGTTCAAGTTGAACATCCTGCACCTTCACCTGACCGACGGCCCCGGCTGGCGACTGGAGATAAAAAAATACCCCGAGTTGACCCGGGTCGGAGCCTGGAGAGTGGACAAACGCGACAGGGAATGGAACTGGCAGGAAACGGAATTTCTCCGGGACGGGGAATCACGCCCTTCCTATGGGGGCTTTTACACGCAGCGGGACTTTGCCCGCCTCATTGAATACGCGAAAAAAAGAAACATCAAAATCATTCCGGAAATAGATATGCCGGGGCACTCCTTCGCCGCCCTTTACGCTTACGGCAACCTCGCCTGCAAGGGAAACAACGTCCCCATAGACGGATTGAAGGGAAAAGACGTCCTCTGCGTCGGCAATCCCGACACGCGGCAGTTTGTCCGGGACGTGCTGGACGAGCTGTGCGCCCTTCTCCCCGAGGGAACTCCGGTTCACATAGGAGGAGACGAAGTATCCAAGGAGGCCTGGCTCAACTGCCCGCTGTGCCGGGAAAAAATGGAACGGGAGCATCTCCGGACGGGAGACGACCTCCAGTCCTCCTTCCTCAGGGAGGTCATGTCATATATATCCGGCAAGGGGAGAGAAGTTATCGCCTGGGACGAGGCCTTTGGAGAAGGAATCCGGGAGGGTCACACCGTCATGTCCTGGAGAGGCGACGAATGGGGCAAAAAAGCGGCGGAGGCCGGTCTCCCGGTCGTCATGACCCCCTCGTCCCATCTGTACTTCGACTATTATCAGGAAAACCCCGGGACGGAGCCGAAGGCCATCGGCGGATTCATCCCCCTGGAAAAAGTCTTCCGCTACAATCCCCTTGAGGGCCTGGCTCCAGAGGCCGCCTCCCGCATCCGGGGCATCCAGTCAAATCTTTGGACAGAGTATATCCAGAATCTGGCCCATCTCGAGTATATGGCCTGGCCCAGAGGCGCCGCTCTGGCGGAAAGAGCCTGGAATCCCGTAGAAACGGACTTTCCCGCCTTTCGGAAACGCCTTGCGCCCTACCTGAAACTGCTGGATCTCAAAAAAGTCAACTATCGGCCCGATTCCCCGCGAAATATCCCGTCAACACGGGAAAAGACGCAAGAGACGAACTAGCCGCACCCGAGGAACACGGGCGAATCAAGACCTCGCGCCTTCCTTCTTCCGGGGAGGACGAATGGCGATGATATCAAACAGGCGGGGACTGATTTTTTTGATCCCCATGCCCAGATAATGAATGCCCAGATATAAAACGGGCACAATCAGGAACCAGGCCCAGCCCGGCAGCATCGCCTCGGGATTCTTGTACCACAGTTTGACCAGCTGCCAGATCAGGCTGATAAAAAGCATGTGCAGCACATAGACCAGAAAGACGCTTTCCCCCAGTCCGGCTATCCACCGTCCCGCGACAGGCCATTTCCTTTCCACAAACAGGGCGACCGTGCACACTGCGAGCATATAAAAAATAATTCCCATCGGCGACGGGTGGCTGATCGTCTTCCACTCGTAGTACAACAGGACAAAAGCCGTCACCATGATCAGGACCGATCTCTTGCGGATGTACTCTCCCATCTCGTGCAATGAGATCGAACTCAGACATACACCCAGGGCAAAGAACGCAATCTCCCGGGGGTGAATCACCTGATACTCTCCCATAATCCTGAAGTGATTGCAGGCCAGCTCCTTGCCGAAACACAACAACGCCAGACAGATCAGCAGGAGCCATCCCTTGCCCTTGAGCCAGACAAACCCCTGGCAGGCCAGCGTCAAAATAATCAGGTCTCTCAAAAACCAGAACGGCCCCGGAGGCTGGTCGCCGATGCCGAAGAGCCTCTCCAGCACATCCAGCGTCTCTCCCGGATTCCCCGAAAACAGAGGGTCCAGCACCTGCCAGTTCCAGTAGGGCGTCCAGCCCAGCAGGACAATATACAGCACAATCAAAAAGACATAGGCCAGAATCATCCTTTTGGCCCGGCCCGCTTGCGGGAACCAGCCCGGGCTCGCCGACTTTGATCTCGCCATGAAGTATCCTGCCACGACGAACAGAAGGCACATGCGGCCCGACCCGGTAAACCACATCTTGCGCTTCAGCTCAATCAGCACGGGAGAGTGGGTCAGCATCGTACAGAGCATGGTAAACACTCTTGCGATATCCACCCAGGCCACCCGTCGGGAGGGCGCGGCATTTGGCGAAAGATGATCGGACATGATAAAAACGGCGGTTTATCCTTTTCTTACCTCCTGACCACTCCGCGTATGCACAAGTCGCTGCCTGTTTTCTCCAGACTGACCTCGTCCAGGGCGACAGGCATCCAGCAAAATCCCTCGTCGGAAAAGTCGCGGCTCTCCTCGGGGTAGGGGCCCCCGCAAATCAGGGGGGCCACATAGGCGACCCACTCATCCACCAGCCCCTCCTGTAAAAAGGCGGCCATCAGGGTCGGCCCCATCTCCAGCAGCACGCTGTGCACGTTTTCCTCCGCTGTCAGACGTCTCAATACCTCGGGCAGGGGGATATTATGATAAACCCGCGTCCTGTCCCTGAACTCATCCGTAAACACGACGCTCTGCCGGGAAAGACTCTCCTCATGGCGTGTCACTATGGCGCGGATGGGCTGAAGCTTCCAGGGCTCCGTCTCTACCCCCCGTATGGTGAGGGCGGGATTGTCGTCCCGTATCGTGGCTCCGCTGGTCAGAATGGCATCTACCTGGGTACGCATGATATGTACCTGATAACGGGCCTCCGTCCCGCTCAGCCATTGACCCTCTCCCCGGGGTCTGACCACCTTGCCGTCCACGCTGAAGGCGGTCTTGGCGATCACCCAGGGCCTGCCCTCGGTGACGGCCATGGTAAAAGGCCTCAGAAGACGCCTGCATGACTCTTCCCGCACGCCGGACAGTACGGATACCCCGGCGGCCGTCAAGAGGGCGTCAGCGGCCCCCCTGTTCCTCGGATCGGGGTCTTGCGTCCCATAGACGACCCTCCCCACTCCCGCTTCTATAATCCCGTCCGTACAGGGAGGTGTCCTCCCCTGCGTGCTGCACGGCTCCAAAGTCACATAAAGAGTGGAGTCTTTCAGTATCTCCCGCGAGATACCCTTGCGCGAGGCTTCCAGCAGGGCTTCCCGCTCGGCATGCAGCTCTCCCGCTCTCTTGTGCCATCCCGAGGCCAGCTCCTCTTCCTGATAGACCAGAACGGCCCCTACGGGAGGATTGGGCGCGGTGAGTCCCACTCCCTTGCGAGCTTCCTGTAAAGCTCTGTCCATCCAGAAACTGTCCCGTGGGTTATTCACAAGCACCTTGTACGTTCTTTCCCTGAAAGGATGAAGAATAAAGAAATAAAATTTAAATTTACTCCTTAGTAATAAGGTGTGTGAATAACCGTAAACAACTACACAACATATTGTATATCAGCTTTTATCTGCTACTTTTTTCTGGGAATAAAATTCGAACAAGAAAAAAGAAGCAGTAGGGTTGTTCACCGCGCTGGACTTGTTCACAATTTTTTGGACAAACCGTCCTCATGTTATTAACAGGGTTATTCACAAGAAAAAGAGAGGAAAAGAAGTGTTTCCGAAGTGAAATAAAAAGAAACGATTCTCCGTATTCCCTTAATCACGGGAGTATTTTATGGCATCATCCACAAGAAGACGTTTTTTGCAATCACTGGGCCTCGTTTCAGGCGCTTTTTTCATGGGGTCCTCCTCCGTTTCCGGAAAGGAAACCCCGTCCGCCCCCTTGCGGGAGGAGGGAATATCCCCCAGACCGATCGGCTCCCGCTACATGGGAGACTTCGCGGCTCCGAAACTCGACCGGGTCAAAATGGCGTTTATCGGTCTGAGCCGGGGATTTACCCATCTCGCCAGTTCCTGCGCTCTGGAGGGAGTCGATATCGTCGGCGTCTGCGACCTGCATGAGGACCTTGTAAACAGGGGAGCCAATCATGTGCGCGAAAAAACGGGCAGGACGGCTCCCGGCTATTCCGGAGGCCCGGAGGACTACAAACGAATGCTCCGGGAGGGCAAACCGGACGCGGTCATCATCAGTACGGACTGGGCGTCTCATGTACCCATTGCCTGTGAATGCATGAGAAACGGGGCGCATGTTTTCCTGGAAGTCCCGTTCTCCCAGTCTCTTGATGAAATCTGGCGTCTGGTGGACGCCAGCGAAGCGACGCGCAAACACTGCATGATGCTGGAAAACGTCAATTACGGCCGGGAGGAACTCATGTTCCTGAATATGGTGCGCCTTGGAGTCATTGGGGAGCTACTGCACGGCGAGGCCGCCTATATCCACAATCTAAGGGACCAGCTCATGCAGACCGACAGAGGAGAGGGCTCGTGGCGTACGAAGTATATGGAGGAGATCAACGGCAACCTTTATCCCACCCATGGTCTCGGCCCGGTCGCCCAATACATGAATCTGGCCCGGGGGGAAGATACATTTGACAGACTCGTCTCCTTCTCCTCCCCCGCGCTGGGCAGAGCGGAATTTGCCAAAAAGAACCTTCCGGCGGATCACAAGTGGAACGCGGGGCGTTTTATTTGCGGAGACATCAACAATACCATTATCAAGACAAACCAGGGTAAAACCATCCTCGTCCAATGGGATGAGACGACGCCTCGCCCCTATTCCCGGCTCAATCTGATACAGGGAACCGCCGGAGCGCTGGCCGGATTCCCGACCCGTGTCGCGGGAGAACAGCTGGGGAACGGCAATTATCACGAGTGGATTCAGGGAGAAGGACTGGAACCCGTATTTGAAAAATATGAGCACCCCCTGTGGAAAAAAATCGGCGACCTGGCCCAGAAAATGGGCGGGCATGGCGGCATGGATTTTGCCATGATGTACCGGGTCGTGGACTGCTTGCGCCAGGGGCTGCCCATGGATCAAAACCTGTACGAGGGAGCCTTTTGGTCGGCTGTCGGGCCGCTCTCCGCCCGGTCTGTCGCCGGAGGAGGCATGCCTGTCGAATTTCCCGACTTTACCCGGGGCGACTGGAAAAAAACGCGTCCTCTCGCCGTGACCGCATGAAGAATGACGCTGTTGCGATAGACCTATAGAAATATCTGGTGATGAATAAATTAACAGGAATATCAATCGTTGCCTCCGCAGTCTGCCTGGCGTTCTCCCCTCTGGAAGCGGCCCTGCCTGTTACGGAGTCCCCGCATGACCTGCGATTCCCCGACCTTGCCCGCACCTGGGACGAAGGCATGCCCCTGGGCAACGGAATGGTCGGCTCCCTGCTGTGGGAAAAGGACGGCAGACTCCGCCTGTCGCTTGATCGGGTGGATCTGTGGGATCTCCGACCGACGACCCTGTCCCGGAATATGGAAGGAGGATTCAAAAGAATCCTGGAACACGTCAATAAAGGCGATTACGCGCCCATACAAAGGGAAATGGACGATCCCTACAATTCCGAAGCCGGCCCCTCCAAAATTCCGGGCGCGGCGGTGGAATTTGACCTCTCCGGACTGGGAGAGGCCGTTTCCTCCCGCCTGTACCTGAAAGAAGCCGTATGCGAAATCGTCTGGAAGAACGGAGCGTGCCTCCAGAGCTTTGTCCATGCGACCGAGCCTGTCGGATTTTTTGTCATGGAAGGAGCGCCCGAATCCTTTGCCCCCCGCCTGTGTACGCCCCAATATGGCTCCGCCGGAGGAGCCGGAGACGACAACTCCCACGCCGGGGCCGACCTCGTCAGATTGGGATACAGGCAGGGGACGGTAGTCTCCTCTCCGGGCAAAACACTTTATCACCAGCCCTGCTGGGGAGACTTTTCCTATGACGTGGCCGTACAATGGAAAAGGGAGGGAGACAAAATAACAGGCGTCTGGTCGGTGACCTCCTCTCTGGCGTCGGAAAAAGCGGAGGAAATTACGGCCCGCTGGATGAAAAAATCACCGGAGGCCTTGTACAAAACGCACCGGAACTGGTGGCGGGACTTCTGGAAACGCTCCTCGGTCAGCCTGCCCGATCCGGTCATGGAGAAACAGTACTACAATGAACTCTACACACTGGGCTCCACGGCGCGGGCGAACGGTTACCCGATCTCGCTCCAGGCCGTCTGGACGGCGGACAATGGCAAACTGCCCCCGTGGAAAGGCGACTTCCACCACGACCTGAACACCCAGCTCAGCTACTGGCCCGTCTATGCCGGGAACTACCTCGAAGAAGGACTGGGCTACCTGAATACCCTCTGGAACCAGAGGGAAACCAACAAGACTTACACAAAAGCCTTTTTCGGCACCTCGGGATTGAATGTACCCGGAGTCTGTACGCTGGAGGGCCTGCCCATGGGCGGCTGGGTGCAGTACGCCTGCTCGCCGACCGTCTCCGCCTGGCTGGCGCAGCATTTTTACCTGCACTGGAAATACTCGGGAGACCGGACATTCCTGAAAGAACGGGCCTACCCCTATCTGAAAGACGTCGCGACCCATCTGGAGGAATTCAGCTCTGTCAGGGAGGGGGTAAGAACTCTGCCGCTGAGCTCCAGCCCCGAAATCCACGACAACAGCATAAACGCCTGGTTCCGAACCATGACCAACTATGACCTGGCTCTGATGAAATTCGCCTTTTCGGCCGCCGCCGAACTGGCCGGGGAATTGAACCTGCCCCGGGAGGCGGCCCGCTGGAAAAAAGCCGGGGAGGAACTGCCGGAACTGGTCGTGGATGAAGAGGGAGGGCTGGCCTTTGCCAGCGGAGAACCATACAGGCACTCGCACCGTCACTTTTCACACGCGATGGCCATACACCCCCTGGGATTGCTGGACTGGAACGCCGGAGGGCGGGACAGGGACATCATGCGCGCCACAATCGCCCGGCTGGACAAATCCGGCCCCGGGGCGTGGGTGGGGTACTCCTACAGCTGGCTGGGGAACATGAAGGCCCGGGCGCGCGACGGCGAAGGCGCGGCCAAAGCCCTGAAAGACTTCGCCGAGTGCTTTTGCCTGAGAAACACCTTCCATGCCAATGGAGACCAGACCGGGACGGGCAAATCGGGCTTCCGCTACAGACCGTTTACACTCGAGGGCAACTTCGCTTTTGCCTCGGGCGTGCAGGAAATGCTGCTCCAGAGCGCGGGAGACGTCGTGCGCGTTTTCCCCGCCGTCCCGGAAACCTGGCAGGATATCTCCTTTGATACCCTGCGGGCGTCCGGCGCCTTCCTCGTATCGGCGGAAAGACGCGGCGGCAGGACGGAACAGGTCGTCATCCGGTCGGAGCAGGGAGGCCCCCTGAAAATGGAATACCCCTTCGGCGGAGACGGATTCTCCCAAAAGGGCGGCGAACTGCTTCTCAAAAACGGTTTTCTGGAAGGAAAATGCAAACCGGGACAGGTAATAAAACTGAATAGAAAAACGGATAAAGCGGGAGCCAAAACAGCTGTTTCCATGCCCTGAACAGACCCTTTCGATACCATGCGGCTGCTCTCGTATGTGACCCTGCCGCGAGAACGGAGCTTGACTATCAGACCTATTTTTCGGGAAATGAAAATCGGAATCTCCGCCTATGAAAGCCCATGCCCTGAAAACCCTCGTCCCCGACTGCACCGGATGCCATGCCTGTGCGAATATCTGCTCCAGCGGAGCCATTTCCCTCCGGGAGGGTGCAGACGGGCACCTTTACCCGGTCATCGAAGAGAACATCTGCGTCAATTGCCGGGACTGCCTGGCCGTCTGCCCGCCCCATACGGGAGCCGTGGGACTCAACCGGGCGGAGGAGGCGAAAGCGTACGCCGTATGGAACCGCAGTGAAGCCGTCCGAAGCGAAAGCTCGTCTGGAGGCGTTTTTTCGGAACTGGCCGGAGAAGTCCTCAGGTCGGGCGGGTGCGTCTTTGGCGCCGCCTTTGACAAATCTCTGGATGTCAGCCATATACGCGTCGATCGTGAACAAGATTTAACGCGATTGAGAGGCTCGAAGTACAGGCAGAGCCATCTGCCGGAAACCATGCGCCAGGTACGAAACGAACTGCAGCACAATCGCCGGGTACTCTTCTCCGGTACGCCCTGCCAGGTAGCGGGATTGAAGGCCTTTTTGGGAGAAGAACCGGAGAACCTGATTTGCGTGGACGTAGCCTGTCATGGAGTCCCCTCCGCCCGCCTGTTCCGCAAATACCGCGGCTGGTGGGAGCGGCAACAGGAGAGCCGCCTCGACAGACTGACATTCCGCGACAAATCCTCGGGCTGGATGTCCTTCCGGGTGAAGCGGACATTCGAATCCGGGGTGGTGAATGACACCTGCTTTCGCGACGACTATTACATGCAGGCCTTTTTGAGGGACGTATGCCTGCGGCCCTCCTGCTACGAGTGCCTGTTTACCTCGGTCGAGCGCACGGGCGACCTGACCCTGGCCGACTTCTGGGGCATCGAGAAAATCCACCCCGAATGGGACATCTCAAACGGGGTCTCCCTGCTGCTGGTCAATACCGCCAGGGGGGCGGCTCTGTGGAACAATGTCAGGGAACGGGTATTCGCCTCGGAAGAAGAAATCTCCGAAGCGGTCAAATACAACCCCGTTTTCAGAAGACGGGCCCGGAAACATCCGATGTTTGACGAATTTCAGGCGCACCTTGACGAGCTGCCCCTGCCTGAGTTGATCGAAACATGGTGCCCGCCCCTGCCGAAACCGCCACGGAATACCCGGGAGGAAAAATAAAGGGTATAAAGGCCGCCTGGCGGGGATCATAAAACGATTCCTCAATCTCCGCCATCGTCTCCATCCCCGTCGCTCGCGTCAAACGCACTCCCATGGCGATTTTGGGTATCCTGCATGCCGCCGTAATCAAGCCCCCATATGACTTGGCATTTTTCACAAAATACACGCCTTTCTATTTTGTAATCAATGTGATACGGCTTGCATACCGTATGGCACAAGGGACATTTTATAAAACGAATGTACCTGTAGATATAGATAAAATATGCCAGCAGAAAGAGGGAAACGAAAAAGATCAGGGCAGTTTTGCAAAAAGAGGAAACGGGAATATTATCTGCAATGAGATAAAGTAAAAACAAACCCAGAAGGCAATAAAAACAGGAAAGCAGGCGGGCTCTCTTTTTTGCGTACCCGTCGTACAATTTATATTCCGGCTTCATGAAATCGTTGTTGAAGGATTTTACCTGCGTGAGAACGTCGATTATTTCTTCGCAGGCTGAAAACGGGATCCGGAGAAAGTTCCGATGAGGTGGAAATGGGAGGGAACTTCATTCCATTCGGGGATATTTTTCCAGAGATCTTTTCTGTGAGGCAAATGATTGGATTCTCCGAAATCTCTTGTCTTCAAGTCAAGGTATTGGGGACTCATGCCGTTTCCAAAGGCGAGAATTCCGGGATCATCCTTTTCTGTCGAGGCAAACTGATAGAGGAAGATTTTTTCCATCCCTCCCGGATCCTGGATAAAGTCGGGATATTCATAGGAGGCCCCATCCGGGTAGATGACGGTTAGCCTAAAGGCCGTTTCTCCAAGGAATGAGTTGGTGGTTCTGCTTGTGATTGCTATTTTTACAGGGATTTCCGGGGGAAGAGGAAGAACAATAGGCTGTTTCGATTCGTAAGTATCAGGATAGTGCCTGTCGAGATAAGGAATGGAGGCGCCCAGCGCGACGAAACTAATGCCGCCCAACGCCAGAAAATAGATAATGGCGTATCCATGACCGGATGAACGGGCGGGATATTTCGGGGAAGGAGATCTTTCCCGAGATTTCTGAAGAAAAAAATGGTTCCATCTGGTCAGGAAGTAAATGCTTAATGCCAGTATAGCGAACATGAGCGCTGTAAAAAGATACTGCATGACGGTTTCTGGGAATTGCAGCAGGGAATAGATCCAGGAGATCAGTTTGAAATACAGCAACATCAGGAAGAGAGCGGTCAGACAGCCCATCGGGGAGGACTTTAACGCGACAATGCCGGGACGGGAGGAGCGCCTGAGCGCCCCGATGGTGAAAGACACCAGGAGGCAAAGCAGAGGAAAGAACAAAAATGGAATGATATGGTACATATTTTTACGCACGTATACAGGAATAGGAAACGTCTGAGAGTGAAGTCGCTGGAACTGTACCTTCAGGATAATTTACATTAACATACAAGCAGGTGGAGACAATATTTTAGGAACTTTACCATAAACGGAGAAGTCTGTGATCAGGATCGAAGAAGCTTTTTTCCTTTTTGATTGAGAAAACCGGAGTGATGAGACAGTATAAAAGAGTATGGAGATTATACTTCTTCCCCCCTCCGACAGGAACCTTTGCGATCCGATCAGTCATGCGGCTCGTCCGTTTTCCGAATGCCTTGTGGCCAACGTCACACTGCGACAATGGGTGACCAAGGAGCTGGGCCGGGCGGGATTTGAAGTCGTGGAAGTGCCGCGCAACCCGCGCTCCTGCGTCAGACTCCCGCTGGAGTACGACATAGAAGTGGGCGCGCTTGTGATGCTCGCCGGAATGGAACGTCCGACGGTGATGAACAACGAGGAGGGGCATATCCTGGCCTGGAAGGGCGTGGATCTGCCGGAGCAGGCGGACTCGCAGGTAATGACCAGGGCCCGGGCCAAAAGAATTTGCTACCCGTGGGAACTGCTGGAACTGAGCGCGGGCATCATCAGCCGGCTCCGCACGACGGAAATCTGCGGAGAAGTGGACTCCCTGGCCCATATCGACGGCCATGTACGCATCGGAAAGGGAACGCGCATCCTGCCCGGCGTCGTCATCGAAGGAAACGCCGTCATCGGGAAAAACTGCAAAATAGGCCCGAACTGCTACATTCGCGGCAATACGGCCATCGGGGACAACTGTATCATCGGCAATGCGGTCGAAATCAAAAACTCCATCATCTACCCCGACTCCTGTGTCGCGCACCTGAGCTTTGTCGGAGACTCCATACTCGGCTCCCACGTCAACCTGGGGGCGGGAACCATCACCTCCAACTTCCGCCACGACGGGAAAAACCACCGCATGATGATAGACGGGCGGCTGATGGACACCGGGTGCCAGAAACTCGGTGCCTTTATTGGCGACGGAGTACATACGGGCGTACATACCTCGATCTACCCCGCTCGCAAAATAGGCATGGGCCGTACAACCCTGCCCGGGGCGATCGTCAAATATGACCTGATGTAAAGGAATTGTCACAAAACGGGCTTGGACAAACCCCCCTGGCCCGGCAGGATAAACGCATGTCTTCCCTATTGGTCGTCGATGATGAACGCGATATCGCGGAACTGGTCGCCTTTAACCTGGAGCGCAAGGGCTACGAGGTCTCTCTCGCCTTTGACGGCGTCAGCGGATTGGAAAAAGCGCTCCGCGAGCGTCCCGACCTGATCATCCTGGATCAGATGATGCCCGGCATGGACGGCAGGGCGGTCTTCAAGGAACTTCGCCGCGACTCCCGGACGCAGGGCATACCCGTCATCTTCCTGACCGCCCGGGCCCAGACGGAGGACCGCATCCACGGGCTGGAACTGGGAGCCGACGACTACGTCACCAAGCCATTCAGCCCCAAGGAGCTGGTGCTCCGCGTCTCCGCCGTGCTGAAACGCTGTGAAAGCGCGCCCGGCTCGGTGGAACTGACCTGCGGGCCCTTTTCCTTTGACAAAAACTCCCTGAAATTCTACATCGACCACGAGCCCGTGGACCTCACGGCGACCGAGTTCAAACTCCTTTTGTTCCTCGTGGAACGCGCAGGACAGACCCAGGACAGAAATGACCTGCTGCGTACCGTCTGGGGCTATAGCGACGACGTACACAGCCGCACGCTGGACACCCACATGAAGCGTGTGCGCCAGAAACTGGACAAATACGCGGACTGCATAGAAACAGTGCGGAGCGTAGGCTACCGCTTTGTCGCCCCTGCCTCTGCCGCAGAAAAAGGGCAGTAACACCGGGAGCCGGAAACGCCTCTCTCTGAAAACCTTAATCGTGCACATCTCTCTGGAAATCGCCCTGATCCTCGGCCTGGCCGGGAGCCTCGCCTATATCGTGCGGGGGCGGAGGGCGGCTCGGAGACTGAAATGGAAAAACCGCATCCTCGAGCGTGAAGCCAAGAGGGCCCGGAGAAAAGCCGAAGCCTGGCAGCGGGGATGGGATGCCGACAAACAACGATTCCTCGAAGCCCTGGGCGACGTCTTCCTGCTGCTGAATGCGCAGGGGCGCATCCTCAGCGCGAACGGCCTCGCCAAGGAATTCGTGAAAAATGACGAACCCGAGGGTCTGCTGCTCGAAGACCTCTTCCAGGGAAACGACATCCTTTTGGACGAAACACGCAAGGCGCTGGAAACGGCGGAACCCTATACGCACGACTTCATCCTCCCGGCCTCCTTCTCTCCCCAGGGACTCAAGGGCGGAGAAACCGCCTGGCACCTGGACGTCGCGCCCGTACTGGGCGCGCCCGGCTACAGACGGGTAATCTTCCGCGACATGACGCCGGCCTACCAAACCGATCAAGTACGCAAGGACTTTGTCGCGAACGCCTCTCACGAACTGAGAACGCCGCTGACCATCATCATCGGCTACATTGAAAGCCTGCAGGAAGAGGACTTTCTGGAAGAAAGCCCCGGTCTCGCCCGGAAATTCCTCGACACCATGCACAAACACGGCCTGCGCCTCCAGCGCATCGTCGAAGACATGCTGATGATCTCCAAACTGGAATCGGGCCAGGCGACCGTGCTGAAAGAAGAAACCTTTGATCTGAACGACTGCGTGCTGGACGTCTTCTCCCGCCTGGAATCGGTCGCCGAAAAGAAAAAAGCGACCCTCGGACTCCGCCTGGACGGAGACAACATCCTGCTGTACGGCGATAAATTCTACTGGACCCAGATCCTCTTTAACCTGGTCGAAAACGCGCTGAAACAAAACCTCCAGCCGGACTTGAAAATAGAAGTCGGCTCTCGCCGCGAAGGCGATCGCTTTTACCTCTGGGTCTCGGACGACGGCATAGGCATACCCGCCTCGAGCCTGCCGTATATCTTCAAACGATTTTACCGGGTGGAGACCCACCATTCGCAGGAAATCAAGGGCACCGGACTGGGCCTCTCCATCGTGAAACGCGCCGTGGAGGCGCATGACGGCACACTGGAAGTCACCAGCAAACCGGGCATCGACACGCGCTTTACCATCTGCCTCCCGCTCTCCCGCGTCAGGGAAGGGTCGGCTCAGTAGATCTTTGCCGGCTTCAGCAATGCCACAATCTGCTCCGCCTGCTCATGGCTGATGCGGATCTTCAGAGGCTCTGTCCGCGAGTATTTGCTCTCCTGAACCAGAGGAGCCAGAATCAGCAGAACGCCGCCCTCCCACTGGGCCATCATCACAATATGGTCGATATTGATAATATGCCTGACATTGTTCAGAGCGACGATGTCAATGAACTTACCCATTTGCGTCGAGCGTACCACTCCCCATACGCATTTCAAGCAACAAACTGCGAATTCTGTCTAATAAAAACCGGGCCGTCTGAAAAAGAGGGAGGCCCTCTCCACCGCCCTCGATGACATCCACACCCATGCCCGGAGACCACCCGGCAGCAGTGTCTCTCCCTTGGTGCGGAATGGCGCGTCTCGACGTGGCCCAGGTCCCGCAACCTGAACGGGCAGGAGTGCATCATGGGCATCCTCTCGGAAATGAACTCCGGAGTAGAAGCCGACATATCCCTCAAACTCGACTGCGACACCTTTATTGCCGATGCCGACTGGCTCCGTGACTGGTGGGGAGACGGAATGATCGGAGCCGGTGACGGGGAGGCCGTCTTCGGTTGTTGCTATGCCCTTCGGGTCGGCGCCATTAAAACCCTGCTTGCGTCCTTCCGCCACTCGCCCGCCAGCCAACACGCCCCCGAAGACAAGACCATCTCCCGAAGACTGCTTGAGATCGGCGGGCTCATAGACCGCCTCCCCATGAAACTCCCGTGGGATGACGAATACGGCAACGGCCCGGACGGCATCTTCATCGCCTGGAACCCGAACTGCCCGGATCCGGCGCTCTACATCCCCCGTTATGCCGTCATCAACTGCGGCAATCCGGGTGTAAACAAACAGGAAGTGATGGATGCCTTGAAAGGATAACCTCTGGCTATACGCAAATAAGATTGCATGTACAAATTAACTATATGGACAGGGAAAGCTTAAAAGCGCTGAGATTTCAATGACTATTTTTTCTTTTTTAGTTTTCTGAGGAGTATTTTTATTATATATAATTTATTCGATATCTGATAGTTCTATTTTCACTTCCGGTTCGATGAGCGATCTCTTCTTGTTCTAACGGGGGATTCGTCCGATCGGCGGTTAGTATCAGGCTTCGAAACGGGCCATTTTTCTCGGACGAAGGTTCTTATTTCGTCTAAAGTCCAGTTTTCCTCATTATAAAGATAATAAAGAGATACATTAGCGCTCAGTGAATCATAGAAATCACCGTGATTATTATTGAAATTGCTGGGTATTGGGGTATTTTGGTTTAAGTTTTTTATAATATAAATATAACAAGATACACATGGTTCCTTTGTTCCTGAGGGTAAATAATAATTATTTATGCTCCACCCGTCTTCATCTATAATTCTTATTTCTGCATGCTTATCATTAGGGGGGGATAAAGGAATAATTGTTGTATAATTATTTAGTTCGTTTTTGAAAGAATTTATTTTTTTATTGACATTATCATTAATAATATTAATTTGTTGATTCTTATCAACATCGATAAGATTATTATTGTCAATTATATAATTAAGATTTTTAATCATATATTTGAGAAATACATCATCAACATTATTATTTATTTTTTTTAAAAAATGATAACTATTTATTGTATTTAAAATATTTTCTCCTCCTGTTGAAATTATATTTTCTAATGATTTATTTATATCCAATTTATTGGATGATAAAAATAAGTTGTTGTTTGTGTTGTTTTGTGAGCACTGAATTTCAGTATATTCCTTGAATGGTGGTGTTTTTTTGCATAAATTTGCTATGTTCTTAGCTATAGTTGATTGCTTTTCCATTTGAGGATTTTGAAGATTTTGAAGATTTGATGGGATTGGATTTTTTGTTTTAAAACAACGGCTTGCATATTGTCCGTTTTCTGTAAAATTTACTGCTATAAGCATATCTTTTATTTTTTCTATGAATAGGGAAAAATCTTTCTCCTCCGCTTCTTTTATTGAGGGAAAATAAACTCTACTTCCTTGCTCGTCCAAATCGCTATAAAATTTACCCCTATGTTCGCCTGTTCCCTCCTTCATCACCGTACGTTGTGCAATGCCATGCGAAGATGACGTTTTGAGATAAACTGAAGATTCAGCTTTACACTGCAAGGCACTTTTCCCCATCACATCAGCCTCTCTCTCCAGCCCCTGATTATCATTCACATTCACGCCCTTCATTTGCATGGTTGGCTGGACGCGCCCCTGCTTCTGCTGGACGACATGCCATGCTTCGTGGGGGAGGTGCCGCTCCTGCCCAGGGGCGACATGGATGTCTGAGCCCTGCGTATAGGCGAGAGCTTGTAGCTGGGCGGGCTTGCTGGAGTTATAGTGGACGCGCACATCGTCCATGGAGTAGCCGGAGAGGTTCTCCACGCCTGTTTTGAGCTGGTCGGGGAGTCCGGTTTCATTGCGGGCCCTCTGGACGATGCCCTTGAGGCCGTTCGGCGCTGCCGGGGGGATGTCCTGGAGCATGCTCATAAGTTGAGCCGAGGCCACGGGGCGGCCTCCGAAAAACGAGGGCCGGGCGGCGGGGCGGATGTGATTCTGATTGCCGTCAAGAGTGCGGCACTGATTCTGTTTTTGTTGTCTGTCTGCGTACATAGGAGTTATTTTTGAGACTCCTATTTTAACGAGATTGACGGAACAGAACTTTAAGGAAAGGAATGAGGCCGGAGGAGGGGTGATGCTTGCCTTTTGCGCACGGCAAATTCCGCACTTTGGGAAAAGGGAGAAAACAACAGGCCTCTGAAAAAGAGAAGAGGCGAAAGAAAAAACCAGGAAAAAGTGGTACGTGGGCAGGGGTGTTTATTTTTTCAAAGCATTTATAAACAACAATCGTTAGAGAAATCGAAATATTTTCGTAAACGATTTAGTTCTGTCATGCGGTTATTTTGGAGCGCTTTTGACGTTGCTCGCCTGGGGCCGGGACCTATGGTACAGTGGATACTCCAAGGCATTCAGATCAATCTATCTGAAT
>CAZNVW010000032.1:0-18684 GCA_964576595.1 uncultured Verrucomicrobiales bacterium
TGGAACGTCATTAGGGTATCTTAAATGGATAATTCCGTAATTTATTCCCATTGAACGACTACATTACAGCCTCCGCGAGGAGCGAAGCGACGTGGCAATCTCAGGGTGCAGAAGACTGCCTGTGACTGGCGACTATTTCTAGGCACGTCGCCCCGACAAAAGTCGGGGTCCAGGTTCCCACTGCACGACTAAGTTTCGGCCTCCCCCGTGTCGTTGCTGTAAGTGTCAAGTAATTCGTAGACAAGATTGGAGAAATTCTATGGGAGTTTTACCTCCTAATGCTTGATGAGGTCTTTCGGTGTTATAATAGTAGATGTATTGTTCGAGCTCCTTTTTGAACTCTTCTTCGCTCTCAAAGGTTGTGCCTTCGATAAGATCATCGTTGAGTGTTCTCCAAAATCTTTCCACTTTTCCGTTGGTTTGAGGACGATAGGGCCTGGTATAGCGGTGTTTGACTCCTATCTCCTCGAGCATTCTCTCAAATGGATGCTTTCCCTTGCTCTTGGAATCTTTCGTTCCAAATTCAGGGCCGTTATCCGTCAAGACCTCTTGAAACTGAATGTCGTAGTTCACTTTCAGGATATTCATCATTCTTAACGCCGCAAACATAACGGTAAGCGACTGGATATCATGGACAACCTCCACCCATGCTATCCGCGTACACGAGTCCACCAGGCTGACCAAATACCTTCTCTTGCGATCCGCCAAAATTAAATCCTTGGAGAGGTGATGCGTGTCGAGATGCCCCAACTCTCCCGCCGTGTGCTTGATAATTTTTCTCTTTTCTTCTTTCTGACCGTTTTTTGCGCCACCGAGCGGGGAGAGGAGGAGGCTCAGGATGACCAGGACGGGGGCGAGCATCATGACCCGGATCATTTTGACGATGACGGCAGGGTCGGAGATGCCGCCGCCCATGGCGTTGCCCGCGCCGACGACGTGGGCGACTTCATGCAGGGTGGCTCCGGTGAAGAGGCCCATCTGCTCCGGGGTGAGGTCCGGCAGGCCCATGCGGTACAGGGCCGGGTAAAGGAACATGGAGAGGGTGCCGAAGATGACGACGGTGGAGACGGCGACGGCGGCCTTGTAGGGCTGGCTGCGGACGACGGGCTCCGCTCCCAGTACGGCGGCGGCTCCGCAGATGGAGCTGCCGATTGAGGTCAGCAGGGCCGTGTCGCGATCCATTTTGAGGAGGCGTCCCAGGCCCATGCCGAGGAGCAGGGTGCCGACGACGATGAGGGCATCGATCAGGAGGCCGCAACAGCCAACGGAGAGGACGCTCTGGAAGGTCAGCCGGAAGCCGTACAGGACGATGCCCGTCCGCAGGATTTGCTTGGTGCAGAACTGGATGCCGGGCACCCAGGTTTCGGGCAAATGGTTTCTCAGGCTGTTGGCGTACAGCATCCCCAGGATGATGCCGACGATCAGGGGACTGAGGGAGAGGTTTTTGATGAAGGGGAAATCCGCGATGTAAAAGGCGGAGAAGGAGAACAGGACGATCAGGAGGATCCCGTGCAGGGGGGCGTGGAGTTTTTTGCTGGGCATGGCGGTATCTATGGCTGGCGGCGTCTTGGGGCGCTCGCACGGACGGGAAGATACGCTTTTATTATTAAAAAATCTAATTGAAGAATATTATAATTGATTAATTATTGTTATGATGGGCCAGGCAAAATCTCATAAAGTATTCGGAGAGTTTTCTTTGTACGCCGTGGACGAGGGCGAACTGAAGGGTTCGGGTGATTCTGAAATCACGAATGGGGATGGGGAATAGTTCCCTCCGGGCCAGTTCCGGCTTGATGGAGGATGAGGAGAGAAATGCGCAGGCGTCGGAGTGGAGAAGGTAGGATTTGATGCTTTCCGTATTGCCCAGGATGATGGGGGTATGCAGATCCGCCGCCAGGATTCCTTCGTTTTTGAGGGCTTCCGCCACGATTTTTCTGGTTCCGGAGCCGTCTTCTCGCCGGAGCAGGGGCAGTTTGTGGATGTCTTTCAGTTTGATGCTTCCGTGTCCGGCGACGTGCGGTTTTGCGCTGACCAGGATGATTTCATCCTGCAGGAAGGGTTTGTAATGCAGGTCGGGATGGTGGGCGATGCCTTCGATGATGCCCAGATGGACTGTTTCGTTGGCGATCAGTTCTTCTATGGCATCGGAGTTGCCGTTGATCAGTTTGATGGAGACGTTGGGATGGCTTTTGTTGAACAGGGCCAGAATGGGAGGGAGGACGTATTGGGCGACGGTGGTGCTGGCTCCTATGACCAGATGCCCGTCATAGACCGATTCTTCTCCGGCCGTCATGCTTTCATTCAGCAGGTCGTATTCCTTGAGGATGTGTCTGACATGGGCCAGGAGGTGGTTGCCCGTGCCCGTCAGTTCTATTTTTCGTCCGTTGCGCCGGAAGAGCTGCTGATTGAGCTGTAGCTCTATTTCCCGTATGTGCCGCGTGACGGCAGGCTGGGTGATGAAGAGTTCTTCCGCCGCCTTTGTGAAGCTCAGGCGACGGGCGACGGCCTCGAAGACTTTGAGTCTGAAATCGGTAATCATGGGAAGGAAGAGGGTCGGGATGAAGGAGACGGCGGTCCTGCCGTCTCCCTTTGTGCGCATCCGGCGGATGTGTCGTTCTGCCCGGGGGCGGAGGCTGGGGTTCTATTTGTTTCTGCTCTTGAGTTCCGTTTCGCAACGTTCAAGGTGTTCTTTTTTGAGAGAGTCCGGCAGGTTGGCCGCTTCAATCCAGTTTTTGGCTTTTTGCGGGTCCTGACGGCTCCAGCTGCGCAGGGCGGTGCTGATGCTGTTTTCCTTTTTTTTCTGGTCCTTGATGCCGTCTGTCAGGGACAGGGTATCCTCGAAATTGACAAAGGAGTTCCATGTGTCATAGGAGGTGCGCTCGACCAGCGATTCAAGCACGGAGTCCTTGACGGGGCCTTCTTTCATTTCCATCGCGTATTCCCTGAGTTCGGGGCTTTTGTTGTTCATGTAGCCGATGGCGTTGTTCGCGTTTTTGGCGGCTGTTTCTTCCGAGGTGTTTTCCGTCAGCCATTTCAAGGCCTGGACGGGGTCTTTTTGCGCCATGCTGCTGACGATGGCCGAGGCGGATGATTCCTGCGTTTTTTCATCCAGTTTTTTGAACTCGGACGTGGTTTTTTCCGGGTCCAGTGTACTGAGGCGGGCCAGGGCGGAGTTGCGCGCCTGATCTTTCTGGCTGCCTTCCAGAGTATCTACCCAGCGGCTGGCGGCGTCCCAGTCGGTGGCCGCCCATCCGGCGGCGAGTTCGCTGCAAAGGCGGGAGTCCTTGAGGTCTTCGGGGGTCAGTTTGCCGATGTGGTTTTTCAGTTGTTCGGGGTGGGATTTCGCGATGCCGGACAGGATGGAGGGCAGGGCTTCCTTACGTTCTTCGTCGCTCAGTCCGGCCATCCATTTCATGGCTCCCTCCGGCGAGGTGCGGCTCATTTCCGCCGCGATGGTTTTAAGGGCCTGTTTGGCCTGGGTGAGTTCCTGACGATGTTCCGTGAAGTAGGCCGCCGCCGCTTCGGGGCTGGTCTCCGCCCATCCCTGTATGACCATGGGGCTTACCAGCATGGCGAGAGGGCCCATTTTTTTTACTTGTTCCAGGGCCTGTTTGGGTGATGTCTGGCCCCATTTGTAGCTGAGATAGACGGAGGAGATCAGTTTTTTCACGTCCATGCCGTCACGGCTGAAGAGGTCCAGGTCTTTCAGCCGCATCATTTCTTCCTCCAGTTGATCGGGGGTCATGCGGGAGAAGCGGACGAGGATGGCGTCCAGGCTGTTGTTGTTGAAGTCGAGTCCGGCTTTTTTGTCTTCGGGGTCGAGGCCAAGCTCCCGTTTGTTCAAGGTAAATCGCGGAGCGCGGCGGGACATGTCCGCGGATTCCGTTTGCGCGGTTTCCGGGGTCTCGCTTTTATTGCGGGAGATGCCGGCCACATAGCCGGCTGAGGCGGAAATAACGGCAACCAGGGCGATTCCCGAGAGGCGTTGGAGGGTTTTATTCATGACAGGTTAGGATAATAACAAAAGAATGGGAGAAGTCAAAATGCGCAGGCGGCCCGGGTGTTTATTTTTGAAGCCGTTCCCGTTTTATTTTTTCAGGCAGGCCGGAGGTTTCGATCCAGGTTTTTGCCTTTTGCGGCTCCTGCATCAGCCAGTCGTCCAGTATCTTGTTGACGCTGGCTTCCTTTTTTGCGGGGTCTCCGATATGGTCGGCCAGAGACAGTCTTTGCGCGAAGTTGACGATGGTTCCTCCTCCCCTGTAGAGTTCCCGTTCGGCCAGGTCTTTGAGCATGGCGTCTCTGACAGGGCTGGCCTCCATGTTCAGGGCGTATTCCGTAAGGCGGGGGGTGGCGTGGCCCGAGTCGACGATTCCGCAGGTTCTCTTGACGGCGATTTGTTCCGGGGCGTTTTCGGCCAGCCATTGCAGTGCGGCGACAGGGTCTGTCTCCGCCAATGTATTCGCGAGGCTCGCGAATCGTCCTTCCGTCTTTTTTTCCAGTTTGTTGAACTCGGCCAGTGCTTTTTCGGGATCGGCGGCGCAGAGGCTTTGCAGCGCGGAGCGGAAGGCGGTTTCTTTCACGTCTCCGCTCAGGGTATTTTCCATCCAGCGTGTTGCCGCCTCCCAGTCGTGCGCGGCCCATTGTCGGGACAGCTCACAGCTCAGGGCGTAGTTTTGAAGGTCTTCGGGGGCCAGTCTGTCCGCGTATTTCTGTATTTGATCGGGATGGGCGGCCGCGAGCTGTCCTATTATTGTGGGGAGGGCGTCATGGCGTTCTTCGTCCCGGAGTTCCATCCCCCATTTCAAGGCGATTTCCGGAGAAGTGTGGGCCATGGCCCAGGCGGTGTTGCGCAGTAAGCCAGAATAGGAGTAGTTATTCATATCCGCCCGGTGTTCCATGAGGAAGGTCGAGGCCTCTCCGGGGTTGACTTCCGCCCATCCCTGGATGATGCGGGGCGCCATTATTCGGGAAAGTTCTCCCATGTTTTTGAGTCGTTCCATGGCCTGCCTGGGAGCGGTTTTTCCCCATTTATAAGACAGGAAGGCCAGGGCAAGCTGTTCTTTTTTGGTCAGGCCTCCGTTGAAATCCATGGTGTTTTTGCGGCTGATGATGTTTTCCCAGCGGTAAATTTCCCGATCCAGTTGCTCGGGCGTCATGCGTTCATAGAGGGCGAAGAGATCGCCGAGTTCCCTGTTTCTGATATCAGGCCACGGGGTTTTGTCCGCGAGCGGAGGGAGGGGCGGTCGAGGCACTATTGCGGACGGAGCCGTTTGCCCGGGGCCCTGCTTTTTGTCCGGCGAGGAGGCTTGCTCCTTCCTCCCGGCGACATAACCGGCCGAGGCGGAGATCAGGGAGAGCAGCAGTGCGCTCAGGGCGAGCTTATTCTTGTTCATGGGACGAGTCGGGGCGGGTTATCGGCGGTTTTGTATGTTTTTCTCCAGTTCCTGTTTGAGTTCATCGGGCAGGGGCGCGGTTTTGAGCCAGCTTGTTGCCTGTTCCGGGTACTGGTAGCTCCAGCTGTGAAGGGCGGATTCAAGCGCTTCTTTCTTTTTTGCCGGGTTTTTGATTTCGTTGATCAGAGACAGGGTCTTTTCGGTAGAGGGTGATTGGCCGTTGAACAGATTGCTACCTCTGCCGATCAGTCCCGCCAGCAGGGAATCCCGGGCGGGGCCGTCGGGCATTTCCACCGCATACTCCCGGAGGACGGCTTGTGAAAAAAGGCCGGAGGAGGAGGATGCGATACCGCCTATATATTGGGCGGCTTCTTCCCCGGTATGGTTGGTCATCAGCCAGTTGATAGCGGAGAGGGGAGATTTTTCATTGAGGCTGCGTGTGATAGACAAGGCCGCCACCCAGCGGTTCTCTTTGTCCAGTTTCTGATATTCGGCCGTTGCTTTTTCCAAATCAAGGGCTCCGAGTTTTCCCAGTACACTGCAGTAAAGGTAACGGTGGTTTTCTGTTCCTTCCAGAGAGTCCATCCAGCGGCGCGCGGCTTCACTATCGATAGTGGCCCAGCGGGCGGCCAGGTCTTCGGTCAGGAACGTCGTGCGGAGGTCTTCTTCGGTCAGTTTGCCGATGGCGGCGGGCAGTTGATCGGGATGGCCGGCGGCGACTTCGCTCATCAGGCCGGGCAGGACGTCCCCGCGCAACTCTTTGTCCAGGCCGGCCGCCCACTGCAAGGCCTGGTCCGGAGAGACGGCGGCCAGGTCGCGGGCGACGTCGCGCAACAGCCATCTTGCGTCGGGAATGTCTTCCTTGTGCCGGGCAAGATAGTCTGCCGCCTCTTTCGGTCGTGCGTTCGCCCAGCCCTGGAACACTTCGGAGCCGATCCGGCTGGAAAATTTTCCCATGGTTTTCAGTTTTTCCACGGCTTGCCCCTGTGAGAGCTGTCCCCATCTGTAGGCGAGGTAATCCAGGGCGGTCTTCTCTTTTTCACTTTGGTTGTAAGGGCGGTTTTTCGGCCAGAGGGCGATTTCCCGTTCCAGTTCTTCGGCCGTCATGCGAGAGTAGAGGGCGAGTATTTTGCCGAGATCTTTGCTGCGAATGTCCAGCCGGATGTTTTTGCCGTCAGCGGCGGAGGCGGGAGTTTCTTTTATTTTTGTCAGCCGGGAGATGGAGCGGGTGTTTGCGAGGCCGCCTTTTCCGGGAGTTTCCGGGGAGGCGTCATCGCCGTGTCTGCCCGCCAAATAGCCGGAGGCGGCGGAGACGAAGGCGAGCAGGGCGAAGCCTGCGGCGAGGGGGATGTTTTGCATGGTTCCAGGGCGGTTGGGGGAGAGGGACGTCAAATAGGCAGGGAGCCGGAGGGATGCGGTAAAGGGAAGGGGCGGAAGGTTATTCGGATGTCTTTTGGCTCTTTTCCCGAATTTCATTTTTGACCGGATCGGGGAGGGCGGAGGTTTCCAGCCAGGTTTCGACTTTTGCGTGATCCTGCAGGCTCCACCGGGTCAGTATTCTTTTGACGCAGTCTTCCCGTTTTTTCGAGTTGTTGATTTTGTCCGTCAGCCGGAGGAGTTCCCGGAAGGAATCGGAGGATGCCAATTTGTTGTAGGAGGCCGTGCTGAGCATATACTCCAGCGCCTGATCCCTGACCGGGCCCGCTTTTATTTCGGAGATGTATTCTTTTACTTCGGGGTTGCGGAAAGAGTCGTCGGAGAGCGCATCCGTTATATTGAATACGGTTGTTCGCTCCGAGGTGTTGTCGATCAGCCATTCCATGGCTTTGACGGGGTCTGTCCCCGCCCAATTCCGGACGAGTTTGCCCGCTGTGTCGAATTGTTCTTCATCAGTCAGTTTTTTGAATTCCTCCCGGGCTTTTTCCGGAGCCTGGATGCTGAGAGCGCCCAGAGCCTCCGGGAGGGCTTTCTGCTTCTGATTATCGGGGAGCGTGCCGAGCCATTGGCTGGCAGCCTCCCAGTCCAGCGCGGCCCAGCGGGCGGCTACGGTTTCGAGTACGTTGTCGCGCTCAAAATCCTGCGGGGACAGATGACCGATTTGTTTTGCCCATTGTTCTGGGCGGGTGTCGGCAATGGCTTGCAGCAGTGCGGGCAGTGCGATGCCGCGCTCTTCATGATCGAGGCCTGCGAGCCATTTGAAAGAGAGATCAGGGGAGCTCATTGCCATTTCGACGGCGATGAGCTGCAGGGATTGTTTGGGGTAGGGGAGTTCGTCTCGATGCTCGGCGAAATAGGCGGCCGCCATTTCCGGGTTGGTCTCCGCCCAGCCCCGGAGGACTTCGCCGTACAGGGTGAGGTCCCCCTGTGTTTCTTTTATCCACTCCAGAGCCCGTTTGGGAGAGGACTGCCCCCATTTGTACCCCAGATAGGAGAGGCAGAGGGGAGCCGCCACCGTATAGCCGCCGCAGCCGGAAAAGTCCCAGTCTTTGATCCGGGCCGCCTCTTCCTCCAGCTGCTCGGGCGTCATGCGGGAGAGGCGTACCAGCAGGGCTTCGATGCCGGGCTGTTCTCCTGCCTGCTTTTCCCAGGCGCGTCTGACGGGCTGTTTATTCAGGGTGAAGCGGGCGGCGGGGGAGGTCTGCACTGTTGGCGCGTGTTTTGCACGCGCGCCCCGGAGGTCTCTGAGCAGATACCCGGCTGAGGCGGACAGGAGCATCAGGAGAACGGCTCCCGAGACGAGTTGAAAAATCTTGTTCATAAAGGAGGGATGGGCGGGGACAAGGGCTGGACGGGTGTTTTTTGTCAGGAGACGGACGGTTTTTCCGCCCCCGCGGATTTGGCGCAACGATCCAGCGCCTCTTTTTTGGCTTCCTCAGGGAGGGAGGACGATTTGATCCAGGCGCCGGCTTTTTCCGGGTTTTTCGAAATCCAGAGGCCCAGGGTTGAGTAGAGCCTGTTTTCGCGTTTTTCGGGATTTTTAATGTCCTGCGCCAGCGAGACGGCATCCTCGAAATCAATGAAATAGTCGTAGTTCCAGGAGAGAGACTCGACCAGTTTGTCGAGCGCCTCATCCTTGACGAGGCCTTCTTTCATTTGAGAGATGCTTTCCTTGAGGCCGGGGGTGCGACTCGATTCCATGGTGATGACTGTTCCCATGTTTTCCAGTATCGTTTTTTCCGGGGTGTTTTCGGAGAGCCACTTGAGCGCGTCGACAGGGTTTGCCGAGGTCAGCTTGCGGGCGATTATTTTGGCGGCTTCGGCTTGCGCCTGCCACTCCAGTTTTTTGAACTCCGCCGCGGCTTTATCGGGGTCGCTGGTGCAGAGTTCTCCCAGGGCGGCGTTGCGTGCCCTTCCCTTTTGTTCTTCGGGCAGGGTGTTGATCCATTGGCTGGCGGCCTCCCAGTCCGTTTCCGCCCAACGGGCGGACAAGTAGTCGCACAGTTCGCTGTGCTTTAATTCTTCCCGGGAAAGCTGGCGGGCAAAGTGCTCAATTTGTTTTTTATATTCTTCCGGGTTGTCTTTTTTCAGTGTGTGCAAGACAGAGGGCAGCGCCTCCGTACGCTCTGCGGGGGACAGTCCGGCGATCCATTGGAGAGCGTTGTCCGGCGAGTGCCGGGTCATTTCTTCGGCGATGATGTTCAGGATATAGATCGCCCGGGGCAGTTCGTCGCGGTGTCTGGCAAAATAGGTGGCGGCTTCTTCGGGGTGCTGCTCCGCCCAGCCCTTCATGATTATGGGAAGGCAAAGTTGCGCGTTGAACCGCTCCATGGATTTTATCTCCTCCAGGGCCTCCAGCGGGGCGAGCTGCCCCCATTTGTAGCTCAGGTAGGAGTAGGTGAGGTACTGTACCGGGAAGTCGCAGTTGAGCGAAATTTTTTTCTTGAGCCGTCCCATTTCCTGTTTCAGTTGCTCGGGCGTCATGCGGGAGAGCCGTATCAGCTGGACGTCCAGGCTGTATTTTCTGAATTCGAGCCCTGATTTTTGGTCTTCCGGGTCAATTGCCAGCGCCCGTTTGTGAAGGGTCAGACGGGGAGCCCGGCGGGGAGGTTCATTGGCCGGTCCACGGGCCGTTTTCGCCTCGTCATCCTGCGCGTCTCTGATCATGTAGCCGGCAGAGGCGGAAAGGGCGGCCAGAAGGAGTGCGCCCGGGAGAAGATATTTTTTTTTGTTCATGACCGGTAAGAGAGGCCTGCACGGGGGGATGAGCATTCAAGAGTCGAGAAGGGGAGTCTCTTGTGTTTTGCTACGGAGGGCGTCGTCGACGGCTTTTAATTGAGCCTGTTTTATTGTTTCCGGCAGGGTGGAGGCTTCTATCCAGGCTTTGGCTTGAACCGAGGCCCTTTTGTTCCATGAGGTCAGAATGGTGTTGAGGCTGGTCTCTTTTTGTTGACGGTCATGGATGTTGTCGGCCAGATTGATCGTGTTTTCGTAATTCACGAAGGAATGATCTCCGGAGAAGCCGACGGTGTTTTTTATCAGGGAAGAGAGGGCGGCGTCCTTGACCGGGCCGTTTTGCATTCCGATGATGTATTCTTGTATGGGGTGATTTTGGGCGATGAGTTCCGGAATGGTCAGATGGGCGGCTTGTGTCGCGGACTCTGCGGAGGCATGGGTCGCCAGCCATTCCAGCGCACGGGTTGGGTTTTGTTTGGCGAGGGAGTTGGCGATGCCGGAGAATGCCTCCTGCTGGAGTTGCGGGGGGAGTTTTTTGACCTCTTCCGTTGCTTTTTCCAGATTTACAAGGCTCAATTCGGACAGGGCCGCCGCAAGAGCCTGTTCTTTTTTTCGCTGGGGGAGTGAATGTATCAACTTGTTGGCGGCGTCCCAGTCCACGGCCGCCGCTGCGCCGGAGCGCGATATTCGGCCCGCCATGTAGCATGTTAGAAAGATCAGGAGGAAGAGGAACGCTTTTACTCCCCAATAAAGTTTTTTATTCATCCTTTTGGAAGAGATAGGTAGAGGGGCACTTGGCCGGGAAGGAGGACGGCAAAGAGGATTTTCTCGAATAATAAAAGGTTATGAGCCTGTTGTGCCGGTAAATCAAGTAAAGAATAGGGGGCGGTCTGCTCTCATGGCGCGTGACGGGAGGCTTCGAAATCCGGGAGCGGGAAGCGGAAAGAGGGAAAAGAAGTCCGGTTTGAGGCGAGGCGGGCAAGGACGAAGGGGGAGACGGACTCAACGGTCGTCTTTTTTCCGCTCGATGGTCTTTTCACAATTTTTGATTGCTTCAGCTTTTATTTGTTCCGGCAGGTCGGAGGACTCAATCCAGGCCCTGGCTTTTTCCGGCTCTTTCTAGCACCAATTGTTGTTCAGCTGATTTGTGATGCAGTCGATCCTCTTTTGGTTGTCCCTGATGCCTTTCGCCAGGTTGAGCGCGTCCTCAAGATTGACAAAGGTGTCATGGGTGCGGTTAAACGCGTGGTTGATCAGGGTGGAGAGAGCGGCATCCTTTATCTGTCCTTCCGGCAGCCGGGCGATATATTCTTTAAGCTGCACATTTTGATAGGTGGCCTGATTAACGGCGCTGTAGAGCGTTTGGGTAGCCGTTTCCTCCGAGGTGTTGCTGAGGAGCCAATCAAGAGCCTGAGTCGGGTTGTTTCTGGCCATGCCTGAGGCGATATCTGCGGCAATCTTTTTTTGCGTTTCCTGATCCTGTTTTTTAAATTCCTCGGCGGCTTTTGAGGGGTTGTGGCTGCCTAATGTCCACCAGACGGTCCCGCTGGCCGCGTTATGAGAATCTTCATCGTGAAGAGTGTTTATCCATTCGCAGGCGGCCTCCCAGTCCGCAATAGCCCCCTGAGCGGCCAGTCTCTGTGCAAGGAGCAAATCACGGAGCATGTCTTCCGTAGTGACTTGACCGATATAGTGAGTCCATTGCCCGGGGCGGGCGTCAGCCATACCGGAGAAAAAGGCGGACAGGGCGCATTGGCGCTGCTTTTTGTCCAGTGCGGACAGCCATTTCAGCGAAATGTCCGGGGCCGCCCGGCCCATTTCCCCGGCGATGACTCTCAGCAGTTCTTTTGATGAGGGCAGATCGTCACGGTATTCCGAGAAGTGGGAGGCGGCCCTTTCGGGGTCAAGCTCCGCCCAGCCGCGGACGATCAGGGGCGCGATAAATTCAGAATCGGAGTAACTTATGGAATTAACGCGCTCCAGCGCCTAGCGAGGGGCGAGCTGCCCCCATTTGTAGCTCAGGTAGGTGTCAAAAGAAGTTTGAAGCGGCGATTGCCCCCTGATCTCAAATCCACTCCTTTTGTCGTATAATTCCGGGTGATTTCCTGCTCCAGCTGCTCGGGAGTCATGCGGGAGTAGCGAACCAGGAGAGCGTCGAGGCTGTGGCTGTCGGGAGGCGGTTCTTCCGGAGCAGGCGTGTTTGTATTGATGCTCTGCGTGAACCGGGGCGTATTTTTGACCAGCGTCGGAACGGCTTCCCCAGGAGCCGGGCTTTTGTACTCATGGGAAGGGAGGCGGTCCGGTTATTTTTTGTTATCGAGGCTGGCTTCACATTGATTGAGGTGAATGGTTTTCAGATCTTCGGGCAGAGTGGAGGCTTCGATCCATTTTTTCGCTTTTGCCGGTTCGCACTTGCTCCAGTAGCTGAGAGTTTCTGAGATGTTGAATTCTCTTCTGTCCTGATCCTGGATGCTGTTTGTCAGTGTGAGGAGTTCCTCGAAGTTGACGAAGGTGTCGTAGGCGCTCGCGGCGGCGGCGCTGACCATGCTCATGATGGCCGTGTCTTTGGCGTGCCCTTCCGGCAGGCGGGAGATGGCTGCTCTGAGCTCGGGATCTCGATAGGCATCGTTGCGAATGATGCGGCCTATGTTTTCGCCGGCGACTTCCTCCGAGGTGCTGTCAACGAGCCACTCCAGAGCCAGAGGCGGATTTTTATCGGCGAGGCTTCTGGCCAGGGTAAAGGCTACGGACTCACGGGTCTGTTTGTCCAGTTTGTGGAATTCCTCCATCGCTTTTTCCGGGTTCAGCGTGCCCAATTTACCCAGGGCGAATGTTCTGGCGCGGTTTCTCTGTTTTTCGGGCAGGGAATCCATCCACAGGGAGGCCGTCTCCCAGTCGAGAGCCGCCCAGCGGGGAGCCAGTTTCTCATAGAGGTTGCTATCTTCCCAGTCTCCGGCCTGGAGCTGGCCGGCATATCGGGATAATTGTTCGGGATGCGTATCGGCAATGCCGAGCAGCAGACCGGGCAGAACGGCGGCCCGTTCTTCGCCGTTAAGTGAGGATAGCCATTGCATGGCTTTTTCGGGAGCGGCGCGCCCCATGCCTCTGGCGATGGACTGCAAGTCTATTTTGGATTCCTCGAAGTCGTTGCGGTGTTCGGCAAAATAGGCGGCCGCCATTTTCGGGTTGTATTCCGCCCAGCCCCGGATGATGTCGTGAATGATATCTGCGTCAGGGGGCGGATTCATGGATTTCAGCAGTTCCAGCGTTTGCCTGGGGGCGACTTGTCCGCATTTGCGGCTCAGGTAAACCAGGGCTACGGGAGAATCCATGTCTCCGTTTTGGATTCGGGAATCCTTGTTGAGTTTTAACAGTTCCTGTTGGAGCTGCTCTGGCGTCATGCGCGAGTAGCGGACGAGCCGGGCGTCGAGGCTATATGCGGCAAAATCGAGTCCGGCTTTTTTGTCTTCCGGATCTAGGGCGAGCTGCCGCTTTTTGAGGGTAAAGCGAGGGGCGCGGCGGGATATGTCCGCTGCGGAGGTTTTCTCGGCGTCTGTTGGTTCATCCTTTTCCCGGGCCGATCTGGTCAGGTATCCGGAAGCGAATGCAAGGGAGAGGAGGAGTACTCCCGCAACCAGCTGGAATTTCTTGGACATGAGTTAAGGTTATACTAACACAAGTCGCGGGGGAGTCAAAGGAACAGATGCGGCGGCAGGGGGGAGGATGGCATGGGGATCTCTACTGCGGCCCGGGCACAAAAAAAGCCCGACTCGGCGAGGAGTCGGGCTGATAAAAGGGTAAATGCGGCGGGATGTTATTCCGCAGCGGCTTCTTCTTCGCCACCGATCATGTTGACCGTGAGGTTCAGGAGAGCGGTTACCTGGCCATGAAGTTTGACCGGGATTTCGAACTTGCCGCCCTGCTTGATGGGCTTTTCGAGTTCGATGGCGTGGCGTTCCACTTCCACTCCCTTGGCGGAGAGGGCCGTGTGGATGTCCTGGTTGGTGATGGCACCGAAGGCCTTGCCGCCTTGACCGGCGGAAAGTTCCAGAGTGATGGTCAAACCGGAGATCGTCTGGGCGACAGCCTGAGCCTCGCTGAGTTCCTGGGCTTCACGGGCGGCACGCGCAGTCTTGAGGGCCGTCACGAAACGGCGGTTGGACTTGGTGGCTTCGTGGGCCAATCCCTGCGGGATCAAATAGTTGCGGCCATAGCCGGCTCGCACGGTGACGAGATCGGCTTCAGCGCCCAATCCGTCAATTTTTTTGGTGAGAATAACTTCCATCGTCGCCATGGCTTTATAAAAAGGTTAAGTTGCGGAGGGCGTATTTAGGTCGAATCGCGCTGTTTGTCAAGACAAGAAAGGCTAAAATCGGTTTTTCGCAGGTAAATTCTTATTTTGACTGTTCCAGCATCCTCAAAAGGGGCTGTTTGGCTTTTTCCCGGACAGCGGGGTCGGGGTTGACCTGCGGGGAGAGGTTCTGCAAGGCGTTGCGGAGTTTTTCCAGCGTATTCAGTTTCATGAAGGCGCATTCGTTGCAGGAGCATTTGTCCGTCGGGCCGGGGATGAAGTTTTTGCCGGGCACTTCCTTGCGGAGTCGGTGGAGCATGCCCGCTTCGGTCACGATGATGATGTCTGTGCCCGCGAAGTCGCGGCAGACGGGGATCATGCGCTCGGTGGAGCAGACTTCATCAGCCATCAGGCGGACGATTTCCGTGCATTCCGGGTGGGCGACGACGAGCGCGCCGGGGTGCTGCGCCTTCAGGGCGAGCAGGGAGTCGCGGGTAAATTCCATGTGGACGTGGCAGGCGCCTTTCCACAGGGTCATTTCACGGCCCGTCTGGCGGCTGACCCACGCGCCGAGGTTCTGGTCGGGGACGAAGAGGATGGGTCTGTCCTGCGGGGCCTGCTCGACGATTTTGACGGCGTTGCCCGAGGTGACGATGACGTCGGCGAGGGCCTTGACTCCGATGGAGCAGTTGATGTAGGCGACGACGTAATAGTTTTTGTCCGCGTTTTGCGCGAGGAAGGCGGCCAGTTCTCCGGCGGGGCAGGATTGCTCAAGCGAGCAGCCCGCGTCCAGGTCGGGCAGGATGACGGTTTTGTCGGGGTTGACGATTTTGGCGGTTTCCGCCATGAAGTGGACGCCGCAGAAGGCGATGACGTCGGCGTTTGTCGCCTGGGCCTTGTAGGCCAGGCCGAGGGAGTCTCCGACAAAGTCGGCTATGTCCTGAATATCGGGCGTCTGGTAGTTGTGGGCCAGGATGAGGGCGTTGCGTTCCTTTTTCAGTCGGAGTATTTCGGCTCTCAGGTCGAGGGATGACGGGGACATGTCGCCAGCTTCTCTTCCTTTGAGCTGTGAGTCAAGAATCAGTTGTGCCTCCGTTCTCCCGCAGCATCCACTCAAGGATGGCTTCCGCCGTTCGGACGGGCTGGCTGATGATGGTGGCGTGGTCCGCCAGAGGGAGCGTCCGGCAGTCTCTGAGGCCGGGGCAGTGTTTTTTGAGCCAGCCGCGTACAGGTACCAGAGGGACGAGGAAGTCCCAGAAGCCCGCGAGGAAATAGACGGGAGCGGACATGTTTGCCGCGAGCGGGCGCGGGTCGTGGGTGGCTATGAGTTTGAGCCGGGCCATCATGGCCACGCGGCTTCTGGTGTCGAAGGGGAATTTCCGGCGGTCGTTCTCCGGGATTTGCCGGATGATGTCTCCCGTCAGCGGCATGGCGGCCAGTTTTATGAGAAGGTTCGCAAAGCCGTCGGGGTAGCGGAGCATGCGCCTCAGTACGAGCGCGCCGGCGGGCCAGGGGTGTTTGACGAAGCCGCCGTCCAGAATCAGGCCGTCGATGCGGAAGGGGAGTTCCTCCGCGGTCAGTTCCCAGGCGATTTGAGAGCCGAAGGACTCGGCCAGTATCCAGCCGCGGGTAATGTCTGCCTGCTGCAGGGCTTGCCGGACGGCCCGGGCGTAGTCCCGGACGCTCCATGTCACGACGGCGGGGTAGGCCAGTTCCACGAGGCGGACTTTGCCTTCCAGTTCTTTTCTCAGTTTGTGGGCAAAGGCCCAGTGGCCGTGCATGCCGGGCAGATAGACCAGGACGGGGAGGTCTGGAGAGCCCTGAATTCTGACGAGAACCGGTTTCATGGGAGGCGTTTGGATGCAAAGGCAGATTTAGGGAGAAGGGCGGCAGTCTGTCAACTTGTTTTCCCCGGAATGATTTGGCGTAATGCGTCAAATCGTCTTGACCGGAAGAGGCAGGCGGGGAAAGTATGCCGCTATGAGATCGTGCGATTGGGACGGTTATGCCTCCGGGGAGGCGTTGGCGAATGCCGTTTTTTGTGGTGAACGCGAGTTGTTCAATGTTTGCGGAGAGGGGGGCGCGTTGTTTTCTTTTTGGACCGGGAGGGACGGGGCTGTTTATGGTGAGTTGCTGTTGCCCGTAGATGGCAAGGCTCCCGTGCGGCTGGAGACGAGGGGCGGGTTGAGCCGGGAGGCTTTGCTCGAGAGTCTGGCGTGGTTTGAGGCCGGCAAGGGGGTAAAGGACTTGCCGGGTTGCTGGAAAAGGGCGTCAGGAGAGCCCGGGTGGAGGAATGTCTTGTTGATGGTTCTGGTTGTTTTTCTGGTCTGGGGATTGTTCCGCTGGATTCAGGGTTAGAGGAAAAGGCGTTGCCGGGAGAGCGGCTGTGATGTTATGTTGTATTTATGAGAGTATGCAACTGGCATGGGTTCCCGTCTGCGGAGGCGATGTTGAATGAGGTGATCGCCGGCAGGGAAGAGTTCGGGCTTGTTGAGGACAAGTCCAGCGGGGATTTTGTGCAGTTTGTAACCGATGAGGACGGGTATTTGAGGTGCGAGGTGTCGCTGGAGTCTTACCCGGGGCCGGACGGTAAAATAGGGCGCGTTATGAAGTTCAGTTTCCTCAAGCCGGACGATTGTATCAAGCTGCTTGAGCGTTTCGCGTCGGGACAGGACATGGTCTCGGTCATTCAGGGCTGGGAAGATATCGAGCAGGCTCCCAGGATGGAAAGCTGGGTCAAATGGCTGATCGGAGCGGTGGTGATTGTCGCGGTCGTGTGGATTTGCTATGCCCGGTATTGAGTTTTCCGGGCATAAAAAAACCGCTCTCCCCGGTCAGGGAAAGCGGTTTGGAAAGTTGCCTGAATGCACCGATTACTTGGCGGGTTTCACGAGGGTGGCGTCCTTGCCGATGCGGTTGCGCAGGTAGTTCAGCTTGGCGCGACGAACCTTGCCGCGGGAGACCACTTCGATCTTGGCGATACGGGGAGTGTGCAGGGGGAAGGAGCGTTCCACGCCTTCGCCGTAGGAAATCTTGCGAACGGTGAAGGATTCGTTGATGCCGGAGCCACGCTTGCCGATGACCAGACCCTGGAAGATCTGGATACGTTCCTTACCGCCTTCGATAACACGGCAGTGAACCTTGACATTGTCTCCCACATTGAAGGAAGTGACATCGGCCTTGAGTTGTTCTTGTTCGATTTTGTTGATGATGTTCATCTTGCGGTGTTCAGGGTAAAAATTGAAAGGTTGGGGAAATCCGTCGGGGCGCAAACTCTGCATGATAGTTGCAAGGAATGCAACTGTAAATTTACTCCTGCCGTGTTTTTTATGAAGAGAGAGATAAAAATTTACAGTCAGGGAGGTTACTTTTCCCTGAGGGAGCCGAGGGCGGTGACCCATTTGCCTTTTTTAACGATTTGAAGGAAGGCGAGTCCCGATTTTTCCGCGGCGGCCCGGGTCTCTTCCCACTGCGTTGCCAGAATGCCCGAGATGATCAGGCGCCCGCCCGGAGCCATGGTGCGCACGATGCGGGGGAAGGCTTTTTGCAGGATGGTGGAGAAAAGGTTGGCGACGACCAGTTCCCAGGTGCGGCCCTGCTCCGGTTCCCATTCGAAGACGTCACTCTGGAAGAAGTTTATTTCGGGGTGGCCGTTGCGTTTCGCGTTGGCGTGGGAGACGGAGACGGCGATCGGGTCGAAGTCCATGCCGGTCGCGCTTTCCGCGCCGAGCATGCGCCCCGCCAGAGCCAGGATGCCCGTGCCGCAGCCCAGGTCGAGCATGTGCCAGGGCGTGTTTTTACGCGTTTTGGCATAGTCCGCGATCAGGCGCAGGCAGGTGGATGTGGTGGCGTGGTCTCCCGTGCCAAAGGCCATTTCCGCGGGGATGACGATGATGCGCCGTTCGGGGTATTGGGCGCGCAGTTCTTTCAGATACGCTTCGTCGGGGTTTTCCGTCACCAGCAGGCGGTCCCTGACTTTGATCGGGGGGCGTTTGGTGTTGCTCTGGGTGGCGATCCAGTCCTGCGATTTGATTTCCCTGACGCTGCCGCCGAAGTAGTTTTTGAGGAATTCGGCGTCATCGGACGAGTCGCAGAAGACTTCGATTCTGATGGATTTGCCGCCTTTTATATAGGTAATGACGGCATTCGGGTTACCTGAGAGGCGTTCGCTCCAGGCGTCCTCCCATTGGGCGGAGGAGAGTTTTGACCAGCACCACATGATTTTTTAGAGGGGGATGGCTGTGTCCGCCCGGGGAGAGTTCTCCGGGCGGATGTCAGCGGCAGGATTGTCAGATGAGGTGGTAGAGGCCTTCGGTTTCGTCGAAGCCGAACATCAGGTTGAAGGACTGGACGGCCTGGCCGCCCGCGCCCTTGACGACGTTGTCTTCCGCGCTCAGGAGCAGGACGCGGTTGGTGCGGGGGTCGAAGGCCCAGCCGATGTCCACGAAGTTGGTGCGGGTGACGTTTTTGGTGTCCGCGCATTTGTTTTGTCCGCGCAGGCGGACAAAGGGCGCCCCGGCGTAGGCTTTTTCGAGGGCTTCGCCGATTTGTTCCGGGGAAACGCCCTGTTTGAGGGGGGCGGAGGTTGTCGTGCAGATGCCGGTATTGACCGGAACGAGATGGGGGGTGAAGTTGATGACGACTTTTTCTCCGGCGGCGAGGCTGAGTTCCTGTTCAATTTCGCTGAGGTGCCTGTGGCGGGGGATGCCGTAGGCGCGCAGGCTCTCGTTGCATTCGCAGAAGAGGAGGGAGATGTCGGCTTTGCGTCCGGCTCCGCTGACTCCGCTGGACGAGCAGACGACAATGCCCTCGGTGCTGAGGAGGCCC
>CAZNVW010000033.1:0-18451 GCA_964576595.1 uncultured Verrucomicrobiales bacterium
CTGCTCCCGCCCTGGAGCATCGCGCGGGCCCTCACCCAGACCGGCGGACGGGGCCCGCGGCCATTCAAAACTGGGGCCCCCTCCCCCTGGTCGCGGGCCTCGCCCTGCTCGACCTCGCCGCCGCGTACGGCCTCTCCGGCATACGCCTCCGCTGGCCCAACGATCTCCTCTACGGCAAGGCCAAACTGGCGGGCATCCTTGTCGAACGTCCCGCCCAGGACAAAGCCGTCATCGGCATCGGCCTCAACATCGCCAATGACATCAGCTCCGTCGCCGCCCTGCTCAACGACCCGGCGGCCAGACTGAATGACCTCCTCCCCGTACCGACCCGGCCCAAGCAGGTTCTTGAAGACCTCGCCGCCCTTCTCCATCGCCGCTTTACCCGCTTTTGCGAAGCGGGCTTCGCCCCCCTTCTCCCCGACCTTGAAAAAACCTGGGGAGCTCCCCGCCCCGTCACCATTGAAACCTGCCATGGAGAACAAACGGGCCTTTTCCTCGGCGTCAACGGCGAGGGCCATCCCCTCCTCCGCTTCCCCGACGGAACGGAATCGATGATTGACGGCGCGTACATCACCAGAATGAGAGAAACAGATCTCTCCTGAGCGCTTTTCCCCCTTGCCGCCCCTCCTTCCGGCAAGTAAAAAAATCTTTCTCCAAAACGCTTCAAAAACGCATTTTGGGATAGGCAACCGCCCCTTCTCGCCCTAATATGACGGGCGTGAAAGCACTTGTAAAAGCAGAAGCAGCTCCCGGTTTGACCCTCATGGACATTCCCATGCCCGAAGTGGGGCCGAACGATGTCCTGATTAAAATTAAAAAGACCGCCATTTGCGGTACGGACGTCCATATCTGGAACTGGGACTCCTGGTCTCAGCGCACCATCCCCGTCCCGATGCAAGTCGGTCATGAATTCTGCGGCGTCATCGAGGCCATGGGAGAAGCCGTCACCGGACTCAAAGTAGGAGACCGCGTCTCTGGAGAAGGCCATATCGTCTGCGGCCGCTGCCGCAACTGCCTTGCGGGACGCCGTCACCTCTGCCCGAATACAAAGGGCGTAGGCGTCAACCGCCCCGGCTGCTTTGCCGAGTACCTTTCCATCCCCAGCTCCAACGTCTATAGAGTCCCCGACTCCATCCCCGATGAAATTGTAGCCACCTTTGACCCCCTCGGCAACGCCGTACATACGGCCCTGTCCTGGACGCTGATCGGAGAAGACGTCCTCATCACGGGAGCCGGCCCGATCGGCTGCATGGCCGCCGCGGTCGCCCGCTTCGCCGGAGCCCGCCACGTCGTCATCACCGACATCAACCCCTACCGCCTCGACCTGGCCGCCAAACTCGGCGCGACCCGCTGCGTCAACGTCATGAACGAGTCCGTCAAGGACGTCATGAAGGAAATCGGCATGCAGGAAGGCTTTGACGTCTGCATGGAAATGTCGGGCCACCCCTCCGGTCTCGATACCATCCTCAACTGCTCCAACAACGGGGCCAAAGTCTCCCTGCTCGGCATCCTGCCGGACAACGTCGCCATCGACTGGGAAAAAGTCATCTTCAAGGGCCTCATGCTGAAAGGCATCTACGGCCGCGAAATGTTCGAAACGTGGCACAAAATGTCCACCATGGTTCAGGCGGGCCTCAATATCGCCCCGGTGATCACGCACCGTTTCCATTACACGGACTATGCAAAAGGCTTCGAAGCCATGCTCTCCGGCAAATCCGGAAAAGTGATCCTCGATTGGGAATAATTCGTCATCAATTCGTACTTGATTTTAACCGCTATCAATGACACGTTCGTTGATAGCGTTTCTTTTGAAACTGACCCTCAAGACTTAAACAGAACACAACCACCCTCATATATGGCAAAATCATTTCTGCCCAACCTGCTGGCCCATTCATACGAAATCAATCCGAAATACGCCAGAAGTGTTGCGTATTTCTCCATGGAATTCGCCATAGACAACATGCTCAAGACCTACTCGGGCGGCTTGGGCTACCTGTCAGGCTCCCACATGAGGAGCGCGTTTGAACTTCGTCAGAACCTCTGCGGCGTCGGCATCCTCTGGACCTACGGCTACTACAACCAGGTGCGCGCGGAAGACCGTGAAATGGCCGTTCAGTTCCGCAAAAAAACCTACCAGTTCCTGGAAGACCACAACATCAAGTACCAAATCCGCGTCAACGGCGCGCCGGTGTGGGTCAAGGCCTACTACCTCAACCCGAATACATTCGGCACGGCCCCGATGTTCTTCCTGACTACCGACCTGCCGGAAAACGACGACCTCGCCCGCGAAATCTCCCACCGCCTGTACGACTCGAACCGCATGACCCGCATCGCCCAGTACATCCTGCTGGGAGTCGGCGGCGCGCGCCTCTTTGAAGAACTGGGCGTTGAACCGGAAGTGTACCATCTGAACGAAGCTCACGCCATCGGCGCAGCCTTCCACGTCCTCTCCAAGACTCGTGACGTACAGAAAGTGCGCGACCGCTTTGTCTTCACTACCCACACGCCGGAAGAAGCGGGCAATGAAAAAGACGACTTCAACCTCATGTACAACTTCTCCATGTTCGGAGACCTGAGCATGGACGAAGTACGCCACTTCATCGGCCTTGAAGACAACACCTTCAACTACTCCCTCGCCGCCCTGCGCCTGTCGCGCATCGCCAACGGCGTCTCCAGGCTGCACGGCGAAGTCTCGCGCGAGATGTGGTCGCACTACGACAACATCTGCCCGATCATCTCCATTACAAACGCCCAGAACAAAAAATACTGGGTGGACTACGAGCTCGAAGAAGCCCGCCTCTCCGGCAACGTCGAAGAGTTCCGCCAGAGAAAGAAAGAACTCAAAAAGATGCTCTTTACCATGGTCGGCGACCAGACCGGGCGCATCTTCGACCCGGAGTGCCTGACCATCGTCTGGGCGCGCCGCTTTGCCGCCTACAAACGTCCCGACCTCGTCCTGGGCAACCCCACCTGCTTTGACCGCATGCTCAAGCGTACAAACAAGCCCGTCCAGTTCATCTGGGCCGGCAAGCCCTATCCGTTTGACCACAACGCGATCAACCTGTTCAACCATCTGAACTCCCTGTCCAACACCTACGCCCGCACCGCCGTGCTGGTAGGCTATGAACTGGCCCTCTCCCGTCTCCTCAAAAACGGCGCGGATATCTGGCTCAACACGCCTATCGTCACCCGCGAGGCCTCCGGCACCTCGGGCATGTCCGCCGCGATGAACGGCGCGGTCAACGTCTCCACCGATGACGGCTGGATCTGCGAATTCGCCAAGGACGGGGAAAACTGCTTCGTCATCCCCCCCGCCTCCCCCGGCCTGTCCCCCGAGGCGCGCGACCGTCATGACCGGGACGCCTTCTACGACATCCTTGAGGACAAAATCCTCCCGATGTACTACGAAGACAACGAATCGTGGGTCAACCTCGCCTTCAACAGCATGAAGGACGTCGCCCCCGTGTTCGATTCGGACCGCATGGCCGACGAATACTACGAGAAAATGTATCTCTGATTTTTTCGGCAAATACTCAACTTGCCGATTGATCTTTGAAGCTCCGCGGGCTACGCTTGCGGGGCTTCTTTTTTCCTTAAAAAGAAAAACTTTCTCCGCTTTCCAACCAATATTCACCTACATCATGTTCCCTGCCGACTACAGCAAGCACCTGAAGGAAACTCTCGCCGGAATCAAGGCCGACGGATTGTACAAGAACGAACGTTACATCGACTCCATGCAAGATGCCGTCGTCCGCCTGAAAGACGGGCGCGAAGTCATCAACATGTGCGCCAACAACTACCTGGGCCTCGCCGACCATCCCAAAATGATCGAAGCCGCCCACAAGGCCCTTGACCGCTGGGGCTACGGCATGGCGTCCGTCCGCTTCATCTGCGGCACGCAGACCCTGCACAAGGAACTCGAGGCCCGCATCTCCCAGTTCCTCGGCACCGAGGACACCATCCTCTACCCCTCCTGCTTTGACGCCAACGGCGGCCTCTTCGAAACCCTGCTGACAGATCAGGACGCCGTTATCTCCGACCAGCTCAACCACGCCTCCATCATTGACGGCGTGCGTCTCTGCAAGGCCAAGCGCTACCGCTACCTCAACAACGACATGGCCGACCTCGAAGCCCAGCTCCAGAAAGCCGACGCTGACGGCGCCCGCTTCAAACTGGTCTCCACGGATGGAGTGTTCTCCATGGACGGCATCATCGCCCAGCTCGACAAAGTGATCGCTCTGGCGGAAAAATACAACGCCTTCGTCCACTTCGACGACTGCCACGCCACAGGCTTCCTCGGCAAAACAGGCCGCGGCACACATGAATACTGCGGCATGATGAACAAGATTCACATCACCACCGGCACCCTCGGCAAGGCGCTCGGCGGCGCGGCGGGCGGCTACACCTCCGGCCCGAAAGAAGTCATCGACCTCCTTCGCCAGCGTTCCAGGCCCTACCTGTTCTCCAACAGCGTCGTCCCCGCAGTCGTCGCCGGCTCCATCGCCGTCCTTGACCTGCTTGAGTCCGACACCAGCCTGCGCGACAAAGTCGAGACAAACACCGTCCACTTCCGCACGGCCATGGAGTCCCTCGGCTTCACCATCTCCGGCAAGGATCACCCGATCTCCCCGGTCATGCTGGGCGACGCGGCCCTCTCCCAGGTCTTCGCCGACAAACTGCTTGACCTCGGTGTGTACGCTGTAGGCTTCTTCTACCCGGTCGTTCCCCAGGGCAAGGCCCGCATCCGCACCCAGATCTCGGCAGCCCACACCACCGAACAGCTGGACAAGGCCATCGACGCCTTCGCCAAGGTCGGCAGGGAACTCGGCGTCATCAAGTAAACTCGCGGAAATATCCCTCCTTACACAAAGAGGCTCGCCGAACAGGCGAGCCTCTTTTTTACCGTCAAAACCGGCGGAAAGATAACTCACCGCCTCTCCGTCAGGCTCTTTCCTCATTGAATCGCAGGCCAAAACAACCCATTATACCCTCCATGTCTTTACTCAGACTATTCCTCCTGTCCCTTGCCGGCCTGCTGCCGCTTTCCAGCCCCGCCTCCGGCGCAGACAGCCTCCCCCCACAGGACAAAGCACAGAAACCACTCCTGGAGCGTCCCATTGAGGGACTCTCCCGCGACCGGCTCATCCTCCCCGGCGTAAAAGTGCAGCCCAACGAATACCTCAGCTACGCCATTTACTACTGGCCCGATCCGAAAAATCCCCAGTCCCCCTATCTCTGCATCGACGGGAAAAAAAACCAGGATCTGATAAACAGGGGAGATCTGCCCCGGCTGTCTCAAATGCTCTCAACCGTCTGCAAACTGGCCGGACAGTACGCCAAAACGGGAGACACGCGCTACTCAAAACGGGCGGGCGAGTGGCTCCGCCACTGGTTCCTCGACAAGGAAACACGCATGCTCCCGCATCTCAAATACAGCCAGATCCGCCCCGGCCACAACACCTCCGGACAGGGCGGCGGCATCATCGACCTGTCCAACCTGCCCCACTTCCTTGCCTCCGTCTCCCTCCTCGACCGTTCGGAGGCCCTGACTCCCGCCGAATGGCAGGCCTTTGACCAATGGCTCCGCGATTACGACCACTGGCTTGAGACCAGCCCTGAGGGCCAATACGAGTCCCGCTCCAAAAACAATCACTACCTCTACTACATGGCGCAGCGAGCGGCCATCGCCGCCCGCCTCGGAGAAAAAAACGCCCTCAAAACGCATCTGAACAACGCCTTTTCCCAAATGGACAAGCACATCAATCCCGACGGCAGCCAGCCCCTGGAACTGCGCCGAGCCAAAGGCCTCTCCTACAGCCTTTACTCCCTCAGGGCCTGGTTCCTGCTGGCCGGACTGGGCGAATCCCTCGAGACCAACTACTGGGCTTACACCAGCCCCGGCGGCGCCAGTCTGGAAAAAGCGCTCACCTTCCTCCAACAACTGGCCGGGGAACGAAAAAACACCTCCCCCGATGCCGCTCCCGAAGTCCCCGACAAGGCGCTTCAAGAAATGGACAGTCAGCTTTCCCGCAAAAAAACAGACTCTTCCAAACGTTAAAAATTCTCTTTTCTTTCAAACCTCCGAAAAAGACCGGCAGATTGAATAACTCCCGGCCGCCATCGTCTAAAAAGGTAACCACTCCTGCAAAACGATGAGACGGCCACTCTCCCTCCTTATCCCGGCAGGCTGCGCCCTGCTGCTCGGCTCCTGCGTACTCTCGACGAATCTGACCAGGGCCACCTGCGAACTGGGCAGAACTCACGAAGCCTACAGAGTCCCGGCAGAAGAAAACGGGACAGTGTACAAACTCGACGGTCACTATTACGTCAAAGCCAGAGTAGGGCCTCACAAAAAATCCTATGATCTTGCCGAATCGATGGAAGACTTGCTCTCTCCCGCCGCGTTCATCTATTACCCCGACAGTACCCCCGATTTTCGCACCGTATTCTGCCGCGTCAATATAAGCGGCTCCGAACAGTCCCTGAAAAAGAGAGGCGTTCTGGAAACGCTGGATATACTTGACGCGGTGGAAGCCGGGCAGTTTGACCTCAAGCGGGCAAAAGCGGTGGGCAAAGTAGCCCTCCCGAGCTGGAAAAACCGGTATGGCAACGAATATGTCCAGGAGAACGGTTCAAGCGACCGCAACCCGTTCGCCGTACTGGCCTTTCCTCTTCTCCCGGTGACGGCTGTTCTGGATTTTACCACTTATATCCTGGCCGCTCCCCTGTATTTCTCCCCGCATGACGAGCAGGCATATGACACCGGCGACCGCGACGAAGACAAAGACAATTCCTCCTCCTTCCTGTTCGATACAACCATCGAACAGGAAAGCAAAAAGCGCCATCACCATAACTCCCCCCTGCCCTGCCCGCCCCGCTCCGAAGAGCACAAAACATCTCACGATCATCACAGACCCCCTGATGCCCCTCTCTCAGGAGCGCCGCATCAAAGGCCGGATCACAGCCATGAGAACCGTCCCGCTCACAATCACAGCTCACACCCGCAGGATATCCCCTCCTCCGGTCGCCCCGCTCAGGGAGATCACCCGCCTCATCAGAATCTCCCCCATCACAACCATCGGCCCGAGCCGGCCCCCAATACGCCAGCTTCCGCCTGACCGCTCAGCCATGAAAATACGGCCTCATTTAAAGCGGGAACCGGGCCTATCTTCCCTTCCTGTAAGCCAGCGCGTAAACCACCGCGACCAGCAGGGCGCCCCCCACGATATTGCCCAGCGTGACGGGCAAAAGATTGGCCAGGAAAAACTCCGTCCAAGAAGCGTTGAGCGCGGGCAGCTCCCCTCCGACAAAGGAAAGATACCGGTCATCACTCCCCGCCCAAATACCCAGCGGGATAAAAAACATATTGGCGACGCAGTGCTCCATCCCGAGCGCGACAAAGGCGCTGATGGGCAGCCACAGAGCCATGATCTTGCCCGAGACGCTATTCGAGGCGGTCGCGGCATAAATCGCCAGACAGACGAGCCAGTTGCACCCCACCCCGCGCCAGAAGGCCTCCATAAACCCCAAATGACATTTGGCGTTGGCCAGATTCACGGCGTACGCCGCTAGCGGCATTTTGGATGCCCCCTGAATAACCACAGTCTCAAAAATCAGACCGCTCAGACAGGCCATCGTATAGGCGACAAACAGGGCGCCGGCAAAATTGCCGCACCAGGAGAGAATATCGACCCGGAGCAAGGGGAAAATACCCACTTTTTTCCGCAAAAAAGCCGCAGTCAGACTCGTGCAGTTTCCCGTAAAAAGATCCGCCCCGCACAAAAGCACCAGCATCAGCCCCATGGGGAATACGGCGGCGGCGACAAGCTTGCCCGCCGTCCCCCAGACCTCCATGGGGAACGCCGCCCCCGCCCGGATGGAAAAGAAGCCTCCCAGCGCGATATACGCTCCGGCGAGAAGGGACAGGCACACCAGAGTGACCGTGCCGTATAGCGCCTTCACCGAGCCGTTCGTCACGGTGCATTCAAATACTTCTTCCGGTTTTTTGCAGTCCATAAAAAGAGAGGGCTCTCCCTCTACCAGTAGGAGAATACCCTCCTCCGGCAATACCCTGCAATGATTAATTGCGCCTTGCACCGCTTATCATTTACAGAGAAGGAAAAGTTATAAAACAGAGCATCGGGACCTCTCTCCGGCGTTCCTTCGAACCCCAAAAAGAGAAAAACCGGAGACGTCTCCGCCTCCGGTCTTCCGATAGTGGTCAAAGAACCTTTTATTGAGGCATCAGCCCCTGGTGCTTCTTCAGCAATTCCACGGTAAGAGGCTCGGGGAAAGTCTTCTGATTCAGACTCTTGGTCTCCGAATCGGCTTTTTCACCGACATACAGGGGGACGGGATACGTCTTCATCAGTTCGTCGCGTCCTTCCAGGATGATGGCTTCGGCCATTTTCAGGGCGACCGGATTCGTCAAATCGCCCTTGTCAGGTACGGCGATGGCTTCGACCAGGGAGAAGGAGCCCTCCTCCGGATCCACATAATCAATGGGCAGACCGGCCTTCTTGTCGCCCACCGCCTGCTGGCGCAGACCAAAGGCGATCGCCACTTCCCCGGCCCGCAGCTTCTTGAGCGGAGCGGAGCCCGAGTTTTCAAGATGCGGCCCGGCATTGTCTATCATCCCTTTCAGGACTTCCCGGGCGCCCTCTTCGCCATAAGCGTTGACGAGAGCCTGTATCATCAGCCACGCCGTGGAGGAGCTCTTGATATTCGGCAGAGAGATCAGCCCCTTGTACTCCGGTTTGGCCAGATCCTTCAGACTGCGGGGCGCGGTCACATTGCGCTCCTTCATGACCTTTGTATTCAGGAAGATGGCGCCCTCCTGCCCGGTAATGGGCGCAAAACTGGTCGAAGTAGCCTTGAGAGGCTGACGCTCGAACGGCAGAGTCACAAACATGTGATTCTTCGCCTCTGCGCTGTCCAGATAATAGGTGGAGAGAGTCAGCATGTCGGCCTCGATATTGCGGCCTTCGGCGATCACCTTGCCCCCCAGCTCGGACGTGCTGAACGGGGTAAAAATGTACTGGTCCTTGAAGCCCGCCTTGTCCAGAGCCTTGCTCATGGACGAGATGGCCTCGTCATCGGCATTGGAATAAATGACGACCTGTTTTTGCCCGTCACATGAGACAAGGGCTCCGAAGGCGGCTCCGCCGAGAACGCACGCGGCGAGAAGGGAACGTATGGATTTCATAAAACAATGTTGTTTTGTTATTGTAAATGCCTCTTCTTCATTACCCATGAGAGGGCAGCCCTGATGACGATATTCGTGACCAGGATCAGAATCGACATTACAAAGATTTCATCGAACTTCGCAAAATGCTGAAGCTCCTTGATTTTGGTCGTGATGACCGAGGTGCGCGCTCCGACCAGGAAAATAATCGCGCTGATCGTAATCATGCCGTTGATGAAATAGTAGCTGAACATTTCCAGCAGGGTCCCCAGCGAGTTGGGGATAATCACCCGGCAGAGCGTCTTGAACCAGCTGTCTCCCATCAGGGAGGCGGTGGATTCCCAGCCGCGATTCATCTTTTCCAGAGAACTCTTGCCCATCAGATAGGGCGTCGTAAAGAAGTGGATGACGTTACAAATGATAATGATGGCAAACGTATTCTGCAAACTAGTGCCGGAAAAGGCGAACAGGAAGGCTATCCCCAGAACCATGCCGGGAATGGTATTCGTCACCAGGGCGATGGAGTTGATGACGGACTTGCCCTTTTTGCCTATCTCGGAACGGGCCGTGACCAGAGCGGCCCCGTAGGAAACGATAGTCCCCAGAATAGCCGTGAAAAACGAAACGATCAGGGAGTTTTTGTAAATCCCGGTCAAATTGGGCGACTTGAGCAGGCGGATCACATTATCAAACGTGAAGGAGGGATAATAGGGCCAGCTCTTGACGAAGGGGACGACAAACATGACCGCGAAAATGGAGACGACCAGCCCCAAAAGAACCAGGGAACCGAAGCAGCAAAAGGCGTCGCGCACGGCGTTGCGGCCGATCTCCTGACGGGAAATCTTGTTGTAGCGGAAGTTGTACCGCTCCAGATAGCCGATCAGTATAATACTGATGACCGAGGGAAAAAGCATGATGATAGCCACCGTCGAGCCGCTCGCGAAATTCGGAACGGAGCCCAGCATCTCATTGTAGAGATGTATGGCGACGACGTCAAACTGGCCGCCGATGGACGCGGGAATGCCGAAATCGGTAAAACTCAGCGTAAACGACTGAATGAACGCCGCTCCGAGCGTGCCGACCAGGGGACGCACCGTCGTTCCCATGAACGTGCGGAGCGGAGAGTCTCCCATCACCTTGGAGACAATGGCGAAATTCTTGTCAACGTACTTGAACGTATTGTTGATCAGCAGGAAGGCAATGGGCAGAGTATAAATCACATACCCCAGAAGCATCCCGTTGAAGCCGTATATTTCAAACGGCTGGAACCCGAGAATGCGGGTCAGCAGCCCCTCCCGGCCAAAAGAATAAATAATGACGAACCCGTATGTAATGGTCGGGAGAAACATCGGGGCGATTGTCAGCCCCCCGATAAACTTGCGCAAACCTCCCGGCAGAGCCGTATTGTTGACCGTATAGGCCAGGAAAAAGGCCAGAACGGTCGTCAGTAGCGCGGAGACGCCGGAGACCAGGAAACTGTTGCCGAACGAGGCCAGGAAACGGGCGTCGGCCAGCGTACTGATATAGTTCCCCAGCCCCGGGCCGCTCCCCGTGGCAAACGACTGCCAGAGGAGAAACCCCGCCGGAACGGCCAGGAACAGGGCGAACAGCGCAATGACGAACCAGAAAATGGATCGTATCTCTATCTGCGTCTTAGGCATAACAGTTCCCGAAGAGGCTCAAAATATTGTTCCTCTTGATCTCCAGTTGATTGAGAATGAATTGCTTGACAAAGCTGTTGCGAGGAGACGAGATAATTTCCTCGGGTGTTGAATACTGGGAAATCTTCCCTTCATTCAAAATAAGTACCCGGTCGGAAAGAGTCAGGGCCTCTTCGGGATCGTGAGTAACGATTACCGTCGTCAGATTGTACTCCCGGGCAATCTTCTTGATACGGGTCTTGATCGACTCCTTGATGACGCCGTCCAGCGCGCTCAACGGTTCGTCCAGAAGCAGGATCCGAGGCTTCATGACCAGCGTGCGGGCGAGGGCCACACGCTGCTTCTGACCGCCGGAGAGCTGGTCTATCCTCTTGTCGAGATGCTCGCTCAAGCCGAGCAGATTGATCAGCTCCATCACCTCCTTTTCGGAGGAGATGCCCGGCTTGTTCTTGAGACCGTAGGTAATATTGCGGTACGCGTTGAGATTGGGGAACAGGGCATAGTCCTGAAAGACGATGTTGAAGCCCCGCTGCTGCATCGGCGTATGGCTCAGATCCTCCCCGTCATAGACAATGTGCCCGCCGTCCAGCTCGGCCAAACCGAGAATGACATTGAGCAGGGTCGTCTTGCCGCTCCCGGACGGCCCGAGGATGGAGACGATCTCCCCCCGGTTGATGTCCAGACTGATGTCGTCGAGCACCGCGTGCCCGTTGTACACCTTGCTGATATTCTTAAGTTCCAGCATAATAAAAAAAGTAGGAGATGAGCGGCAAATCAGGCCCGGCGGATGTCGGCCACTTCCTCCGTCAAACGGGCGAAATCCTGCGGGAACACGTCTCCGATATTACCGATGCGGAAAGTGGGAGCCTCGGAAATCTTGCCGGGGTAGATCACAAATCCCCGCTGCTTCAACTCCTCGTAAAACGCCTGGAAACTGAACCCGGCCTCGGGATACAGGAAGGACGTAATGATCGGCGACTGCACCTCGTCGGGCAGCAGAGTCGTAAACCCGGCCTTGCGCATCCCCTCGACCAGCACGCGGTGGTTCTCGGAGTAGCGGGCGTGACGGGCCTCGATACCGCCCTCTTCCGCCAGCTCCTTCATGGCCTGGGCAAACGCACGGACAACATGAGTCGGAGACGTGAAACGCCACTTGCCCCCGCCCTTCTCCATCTCGTTCCACTGATCGTAAATATCCAGCGACAAACTGCGGGAGACTCCCTTGCAGCCTTCAATGCGGGAACGCTTCGCAATAATGAAGCCGAAACCGGGCACGCCCTGCACGCATTTGTTCGCGCTGCTCACCAAATAGTCGATGTCAAGCCCCCTGATGTCGATCGGAATACCGCCGAAACTGCTCATGGCGTCCACAATCAGCACAAGACCGCGGCCGCGAATCGCGACGGCGATCCCTTCCAGATCATTCAAAATCCCCGTCGTCGTTTCGCAATGCACGACGGCCACATGAGTCACGCCCGGATTCTCGTCCAGAGCCTTCAGCACGGCGGAGGCGGTCACCTGCTCCGTTTCCTTCAGGGAGACGACGACATGATCCAGACCATGATAGCGGGCGATATCGCCCATGCGGCTGCCGTAGGCGCCGTTGGCGACAATCAGGAGCTTTTCTCCGGGCTTCACGGCGCAGCTCAGCGTCGCTTCCACGCAGTAGGTGCCGCTCCCCTGGAGCAGAATGGTCGTGTAAGTATCGTCCAGCCCGGCGAGCGCGAGGAGCTCCTGGCGAATGGCGGTCACAACGCCTTCATTGTAATCCTTGTCCCAGGTGCACCAGTCCTGAAGCATGGCTTCGCGAACGGTGGAAGAAGTACTGAGAGGGCCGGGAGTAAGGAGCAGATAATTTCTCATAAGATAAAAAAGTTTTTGTGTTGATATTAGCGATTCTGATTCAGGGCTTCCATATAGCGCGGCAGATCCTCCAGAGAGTCCAGCACGGCGTTCGCGCCTGCCTCCATCATGCGGAGACGCACTTCATTCTTCAAAACGGCCAGCTCTTCCGCCGGAGTCGCGGCGTATTCCTCTTCGGTCAGGCCCAGCTCATTGCTCCCGGTCACAAGACCAATCGTATGCACCCCGGCGTTCAGCCCTTCGCGTATGTCGGCGATCGTATCGCCCACCTTGATCACCTGATCGACGGAGGGAATGGCGAGATCGATCATGTTGCGGTAAATCATATAGGGAGCCGGGCGGCCTGCGGGCACATCGTCAGGCGTCACCAGATTATCCACCGTATAGCCCTTTTCCGCAGCGGCAGGGCGAACAATCTTCATCATTTCGCCGGTATATCCGGTCGTCGAGCCGATCTTGACGCCCTGGGCCTTAAGGCCGTTGATGACCTCGACCACACCGGGAATGGGAGTCGTGAAATCCTCGAGAGAAGCGAAAAGATGCTTTTCAAAACTCGCATACATCTCATGGACATCCTCTTCATTCCAGGCGCGGCCGTGCTTTTCCACAAACTGGGCCGCCACCGGAGGCATGGAGAGAATGGCCCGGATATGATCTATCTTCAGCAGCCCCATCGGTTCGCGGGCCTGGCGATAAGTGATCTCAAGATCCTTCTCGCCAAAAACGCGAAGGAATACGTGCAGCGGGGCGAAACAGCCGAAGTCGATGGCCGTTCCGGCCCAGTCCATGATAATGCAGTTAATCTTGCTCATTGTATGTAATCTTTGAACTCCCCTCTCGGGGATAAAACGAGCCGATGCGCTCGAACGGGAATAGAACTATCCGATCCGCACCGGCCCGTTAAGAATCATCCTGTGCCGTTTTTGTAACAGTAAGGATTCTCTCCCAGCCGTATTAGAAACTGGTGTAAATACCGCAGATAAACTGCCAGCCGGTGAAGCCCGCGTTGGAAGCCTTGCGGGAATCGGCGACGGTGGAATTACCGTACTCCAGCATCGTCATGATCTTGAGACGGGAGTGATCCTTGCCGTACACATAGAAGTTCACCCCGCCGCCAATCGCGTAATAATCATCGGCATAACCGGGAGAGCGGCGCTGAAGAGACTTCACATAGCGATTTTTGCCTACATTGACCGCGTTGTCTCCGGTCGCGTACTGGAACCGGCTGACCAGCTCGACATGATCGTTGACATTGTAGGAAGGCAGAATCATGAAGCCGAACAGATCCCCCGAATTGCGGTCATTCGCATTAAGCCCCCAGAGAGCCTCACAAGTCACCTCAAAGGCGCCCTGCTTGCCGATATAGTAGGCGGAGACGACATCCTCGCTGCCCGGGCCCACATACGACTCGCTACTTCCGGCGAGCGGCTTGTCGGCATCGGCGAAACTGTGAATCCAGTCCACATAAAACCGTCCCTTTTCCAGCAACACCTTGTCCAGGCCGTAGGACAGCTCGGCGGTCGTAAAGCAGGACTGCCAGGTACCCCAAATCTGCTTGTTGGAATCATTGGTGGAAGACCAGAGACCGACATAATAACCCAGATCGTCCTTCTTGGTATCATTGGCGGCCCAAAGCCCCCAGACGGAATCGAAACAAAGAGTCTGCTCGGCGATCGTCATTTCAGGCACCTTGAAAGAACCGGAAGACACGCGGTTTTCCGCGAAAATCTCGGGATTCGTCTTGCCGAACGAGAACGTGTAGCCCTCGTTCTTGTAATTATACTGCACAAACGCCTCGTACAAACTGGCCTTTGTCTGGCCGTGATCATCCCAGCGCTTCGTCGTCTTGTTCCAGGAACCGTTGTTCTGAACGCCTCCGACATTCCAGACATTCTGAAGCTTGAAATCGTGCAGCACCTTGGCGTTCCAGCCCATGCGGAAACGGCGGAACTCGGACGTCCAGTTATGACTGCCGTCATAATTGCCGACCTGCCCGTCAACCCATCCGGCCTGATACTGGGAGCGGAGGGACACATTCACCTCCTGCACGTAGGGATTGGAATCATCCTTGTAAACATGAACCTTTTTCTGGGGATCAAGACCGTAAGCCTGATCCCACATATACAAGGTGGCGGGTTTGTCCGCAGACGGAGCGGACTGTCTCACCTGAGCGGCGTTCGTCACCTGGAGAAGAGCGGCCCCGGCAAGCAGGGTACAAATGGCAGTGTTGTTGACAGTTTTCATAAGAAACTGACGACAGAGTACCCCTCCCGGCCAAGGAGAAAATTTGTTTTGTCCAACGAAAAAGCCACCTACCTCACCAAAGCGTCACAAGAGAATTCTCGCCGCGCCCCCTGACGGCAAAAACCGCAAAACAGGAACATTCGGCCCCTTTTCGGCTGGAATTAAAAACGCCCGCCCCCTATCCTTGCATCCATGAAATTTCTCCCCCTTGTGCTGAGCGCCGTCCTCCTCTCCTCCCTGTCCGCCTTTGGAGGGAATGGAGACATCCAGACATACCAAATGACCCCCCCCTACCCCGTCGAGACTCTCCCGGCTCCTGACGCTCCCGGAGAAAAAGTGAAAAACATCATCCTGATGATAGGCGACGGCATGGGGCTGCCTACCCTCTTCTCCGCCCGGGCGGCCAACGGCGGCAACCTCCATATCAGCCAGTGCCCCGTCACCGGCCTCTCCCTTACCTCCTCCGCCGACAAGCTGGTCACAGACTCGGCCGCCTCGGGTACCGCCATGGCGACGGGAAGCAAAACACGGAACGGTCGTCTCGCCGTCGATGCCGAGGGCAAAACACTCGACTCCCTGATAGACGCGGCGGCTAACGCCTCAAAATCAACAGGCGTCGCCGTCACCAGCCGATTAAACGACGCCACCCCCGCCGCCTTTTGCGCCCAGAGCGACGACCGGGGCAAAGACCTTGACATCGCCGCCTGCTACCCCGACAGCCGCGCGGACTTCATCTTCGGCGGCGGAGCCAAACACTTCGAGAACAGACCGGACGGCAGAAACATCTTCCGGGAAATGGAAAAAAAGGGCTACACGCTCGCCCGCAACCGGGAAGAACTGGAAAAAGCCCCCTCCGGCAAACTCTTTGCCGTCGTTGCCGACACCGACCTGCCCCGCCCGGAAAAAAGAGGCGACCTCCTGCAAACCGCCGTTCAAAAAGCCCTGAACACCTTGAGTGAAAACCCCAGGGGCTTCTTCCTGATGATCGAAGGCTCCAAAATAGACAAGGCCGCTCATAAAAACGACCTGGCGCAAACCATGGAAGAAACCTTTGACTTCGACAAAACCGCCGGACTCGTCCTGAAATGGGCCTCAGCGCACCCGGGCACCCTTGTCGTCATCACCGCCGACCACAGCACGGGCGGACTCGTCCTGCTGGACGGCCACTCCTCAAAAGGCGAAATCAAGTGCCGCTTCATCACCACAAACCATAACGGCACAGCCGTCCCCGTGTATGCCTACGGCCCCGGCAGCGGACACTTCACGGGCGTTTACGAAAACACGGCCATCTTCCATAAACTGAACTCCCTGATGGCTCCGCCCACCCCCTGAAATTCCATTCAGGCGCAAGCGTTCCCTCCCCTCTAATTTATTCCTCTTCCCATTGATTTTTTCCTCCTCCTGCCTCAACATGAAAGGACGAGAAAAAACAATATGAGACTGTGGTCGCTGCATCCCAAATACCTTGACCCGGCGGGACTGGTCGCCCTGTGGCGCGAATCCCTGCTGGCTCGCAAAGTATTGGAGGGCAATACCTCAGGCTACAGATCCCACCCTCAGCTGGAGCGGTTCCGCGCCGCAGACTCGCCGCTCGACGCAATGGAATACTACCTCTCCGTCATTTATGAAGAGTCCCTCAAGCGGGATTACCACTTCAGCGCGGAAAAAATAGAACGACTCCCCTCCCCGCCCCCGCTCCTGACAGTCACGAGCGGTCAGCTGGAATACGAGTTCCGCCATTTGACGGAAAAAATCCGGCGAAGAAATCCGGCCCTCCTGACCAAACTTCAACTCACTTCTCCAATAGAACCTCACCCCTCCTTCCGTATCGAAGAAGGAGACATCTGCCTATGGGAAAGAATAAAATGAATATAGCCGTCAGCGGAGCCGGCGGATTTGTCGGAGCCGAACTCTCCCGCTCCTTTCAGGAACAGGGACACCATGTCCTTGCCCTCGAACGAACCCTGTTCTCTCCGGAGCGGACAGACGCCCTCGACGAGAAACTGTCACAGGCGGACATCATCGTCAACCTGGCGGGAGCCACCATCAACCACCGCTGGTCGGACTCGTACAAAAAACTCCTGATCGACAGCCGTCTCACGGTCACAAGAGCCCTCGTCAACTCCATCAAACGACTCCCCCGCAGACCCTCGCTCTTTATCTCCACCTCCGCCGTGGGCTACTACCCCGCCGGGGGATGCCACGACGAAAACTCCCCCGCAAAAGGAGAGGACTTCCTCGCCGGCCTTTGCGAACGCTGGGAACACGAGGCGCGCCAGGTACCGGAAGACGTCCGGCTGGTCATCGCCCGGTTCGGCATCGTCCTCGATAAAGAAGGCGGCGCCTTCGAAAAAATCATGGCGTCACGGAAATGGGGATTCCTCCCCTTCTTCCTGCCGGGCACTCAGCCCTTCTCCTGGATAGACCGCAAGGATATGGCCCGGGCCATGCTGTTTGCCATGAACACGTCCTCGCTCGAAGGCGTCGTCAATTTCACGGCGCCCGTCCCCCTGCCTCATCGGGACTTCATCTCCGACCTCTGCCGATGGAGCGGCGCCACGCACGCCCTCCCCATCCCCGCCTGGGCGCTCAAACTCGTACTGGGAGAAGCCGCCGAAGTCCTGACCTCCGGGCAATGCGTACACCCCCGCAAACTCCTGGACGCGGGCTTTACCTTCCTCTCTCCCGACATCCCCGCCTTCCTGGCCCGCCTGGACCGGGACTCACAACAAACTCCCCCTCAAATCTCTCCATGAACCTTCTGCGTCAACTCCTGCTCTCCCTGCTCCCGTCGGTTGCACTGGCCTCATGCGGCACTCCCGTCTCCGTCCCCGTCCTCAACGACTTTGACCTGGCCAAATACCAGGGCAAATGGTACGAGACCGCGCGGCTCGATCACTCCTTTGAACGGGGAATGGAACAAGTCACGGCCGAATACACCCCGGAAGGAGAAAACCGCGTCAAAGTAGTCAACAAAGGCTACTCGCCGGAAAAAAGAAAATGGAACCGGGCGGAAGCCGTCGCCGTCACCACAAAAACACCCAATTACCTCAAGGTCTATTTCATCCCGCTGATCGCCGGCGACTACCGGGTCGCCTGGATAGCCCCCGACTACAGCCTCGCCGTCGTCTCCGGAGGCACCACGGACTACCTCTGGTTCCTCTCCCGAAAACCGGCCCTAAAACCTGAAGAAAAAAGGAAAATGCTCAAGATAGCCCAGGACCTGGGCTACGACACGGGCAAACTCATCTTTACCAAACAAAACTGATACACCCGCGTAAAAAACGCGAAACCTCGCCCCTCCTGCCCCCTCACAATCCATCGCCTCATGAAAACCCCCGAACAAACCGTCGGTAACCTGATAGACCATCAAAACGTATCCTTCATCGCCTCCATCGACGCCGACGGCTTCCCGAACATGAAAGCCATGCTCCCGCCGAGAAAACGTGAGGGAATCAGAACCTTCTACTTCACGACAAACACCTCGTCCCGCCGCGTC
>CAZNVW010000034.1:0-18357 GCA_964576595.1 uncultured Verrucomicrobiales bacterium
AAGGCGGTTCCGCCCCCCCCCGTTAGCCTCCCTACGCCTCCCCAACAAGGACTCTCCCGCGCCGACCTCTCCCTCCGGAAAAGCGAAGCCCATCCCCGAACGCTTCCGGGTGTCAAAAACCACTCTGTGGTTTGACAAGTTCATGACCGGCACCATTATCACGGGAGGCCTGCTTGTCATCGTCGCCGTTCTCGGCATCTTTTTCTTTATCCTGTCCGAGACGCTCCCGCTCTTCGGAGGAGCCAAAGTACAGGAGTCTCCCCGCGTCTCGCTCACCCTGCCCAAAGACGCCGTGCTCGGCATGGACAGCCTGGGGGAATGGACCTTTCTGTTCGCCAACGGGCCGGAAGTGGATTTTGTCAACCGGGCCGATTCACGCGTTGTAAGACTCCCGCTCCCGCAGGAAGCCGGCGCCGTCTCCGCCTCTTCCTATAACGCCTCGCGCTCCGCGCTTGCTCTGGCGACGGCAAACGGGCAGGTCGGCCTGATCGACATCAGCTTCGGCAAGTCCCCCGCCCTGTCCCCGACTCCCTTTTATCCCCTTCTTGAGGACGGCCCTTCGGGGAAAGTCCTCTCGCTGACCTACACGGACGCGGGAGAGAAAAAAATCTTTGCCGCCATCCGTGATCTCGTCGGCAAACGCCATGTCAATCTGATGACTCTGGAAGAGTCCCGATCTCTGCTCAATGAGGGCGAGCTCGCCCCCGGAGGCCGCTATGATCTTACCTCGCTGGTTGACGGCGTGCCCGTCAAAATACTGGTCTCCTCCTCCGGCACGGGAGCCGTCGTGCTCACCGAGGCCGATACCGTCTTCTATCTGGAGTATGACGAGGAGGACGACGTCTGGGTCAAACGCCAGACACTGACCGCTCCTCTGGGAGCCGGAGAGCACATCACGGTACTCGACTGGGTATTTGGTGAAATGTCCCTCGTCATGGGGGGCAGCCAAGGGTCCCTGAAAGTATTCAGCCTGTTCCCGCAGACCGGGCAGGACGGCAGCCGCCTGCGCCTCTTTGGCGAAACGAAGAGCTTCCCCTCCATGCAGGGCGCGGTCTCCCTGTACGCCTCCTCTCAAATCAACCGCTCCTTCTTTGTCTCCACCGCGACCCAGCTCCGGCTCTGCTACTCCACGACCGAAGACATTCGCTGGGAAAAGAGCGATCTCTCCTACAGCCCCGCCCAGATGGCGGTCAGCGGACACTTCAATACCCTTGCCATCGAAGACAGAACGGGCGGTCTCCACTTTTACGGCGTTTCCGACCCCTTCCCCGAGGCCGGGATGACGGCCCTGTTCGGCAAGGTCTGGTACGAGGGGTACGACAGCCCCGCCTGGCAATGGCAGTCCGTAGGCGGCACGGATGACTACGAGCCCAAGATTTCGCTGATGCCCCTGATCTTCGGCACGCTCAAGGGCACCTTCTACGCCCTGCTCTTTGCCGTACCCGTCGCCCTTCTCGCGGCGGTTTACACCTCCCACTTCATGTCTCCGGCGGTAAAGCGCATTGTGAAGCCGACCATGGAGATCATGGCCTCCCTGCCCTCCGTCGTACTGGGCTTCTTCGGCGCGCTTTACATGGCCCCGCTGATGGAGGACAAGGGCCCCGCCTTCATCGCCATGGGAGTACTCATTCCCCTCGTCACCATCGCGCTCGGCTGGCTCTGGATCAGTCGCCCCATTGAGTTCAGAAACAAGTTCCGGGGCGGCTTCGAGTATCTCATCATGATTCCCGTCATGCTCCTGACAGGCTGGCTGTGCTGGACCTACCTCGGCGACATGATCGAGCAGCCCCTCGTCCATACCGTTCGCGGCGTCATGGGCGCATTCGGCGCAGACTCCTTCGAGGCCCGCACCTTCCCCGACCTGTGGCGCAACGGCTTCGGCCTCCCGTATGAACAGCGCAACTCGCTGGTGGTCGGGTTCGTAATGGGCTTTGCCGTCATCCCGGTCATCTTCACCATTGCCGAAGACGCCCTCTCCAACGTCCCCCCCTCGCTGATCTCCGCCTCGGAGGCCCTGGGCGCGAGCCGCTGGCAGATCGTCCGCACCATCGTCATGCCGGTCGCGGCGGCGGGCATCTTCTCCGCCCTGATGATCGGCGTAGGACGCGCCGTCGGAGAAACCATGATCGTACTGATGGCGACGGGCAACACGCCCATCATGGACTGGAATATCTTCAACGGAATGCGTACGCTCTCCGCCAATATCGCGACCGAGCTCCCCGAAGCGGCGCAGCACTCCACGCACTACCGGGTGCTTTTCCTCGGCGGGCTGATTCTCTTCATGATGACCTTTGTTCTGAACACCATCGCCGAAGTCCTTAGAAACCGCTTGAGAGAAAAATTCAAAGTCGTCTAACTCTCGTTTTCCCCCTTTCATTCACGCTTTCCTCCTCCCATGTCCGCTGAGTTTTCCCTCCCCCCCGTCAGAAAACGCCCCCTCGGAGAAATCCGCATCTGGTTCACCAGTCTCGGCCTCGCCCTGGGCCTCATCATGGTCTTCGGCCTGCTGGGGATCATCTTCTACAACGGCCTGGAAACCTTCTGGCCCAAAACGGTCTATGAACTCTCCGTCCGGGACAAAAACGTCCCGGAAAAGGAAAACAGATACTACGCCCACATTGCCAAGGATCAGACCCGGCGCGACAACACCGCGCCCGCCGATGCCTCCGGCGACATCCCGCGCGTAGCCGAGTACCAGATCTTCACCGGGAGCCGCGAAAAATTCGGGCAGGCCTTCCGCTTCATTGACCAACGGGACATCACCGCCCGCACCGAGCCGGAGCAGGCCCTCGTTCTGGAGCGGCTGGAAGGCGGCAACGCCCTCGTCCTGCCCCTCGAACTCAAACTCTCGGACGGCGCGACACTGCCCGCCTCATCCAAACAATTCTCCGCCACGCTAAACAAACTCGTCAGCAAGGCGGCGGATACCCGTGACGACATACTCGACATAGAGAAAGACGAGATCGGCCGCATCAACCGCGAACTGGGCGAGGTGCGCGGCGACCTCAAACTCCTGAACTCTTCCTATGACTTCGTCTCCGGCCCGCAGGGCGTGACCGCCACCCCCAGGCCGGGAGGCTTCTTCAAGGATCTCAAAAATCCGGCCGCTCAAAAAGAAGAGCTGGAAAAACGCCAGACAGAGCTGGCCGCCCTCTACTCGGCCTGCACGGCCAAAACCGCCGCCCTGCGCGCCGATGACGGCAAAAACATCCTGCTCTATCAGCTGGCGGACGGCTCTACCCACGAACTCGCCACAGACCATATAGTCCACTTTTACGCGCCCAACAGCCTCGGCTTCTTCGGCAAACTTCAGATATTCCTTTCCCGCCTGTGGAGCTTTGTCAGCGAAGAACCGCGCGAGGCAAATACCGAGGGAGGCATTTTCCCCGCCATCTTCGGCACCTTTGTCATGACCGTCCTGATGAGCGCGCTCGTCACGCCCATCGGCGTCATCGCCGCCATTTACCTGCGGGAGTACGCACGGCAGGGCACCCTGGTGCAAATCGTCCGCATCTGCGTCAACAACCTGGCGGGCGTCCCCTCCATCGTCTTCGGCGTCTTCGGCCTCGGGTTCTTCGTTTACTTTGTCGGGGGAGGAATAGACCAGCTCTTCTTCGCCAAAAAACTGGCGGTGGACAACGCCCCGACCTTCGGCACCTCCGGCATCCTGTGGGCCTCTCTGACCCTGGCCCTGATGACCCTGCCCGTCGTCATCGTCGCGACAGAGGAGTCGCTCTCCGCCGTCCCCCGCGGCCTCCGCGAGGCGGCCCTCGCCTGCGGCGCGTCCAAATGGCAGATGATACAGCGCATCATCCTGCCCAGCGCCCTGCCCGGCGTCCTGACGGGCCTCATCCTCGCCATGGCCCGCGGAGCCGGCGAAGTCGCCCCGCTGATGCTGACCGGAGTAGTCAAGCTGGCGCCCTCCCTGCCCTTTGACGGCGACTCGCCCTTCATCCACCTGGAGCGCAAGTTCATGCACCTCGGCTTCCACATCTATGACGTCGGCTTCCAGTCTCCCGACTCAGACGCGGCCAAGCCGATGGTCTTCGCGACCACCCTGCTCCTGATCCTCCTCGTCGTCGTCATGAACCTGACGGCCATCCTGATACGCAATCACCTGAGAAAAAAATATCAGGCGTCCTCCTTCTGATCCCTTTATACCCGCCACCGCTTTCCCATGTCACAGGACCCCATTATCGAAGTGGACCGCTTCTCCTTCCATTACGGCCCAAAACAGGTACTCCACGATATTTCCATGACCTTTGAAGAAAACAAGGTCACGGCGCTCATCGGCCCCTCCGGCTGCGGCAAGTCCACTCTGCTGAGAAATCTGAACCGGATGAACGATCTGGTGCCGGGTGTCCGGCACGAGGGAGACATCCGCATCGACGGCACCAGCCTGTACGACCCCTCGGTCGAAGTCATCTCCCTGCGGAAACGGGTCGGCATGGTATTCCAAAAATACAACCCCTTCCCCAAAAGCATCTACGAGAATATCGTCTTCCCCCTGCGGGTCGCGGGCCGGAACGGCAAGGCCGAACTCGACGAGACCGTCGAGCGAAGCCTCAAAGGCGCCGCCCTGTGGGACGAGGTAAAGGACAAACTCCACCAGAGCGCCTACGGCCTCTCCGGCGGCCAGCAGCAGAGACTCTGCATCGCCCGGGCCATCGCCAACCGTCCCCAGATACTCCTGATGGACGAGCCCTGCGCCGCGCTGGACCCCATAGCCACCCTCAAAATAGAAGATCTGATGGAGGATCTGAAAAAAGACCTCACCGTCGTCATCGTCACCCACAATATGCAGCAGGCTACCCGCATCGCCGACAATACAGCCTTCCTCTATCTGGGACAATTGATAGAATACGGTTCCACAAACCAGATTTTCTCCAACCCGCAAAAAGACCAGACAGAAGCCTACATCACCGGACGATTCAGCTGATATTGCCATGCACGACCATATTCTCCCGCACTACGACGCCGCCCTGAACGAAGCCGCCCGCCTCGTTCTGGAACTTGGACAAACGGTTCTGAGCAATCTGGACGCGGCACGGAACAGCCTGCTCGCCCGGAATGACAACCCGGCGAACGAGGTAATCGCCAACCAGCTCCAGCTCCACGAGCAGGCCCGCTATGTGCAAAGCTACTGCACGGGCATCCTGAGCCGCTTCCACCCCCTGGCGAAAGACCTGCGCCTCGTGATCTCCCTGACGCGCATCGCGGATAAGCTCGAAGAGTGCGCGGAGGAAGTCGCCTCCCTGACGCGCCGCGTCCGCAGTCTGCTCAAGTCAGGCGTTTCCGCGCCCAAAGACTTGCTTGAACCTCTCTTTGAAATGGCCCGCGCCGAGCTCCAGGACTCCCTGCAGGCCATCGGCGAAAGGAACAGGGAACTCGCGCTCAACGTCCGGGCGCGCGACAAGGAGCTTGATATCAAGCACCGTGAAATGAGTGAACAAATCATCACTCAAATTGAAACGCGGCAGATCAGCCCGGCCGCCAACGTAGATCTCCTGTTTATCGTCCGCTCGCTGGAACGCGTCGGAGACAACGCCAAGAGCCTGTCAGCCGCGGTCGTCTTTATCACCGACGCCGAGGAAATACGCCATACCAAAAACACGCCCCCGGCCTGAGAAACGGGACCGGGGCGGCGGCTACGCCCCTTTACCCATTGCGGTACAGCTTGTTGTACGCCTTCTTGTCAAAGCGATAGTAACGGGCGGCCCGGTGGGCGACATTCATCTCCTTCTCATCCAGAGCGATGACATAAGGCAGGGAGAGCATCTTTTTATGAAAGTTCCGCACATCCACCCGGATGCTGTGGAACTTTTCATAAAGCAGCCGGAACTCCAGCTCCGTGAATTTCTCGGGCAAAAGATTGAACAGAATCAGAGGCTCCGACTGGGCCATCTTGCGGGCTTCTATCAACGCCTCTTCAATAATCCTGTTGTGATCGAAGGGCAGCCTGGGTATCTCTCTGACAGGATACCATTCCGCCCCGTAGAAAGAGGTAGTATTCCGCAATCTCGACGTCAGACGGGTAATGGACATGTAAGCAATCGTGATAATCCGGGGAATATCCTTTTTGATCACATCCTTGAGCCACTTGTTTTCACTCTCCGTCCCCATGCGGCCAGGCTCGCCAAATGCCCTGAACTGGCGCAAATACGGCTTGGTAATCCCCGTCAAAACCTGCAGAACCGACGCGGCGGCCTCCGGCAAATCCTCCTCCTCATAGATCAGGCGGCCGGGCAACTTCAACTTTCTGATCGGCTCTCCCTTGAACTCGAGCATCTTTTCCACGAGAAGAATCTGAAGCTCCTTCCCGTCATAGCCGATCAACACACAATCGACTGAAACATGAGGATAAAAAGGACGGCTATCGGCGGTCATTACCCCATTCTAGTAATCGTTCCAAATAGAGGCAATACTTAAAACAAGAATTTTTTGACACAATCTTCCTCCTTTGGAAGAAAAGTAAAACAGGGCTCTTTCCGGGCCTAAAAATCTCTCTTTTGCGCAAAAAGCGCAAATAAAGCCAATCCATCACTTACCGGGAAGCGGAGGCAGCCTCCAGGACTTTTCATAACGGGCGTATTCGCTCCGGGGCAGCATGATGTATGCCGGACGTTTGGAGGCGTCGAGACGGCGCAGAATTCTCATGAAATCGCTCTCGCTCATGGCTGTGCAACCGGCGGTCGGCTTCCTGCCGTCCTCGCGCCAGACATGGAAGAAAATGGATGACCCGGCCCGGGGAACAGGCCTGCCCTCCCCCCTGTCGGCGGGGGAGTTGTGATGAATGAACAGCTTGATCTTGTGGGCCGGATCATTCTGCTTCATCTGCTGGCTTTTCTCCCAGTCGCTCGCAGGCTCATGATTCAAAGTCACATGAGTATTATACAGGGGAGAGGCGGGGTCCTCCACCCAGAGATCCCGGGGCGTAATGGGAGACACGCGAAACCCTTTGCCGACGGAGACTTGAGGATCATAGGCGTACACCAGATGATCCAGACCGAAAATGCCGGCGGGAGTCCTGCCGTCTCCCTCCGCCTTCACCCGGCCGCCTGACGGAACCGGACTGATGCCCAGCCCCCAGACGGAACCGTTTCTGCCAAGACGGGCGGGACAGGGGGGCGTCACCGGCTTCCACGCGCCGTCATTGCCCTCCCGTTCCATTAAAACCAGCTTCACATGAGACGTATCCCAGCTGTCGGGAACCGCAACCACCGCCTGGCGGCAATCGGCGGGCAGGGGCCTGCCGGGTACCCTGGGCGGAGCGTCTCCCGACAGGGAGGCGCAGCGGCACAACAGCAGAGCCGCCAGAGCGGCGGCCAGACCTTTGATCACACTCTTCATGATTCCCATCCTTCCATAAAAACGACACGATCTTCCCGCTCCGGAGCCTCCCCTTCGCGGGAGCGCACGACCTCCCGGACGGCTTCCTGCAGCAGACGGCATTTCTCCCGGTCCTTCACTCCCGGCTCCGTCTCGCTCCCCGACGCCACATCAATAAAGGCGGGGCGCACCAGCTCGGCGGCCCGTGCGGCATTCTCCACCGTAATTCCTCCCGCCAGCAGGACAGGCGTATCCTTGTGCCGGCGCACGAACATGTCCGCAAGATTCCAGTCAAACACGCTCCCCGTCCCCCCGTAAACGCCGGGAGCCGGAGCATCCAGAAGCACGGCGTCGGCGTGATAGTCGGCCACCTTACGCAAAGAGGCGCAATGAGCCACGCCAAACGCCTTGATAAAAGGCAGAGCCTCCCGAACGAACGGCAGGCAATAGTCGGGCGTCTCATCCCCGTGAAACTGGGCAAGATCAATCACGCCCTCCTCAATCAGCCGGCGGGGCAGCGCAGGCTCGGCATTGACAAAGACCCCCACGCGTACAATGCCGCCGCCCAGAGACTTGAGCCAGGGAGTCGCGGACTCCGGCGCGCAATAACGCCGGGAAGAGGGCCAGAAATTCACGCCCAACGCCCCAACGCCCAAAGACGCCAGAAACTCCGCGTCGCCGCTCCGCGTCACGCCGCAAACCTTGAGAGCAACACGCTCATGGCGAAAAAAAGAGGCGGCGGGAGAAAAATTCATGCGGCACCTACTATCATTTCATCCCGTAAAACGCAAGCCCGCGCGCCGCCATCCCCGTCACTCCGGGCAAAATTAAACCCATACGCAAAAAACGCCTGTGTCAATTCCCTGATTGACACGGAAAACGCGATAACGCATAACGCAGAAATGAAGTTCCTTCTTCCCTGCCTGACATTGACCCTACTCTGCCCGCTGTCGAGTGTCCACGCACAAAAGCTGGATGACAAATCCAAAGCGGAAGCCCTGAAATGGCTTGAAGTTTACAAGTCCAAAATCAATGCCACCAAACGCGAACGCATCAGCGCGGCCAATCTGGCCCTGACGACGGCGGCAGCCAATGAGCAGGCGGCGTTTGAACTCTATAAAAATACCGTCAAGCAGCTCGACTTCGACTCCAAGGGCCTGCCCACCCTGAAATTCATCGAATGGGAAAAAAGCCAGAAGGATCGCTTCAACACACCCGGCTTCAAAAAAGGACTTCAGATGAACTGCCGCTGGATTCTCCTCGGCACCAAACTCGCCCACACGGAAAGGGAAGCTGAAAAGCACCCCGAAATGGCGGACAGCAAGGCGCTGGACCCCAGCCGCGAAATCATGGATCTGCTCACGGCCATCGCCGCCTCGGAAGACATTATCAACTATCCCAACGGTCTCGGCTCCGACATCAGCGCCAATATCAAAAAATCCCTGCTGATCAATGACCTGACGCCCAAAAACTGGGCCGACTCCCCTCTGAGCGTAGGCCAGATTTTTGACAAGATCATCATGGCCAAGATAAAGAAGAACAAGGACATCCCTAAATTCCGCTCCTCCTGGCTAAAACGCATCGAACTGGAAAAACGCCTCGTCATCGACCCCAAAAACAAGCAGGAACTGGATAAAACCCTTCAAGAGGGGGACGACAAGAACAGCCGCAAGAGACCCCGGGGTATCATGGGACAGCGTGCTGGCACTTTGCTTAGCGACTCGGGCAACGATCTGAATGACCGCATGCGCCGCAACAAGTCCAACAAAAAGAACGACGACCTCGCCAACCTTTACTGGCAAATGGAAATAGAGTGCTACCAGCTCGGAGACGAGCGGACCGCTATTACCGCTCTCAAAAAATATCTGGCCGACACCAAGGACCCCGCCCTGATCGAAAAACGCGTGGAACAGCTTGCCGGAATCCTCGAAGGCCAGGATGTCGTTATCGACAGCGCAGGCTCCGAAGACATGAGCGGGGCAAAGGATGCCTCCGACCCGGTAAACACGGACTCCGCGACAGGCTCCTCCAGCTCTGCCGACTCCACAGACACCTCCTCAAGTCCCGCTCCGGCACAGCCCGCCTCCTCGGGCGACGATTGGGACATTTAAACGCCTGAACCCACCTCATGCGACTCAAGGCCGCCCATAAAACGCCGCTCAAAATGGCGTTTTACCTCCTGTTTATCCTGTACATCGTCTCCGACCTTTATCTGTGCTCCGGCCCCCTGCGCCGGAGCATGGAAGGCCGCCTCGACAAAGAGGGGCTCAGCACGCAGGCTCTCAGGGAGCGGCAGGCCGCCGCAAAAATATACGGAGAAGTCATCACGCGCGACGAGCTTCGCACCCGGACGAGGGAAGATCTCTTCCTCAATGGGAAAAAGGAAAGCGACCTCACGCCGGAAGAGCTTAAACAGCAGCGATTCATCACCCTGAGCAGGATGATAGACGACTCACTGATCCGGCTGAAGACAAAAGTCAACGACCTCCGCCGCCCCTTTGACCATGACCGGGTGGAGCGGGAGTGGCGGCAGTTTGCGGCCCGCTTCTCCTCCGAAGAGGAGCTGGACAAGGCGCTGGCCGCCCAGAAGCTCGACCGTCGGGCCATGCGTCTGATTATCGAGGCCCGTCTCCAGCAGGAAGCCCAGATCAACGAGTCCATAGACAAGGCGGCGGAGCCGTCCGGGCAGGATCTCAAGGACGCCTGGGCCTCCCTGCAAAAAGAGTACAGGCCCGCCCCCGCCCGGAGTGTCTCCCAGATATTCCTCCCCACCCTCCACAAGGACCGGGAACAAGTCAAAAAAGAGGCGGAAAGCCTGATGGAAAAACTGAAACAGGGGGCCCCCTTTGCGGCACTGGCCGCCGAGTTCAGCCAGGACGAGGCCTCCGCCGCAAAAGGCGGCGACATGGGCCGTGTAACCGGAAACCGCAAACTGCCCGGAGACCTGCAAAAAACGCTTTTTGACCTGCCGGAGAACAAACCGTCGCTTGTCGAGACACCGCTCGGCTTTCATCTATTCCTCTGCGGCCCGGTGGAAACGCCGCCCCTGCCCGATTTTGAAACGCTCCGCCCGGCCCTGAGAAACGCCCTGCTCTCCATCCGCCGCGTGACAGCACGCGACCTCCTGCTGGAACAGCTCAAACGAGAAGCCAAATTTAAAAAACGTATCGAAATCTTCATGGAAAATGTCTGAAGATCGGCTTGCCTAACCTCACAGGAGCTCCCATCATCAGCCCATGAAATTCCTCCACACGCGCATACGGGTCTCCAGCATTGACGACACCCTCGCCTTTTACGAGAAACTCGGTTTTGTCTGCACCGCCCGCAAGGACTCCCCCGCCGGCAACAAACTCGCCTACCTGGAGATCCCCGGCAGCGCGCACCAGCTTGAACTTTGCTGGAGCCCCGAGTACAAACTGGCCGTACCCGAAGATCTGATGCACACCTGCATCGGCGTCCCGGACATCCTCGCCTACTGCGACGGACTGGAAAAACAGGGCATTGAAATCTGGCCCTCGGACTGGCAGTCAAAATTCTCCTCCGGCGGCCTCAAAATGGCCTTTGTCACCGACCCCGACGGCTACGAAGTCGAAATTCTGGAAAAGTAACTCTAGCCCCCCGGCCATGCCTCCCTTTCACTCTGTCGAGCCGAAGAAATTTGAAGTTTCCCCGTTCAAGCTGATCGGCTCCGACTGGCTGCTCATTACCGCCCGCAAGGGAGACAAAGTCAACACCATGACCGCCAGCTGGGGAGGACTGGGCGTCATGTGGGGCAAAAACGTCGCCTACGCCGTCATCCGCCCCCAGCGATACACCAAGGAATTTGTGGACGAGGCAGATACCTTCTCCCTGACATTCTTTGACGCCTCCTTCAAAAAAACGCTCGGTTACCTCGGCACGGTCTCGGGACGGTACGAGGATAAAATAGCCAACAGCGGCCTCACGCTGACCGACTGCGAGGGCACGCCCTTCTTCGAAGAAGCCCATACGGCGTTAATCTGCCGCAAACTCTTCACCCAGCAGTACGGAGAGCAAAATTTCCTCGATACCTCCATCACGGGCAGATGGTACCCGGAAAAGGACTTCCACTTCCTGTTTATCGCGGAAATCGAGCACATTCTTGTCCGGGATTGAGCCGGGACAAACCCTCCCCGTCTCTTACAGCCAGGCGCGCACCATCTCTCTGACGTCTCCGGGGTCAAGCCCCTCCCGCCGATACTCGGCAATCGCCTTGGACAAATCGCGCTTGGCGAGGCGCCGCCCCTCCCCGTCGCGCACCAGCGGATGATGATGCCAAACCGGCACGGGCAGCCCGAGCAGCTCCTGCAGCACCCGGTGTACCGGAGTCGAGGACAGCAAATCCTCTCCCCGCGTCACCAGCGTGACCCCCTGATCGGCGTCATCCGTCACCACGGCCAGATGGTAACTCGCCGGGCAGTCCTTCCGCGCCAGAATCACGTCGCCCAGAGTCTCCGGTCGGCAGACAAACTCTCCGAACCGCTCATCCCGCCAGACAAGCGGCCCGGTCAAAGCCGCCGCCCGGGCACAGTCAAGCCGCCATGAGTGCGGCTCTCCCCGCGCCAGACGGGCTGCCCTCTCCTCTCCGCTCAACAAACGGCAGGTGCCGGGGTATGCCTCCAGGCATTCCCCCTGCGGCGCGCCGCCCATACGGGCAATCTCCGTAGCCACCGCCCGCCGAGAACAGAAGCAGGGATAAAGAACCCCGGCCGACTTCAATCGCTCCAGAGACTCGCGGTAGAGATCAAACCGCTCCGACTGCACCAGCACCTCCGGCTCGAAACAAAACCCCAGCCAGTCCATATCCTCCAGAATGCCCGCCGCATACTCCGGGCGGCAGCGGGCCGTGTCTATATCCTCTACCCTGAGATAACACCTGCCCCCTCTCCTCCGCGCCTCCTCTGTCGCGACCATCGCCGCCAGAGCGTGCCCCAAGTGCAAGGGACCGCTCGGACTGGGAGCAAAACGGGTGACAACGGGTACATTCATCCCCCTTTCCCTACCTCATTCTGACATTCCGTCAAGCCGTTGTTCACAAAAATCGTTTTCCCGCAACATCATCCCGGCGCAAGAGAAGATCGACGCCTCCCCGGCACCGGGCCGCCCCCATTGCCGCATGCCTGTTTCCCAAAATCACAGACTCCCCTTTGTCGCTTTTCCTCCGCAAGCGCGGGACAAGTCTTCTTGATCTCTGTGGAAGTTTAACTAAACTGGCCTGATGTCCATTCGTTTTCTGAGCCTTTTGATCGCATTCACCCTGCCCGCCCTTTCCGTTTCCTTCGCCGGGAACAAAACACTGACCGCCCGTCCCCCGGGAGGCCCCCTCCCCTACCTTTTCCAGTCGGGAACCGACGGCTACCATACCTACCGCATCCCCGCCATCGTGCGAACCAAAAAGGGCACGCTACTCGCCTTCGCCGAAGGCCGCGTCCACAATTGGGGCGATCACGGCAATATCGACATCGTCATGAGACGGTCCACCGACAACGGAAAAACATGGGAAAAGCAAGTCGTCGTCCAGGATGACGGCAATAATACCTGCGGGAACCCCGCCCCGGTCGTGGACTGGGAAACAGGCCGCATCATCCTCCTCTCGAACGGCTCGAACAGCAGTGAAGGCGCCGTGATGGACGGCAAGGCAACGCGCGAATGCTACGTCCAGTACTCGAACGATGACGGCAAAACCTGGACCAAACGCAAAAACATCAGCGACCAGGTGCGCCCGGACGGCTGGCGCTGGTATGCGATGGGCCCCTGTTCCGGCATCCAGATACGGGAAGGCAAAAACAAGTATCGCCTCGTCATCCCCGCCAACCACAGCGATGAACAAAAAGGGTACGCCTCCCACTGCCTGTTCTCCAATGACGGCGGCAACACATGGCAGGTGGGAAGCACCGCTGAACCGGGCAGCAACGAGAGCCAGATCGCCGAAATCTCCCCCGATCTCCTGGCGCACAACATGCGTATGCAGAACAACTCCAAGGGATTCCGCGGCATCAGATACAGCCGTGACGGAGGGAAGACATGGACAGAGCTGGAACATGACAAAAACCTGCCCTGCCCCCGCTGCCAGGGCTCCATCATCCGCGACTACTCGGGACCGGGCCGCCTCTTCTTCTCCAATCCGGCCGCCGAACCTCGCGGCCGCCGCGGAATGGCCGTCCGGGCTTCACTGGACGGCGGGAAAACATGGCCGTTCAAAAAAACCGTTCATGAAGGCCCCTCCGGCTACTCCAACCTCGTCATGCTGGGCAAGGACAAAGTAGGCCTCCTGTATGAAGGGGGAGAAAAGGACCTTGCCCAGGGAATCGCCTTTGAAGTATTCCCCGTCAAGGAATTGCTCTCTCCGGCAAACCGCACGCCTCAGCCGAACGGCTCACCGGCAAAAAAATAAACGCCGTGACTCTCCGGCGAGACAGCCCCGGCCCCCGTTTACCCTCCGGGGGCGGCGTCTCCTGACATTCCTTCACACACGGGCAGCGCGACTTACTCGCGCTGCCCGTTTTTTCTTTTCCCCCGGTCCCAACGTTACATGTACGCAACAAGGATCCCTCTCTATTGATATTTCACAATAAGAGAATTATAGATTAAAATATAAATACTCCCCCGATGAAAATTCCCTTCTCCGCTCTACTGATCCTCTGCCTCTCTCCCTGCCTGCCGGCAGGGGAGCAGGAGGACTCCCTCCGGACTCCCCGCGAAAACCGGACAAAAATCATCGAACAAACATTGACGATCACCATTCAAAAAAACAAATGGGAGCATTCCGGCATCTCGCCCGACTCCCCTGTGAGCGTCATCTTCCGCAATCAAGGAAAAGATCCGGTTTACCTGCATGATTTATTTGAAACAACCGCGGGGCCGGGAGTACCTATAGGATTTGATATGGAAATCCGCGACGACCAGAACAGGCATATCCTCTTTTACAGTACGCTGGTCAAAATAGAATTATCCGGCCCCCGCAAATATATCGCGCTTGAGCCCGGAGAGAGCTGCGACGTCACCCTCCCTCTCCCCAAAATCATTGAAGAATACGCCCCTCTCAAAAAACTGCCCAAGGGCGCCTATACCATGACCGTCACCTACCGTAATAATCTGGGCAGACGCTGTTTTCACGGCACGCTTGTCTCGAAACCGGTCTCCTTCACAGTAGGCGGCTGATTCCCGCTTTCTTTGATAAAACGCCCGGCTTCAAGGAGAAAGGCGGACTTTTTGACATCATTATCGGGGAAGCACTTTCCGGCAGTTTGAAAAACGGGATCTCACCAAATACGAGCCGGAAATAATAGGGTAACTCCTCTCCCGGAATTGCTTTTTCAAATGTGATTTCTTACCATGAAAAAAATGTATAAAATACTGGTTGTCAGCCTTCCCCTTTCCTCAAAAAGAGCCCTCATGAGTGAGCGGCTCTCCAGTCAGAACTTGTCATGGGAATGGATAGATGGAGTAATCATCCCATCCATGAATGACATTCCTCTGGAAGAGCGGAACAATCTAGAGGCTTACAAAATTCCCCATCTAAAAAACGACCCCCGATACGTTCTGAAGGCCATCGGCTGCAAACGGGCCATGCAAAAAGCCATCACCTATGCCGCAAACCGGCAGGAAGACTGGGTCGTCATTTTACAGGATGACGTCCATCCTGTCCCGGAGTTCGCACAAAAACTCTCGCGCCTGCTGGAGAGCGTCCCCGTCGAAGCTGGGGCCGTCATGCTGCGACGCTCCGGAGGTGGCGTAACTCAAATAAATGGCTGGCTTCAAGTGACGGGCAATGTCCGCAGCATGTCGGCCTTTGCCGTGCGCCCCGCCTTTGCCCCCGTCATGTCACAATTTTTGGCCACATGGGGAGGAGAAGATGACCGGATATGGGAGCCTCTGGCTCGACTGGGACATGTCATCCTGTCTCCAGTCCCGATGCTGGCCGCCTGCACTCAAAAAAACAGTGATATCATCAGCGGCATTCCGGAACTCTCTCCCCCCGGCCACACCGACCGGACGCCCGTCCCACAAGCTATTCTTAACAGCAAGTCAGGGCCGGCCGATTTTCCCTTTCATATCAATGTGCGCCATCCCGCCTGGTCGGATACTCTCATCATGGAGTCAGCTGACAGAGCCTTCCGCCAATCGAACCATGACGGCGCCCGAGTCCTCTCTTTCGACACACAGCATCTGCAACTCAAATGGGACAGGTGGGGTATGGAGCTCTTTACCCGTATCAAGGATGGCCGTTACATGCAAAACGACCTCCCGGCAACGCCTCCGCAAAAAACATCCATTCACACGCTACAGGTAAATGCCGAAAACGCCGCTCGTGAAGAACACTCCGCCCGGCACCGAAGCGACCTCGTCTTTTCTTCATTCTGGCACAACGAATCGGACATGCTGCCCGATTTGGCCGTTTGCTCCATGAAATCATTCCTCAGCAAAGGCTACCCCTTTACCCTCTTTTGCTACAAACCATTCAGGAATGTCCCGGAGGGAGTCCAGATCGTCAATGCCAACGAAATCCTGGATCAAAGCAACCTCTACATCCATCAGAGCGGTTCTCTCGCCCCATTCTCCGATGTCTTCCGACTCAAAATGATCGCCCAATACGACACCGTCTGGACAGATCTGGACAATCTCTGCCTAAAAGACACCTTCCCGGAAAAAGACTCTCTTTTTTACAAGGAAAATGGCCGTATCGTCATTCCCTTCTTTTATTTCGGCAAAACAGCCAGAGCCAGGCAAATCATGGATGATCTGCAAACCGTCATAGACCATCCCGAGGAGTTCATGCCTTGGGACAGCCCCGCACTAAGAAGCTTCAAAACACACATTCGACAATACAAAACCCTGCGGGAAAAAAGAATCCGGGCGGAATGGTGTTTCTTTGGCTCGGAGCTCTTTACCTGTCTGGGCCGTTACTACCATTTTCTGGACGATGCCTTTGACTTTCGCCGTCATATCAACCCCTACCATTTCTCGCAAATTTACAAACTGTATGTCTTCCCTGAATCAGAAGCCATGCACGCCAAAATGAAAAACGTACACCTGCTGGCCCTGTCCAGCGACCTCTTGCGCCGGGAGCCGTACATCCTGCAAAATATGAGGCCGGATTCCTTCGTCGCCCGCTTGTTGGAAACCTTCCGCTAAAAAACAGCAGACCCGTACTAAACCGCCTCTAACCACAATATGGCTATCTTGTCAGACGGGAAACAAATTTGTACGTATTTTCCGCAGTCTCGACAAAAACTTCCGCAGGCCACCGCTCCCAATGCAGGACCAACTCGCCCTCCTGCCGAAACTCGGCGCGAGCCTTATCTCCCCCGCCATGCTCCCGCCGGGCCCGCCCTCCAAAAACACGCACTGTATCACTCCAGCAGGGATGGCGCAGCTCCAGCACGGCATCAGCCTCAATACCCTCTCCATATTTCAGCCACAGCTCACGGGCCAGTCCCTGCGTTCCCTCTCCAATCTCCCGGGAATACTCATATCCGGCCTCGGAAGTCTCCTCCAACAGGCAAACCAGCCTCCCGCTTTCAACCAGCTCTGCCATAAAGGAGTCATCCCCCGAGCGGGAGTGTGATACATTACCATCAGTACGCAGAGAAGCACTCAGATCACCCAGATAGTACAACTGCGCCTCGGGATAGAGCGCATCGGCCAGGGCGACCGCCTTGGTTACAGTCGTGAAATGGGGCGTAGCCTTCTGTACCGACTCGGGAATAAACTTCCATCGCAGGAGCCCCTCCGCCTCCGCATAACTCCGGGCAAATCGAGTCTCATCAAGGGAAAAATAAATCAGAGGCGCCCTTTTCAACTCCTCCACATGCCTCTCCTCCCGGGTAAACGCCATATAATGAGACCAGCAGGAGACCACAACAGCATCCGTTCGGCGACCGGCAAGCCCGGAGTCCAGATTATCCATCTTGCTGACCCTGATCACAACATCGCAGGAATCGACAAAATCGGAATAATCGCGCCGGAAACATCTCCTGTTCGACACAATACAGACCTTGAGCGGCCGATTATGCACAGCCAGCAGGCGAGCCGTCCCCGGCAAACCGGCCCAGTCGTCAAGCAGGGAGAACTGTTCCTCCGTATCTATCTGTAAATGACAGGGAAACTCGTGAAAACAGGGGCGGGAATCATCATCCAGCAGCACTCCGGTCCCCAAAAAGCGGCTCCGGGACATGACGAGAATATTCCCGTCAAAAAAATCAAGAAAACGACGCGCATCCTGTTCCCGGTACGCCGCCTGAAAATGCCCGTCCAAATGACCAATCAACTTGATTCGTTGAGCGGTGTACAGGGAGCCCGCATCAAGCCCGGCACCCTCCGCCATGCGCTGCAGCAATCCCGGCCACCGAAAAGGAGACGTCGGCTGCAAAAGAGCAAACAAATCACATCCGACGCGCGCAAGCACCTGGTCAATACAGTTCTCCATCCTCCTGTCATCTACCACCTCGCTCATACAAGCCACCCCTGCTTTGCGACACATCTCCATGATCTCCGCGCTGTCCGTACTAACCACCGGCAAGAATCCCTCCTGGCGGGCATAATACACGGAATGCATAAATAAAGGGATCCCGGCAAACAGACGCATATTCTTGCCGGCACAGCGCTCGGAACTCGCTTTGGCGGGAATAATGGCAAGACGGGAGACAAAGGAAGGCAACATCGCGCCCTCCTCAAAACGCCCCCCTATGCCGAGAGTTGAATGCGAAAACATGGGAAAAGAAAAATGGCAAACGATATTTTCTGCCTGACATTATTTTTCATTACATAAACGCTCATTTATTTTTTCTTTTTTCAGAATTTCATACGAACCATCCTCCTTCCACTGAATTTCAACGAAATCATCAAAAATTCCGTCCGCATTTCTATCGAAATAATATCGCCGCCCGTTTTTCTCCGTCTTCTCGTCAAAGACAAACTCCCACACCTTTCCTCCCTTGAATCTGATACAATAGGAAGATTCGCATTCCTTATTGAGATCATGGGAAATGGCGCTCCCACAATTATAAA
>CAZNVW010000035.1:0-18236 GCA_964576595.1 uncultured Verrucomicrobiales bacterium
TCTACCCTGTTTGCCGCCGCTTCCCTAATGATGCTTTCCGCCGCTCAAGCCGACTCTCCCAAAGTGGAAAAGATCGCCACCGTCGATGTGCAGAAAATTTTCAAGGACTACTACAAGACGCACGAAGCGCAGAAGGATCTGACCGTTGACGAAAAAGCCATTCAGGAAAAGAACGTCGATCGCATGGAAAAGATCAAGGCTCTTGAAAAGGAACTGACCGACATGCAGAAAAAGGCCGCCGACTCCTCCATGAGCGACGATGCTAAAAAGAAAATGGTCGAAACCTTCAACCTCAAGCAGGCCGACTACGTCTCCCTGCAGAAGGAACGCGAAGAATTCCTCAACCGCAGCCTGAAGTCCCTCAACACCAAGAAGGAAGGCAAGATGCGCGTCATCATCGAAGAAATCTACAAGACTGTTGACGCCGCCGCAGCCAAGGGTGAGTTCGATCTCGTTCTCGACAAGAGCGCCACTTCCGCAGTCGGCACCAAGGTCGTCATGTTCGCCAAGGGCAACCTCGACGTGACCGAAGCCATCCTCAAGGATCTCAACAAGGACGCTCCCGAAGGCTTTGACCCCGCCAAGACAGAAACTCCCGCCGCTCCGGCCCCGACTCCCGCCCAATAAAACAACCTTTCCTCTCCCCATTCAACAGTGAAGCTCACCCTTGAAAAGCTCGCTCAGTTGACTGGAGGAAAAATCCTGCGCAGCGGCTCCCGTGACACGTTCACCGGAGTCGCTTCCCTTCTCGACGCCGATCCGGAAGAAATCTCCTTCCTCGGCAACGAGAAGTACTTTCAGGATTTCCTCCAGACCAGCGCAGGCGTCGTCATCGTCCCCCCGGGACTCCCCCGGCTCCCTTCGGAAGAAGTAGCCCTGATCGAAGTCCCGGGCAACCCCTCGGTCGCATTCAACGCCGCCGTCAAATTCTTCCTCTGCTCGGACAAAACCTTCACGCCTTCCGTCCACCCGAGCGCGGCCATTGATCCGACCGCCGTTTACAACCCGGACAAAGTCATCATCGGCCCTCACGCCACCATAGGCGCGCACGCCGTCATCGGAGACGGGACGGAGATCGGGCCGGGTTGCACCATCGGCGACTCCGTCGTCATGGGACAATCCTGCCGCCTGTTCTCCAATGTCGTCATCCGGGAGCGATGCCGGCTCGGCGACCGGGTCGTCATCCAGCCCAACGCCACAATCGGAGCCGACGGCTTCGGCTACCTCCTCGTCGAGGGCCGCTATGTCGGCATAGAACAGGCGGGTATCGTCGAACTGGGCAACGACGTCGAAATCGGAGCCAACACGACCATAGACCGCGCCCGCTTCGGCAAAACCGTCATCGGCGAAGGCACCAAAATAGACAACCTCGTCCAGATCGGCCACAACTGCGTCATCGGCAAGCACGTCATCATCGTCTCGCAAAGCGGCATCGCGGGCAGCACCCGCATCGGCGACTACGTCACTATTGCCGCCCAGTGCGGCATCGCGGGCCACCTGAAACTGGGCGACGGCCTGACCCTCGCCACCAGAACGGGAGTGCCCTGCGACCTCGAGGGAGGCCGGGACAAAATCTACTGGGGCATGCCCGCCACCTCCTTTAAACAGGCAGGCAAGCAGTATGTCGCCCAGGCCAAACTGCCCGACCTCATCAAGGAAGTGCGCCAGTTGAAAAAAGAACTGGACGCCCTGAAAAAGAACTCCTGAGACAGCCCCCTCCTCTCCCCATTCACAACCGGGCCGTCTTGCCGAGATACACTCGCAGACGGCCCGCTCTCACTCCCCCCCATCCATGGCTAAAACTCCCAAGGCAAAACAGGACGCCCCCGCCCTCCAAAGCGCCCCGTCTCCCGACACGGGGGCAAAAGATGGGCTGGCCATCCCCAGCGCGCTCGGACCGGAAAAAAGCGTCCTGTCCCTGATGCTCAAAGACCCCGTCAACTATGTCGGCAAGTCCGTCGAAACCGGGGTCAACGAGAGCTATTTCTACTTCAGCGGGCATAAAATCCTGTGGGGACTTCTGCTCCAGCGCTTCGAAAAAGGCCTGCCGACCGACCTGACCTCGATGAATCAGGCCCTTGAGGACGGCGGACAGCTCGACGCAGTCGGCGGCACCGCCGCCCTGGCGGAACTGTACGCCTACGACTCCCTCGGCGCCTACTTTGACCATCACGTCGAGCTGCTCAGGGAAAAACACATCCTGCGCTCCATCATCACGGTCTGCAATGAATCCGTCACCCGCGCCTATCAGGGAGACGAAGAAGTCCCCCAGCTCCTCGACAGCGTGGAACAAAGCGTCCTTGCCATCCGCGAAAACAACGAAAAGGAAGCGGCGGAGAGCCTGAACAAAACCCTCCAAAAAGCGGTCGACAACATCGAGAGCTTCCTGTCCAGCAAGGGAGCCATTCAGGGCCTCACCTCCGGTTACCCCATGCTCGACTCCAAAACCAACGGGCTCAAATCGGGCGACATGTTCGTCATCGCGGCCCGTCCCTCCATGGGCAAGACCTCCTTCCTCCTCAACGTGGTCGAGCACATCGCGGTGGACATCCAAAAACCGGCCATGATGTTCTCATGCGAAATGCCCTCCGTCCAGCTGGCGGAACGTCTTCTTTTCGCCCGCTCCGGCCTGATGAAGTCCAAAATCATGGAGTCCTCCTTCAGCAAGGAGGACATGCTCCGCTTCCACAAGGCGATCTCCGACCTGAAGGAATCAAAACTCATCCTGGACGACACCCCCTCGATCACCATCACCGAACTGAGGGCCAAGGCCCGCCGCGTCAAACGCGAAAAAGGCCTCTCCGCCATCGGCATTGACTATCTCCAGCTCATGCGCTCGTACAGCAAGCAGGCGCAAAACAGCCGTGAACGTGAAATCGCGGAAATCTCCGCAGGGCTCAAGGCTCTGGCAAAAGAGCTGGAAGTCCCCGTCATCGTGCTCGCCCAGCTGAACCGCGGCCCGGAAAACCGCCCCGGCTCCAACCTCGGCGTGCCCCGCATGTCCGACTTGCGTGAATCCGGTGCAATCGAACAGGACGCCGACATGATCGGCCTGCTCTACCGTACCTCCTACTATTCCGAGAACAAGCCCAAGGAAGGCGAAGAAGAACGCCCGGAAGACCGGGGCAAGGCCTTCCTGGATCTCGCCAAAAACCGTAACGGCCCGACGGGACGAGTGCCGCTTACCTTCATCCCCGAGCTCATGCGCTTCCTGCCGCGAGAGTTCGCGCCGGGAGAAGACGAGAACTAACTCCCCCCCCTTTATCACACGGGAAAAACCGCAACTGGTTTTTCCCGTTTTTTTATATCAGGGCTCTCCCCGTGACGAGTTCCAATACCTGTGCATGGTCTCGGCATCCGGCACGGCCAGAGGGCGCACAATGCGGAAGCCGATCATCCCGCCGTTGGTCAGATACCAGAGACTCTTGGGATTCTGCGGGTCCTGGGCGTTCCATTCGGGCGCGCTGGCCCGCCGCGCCGCACTGCGGAGCGCGGGAGCATCGTCGTCCCACGACCCGCCGCGCACGACATGGGGCGCTCCCTTGAGCAAATGGATGGGATCTTTTGCCACGCTTCCTTCCGGGGAGGCGGGATAGGGAGCATAAGAGTCCAGCACCCACTCCGCGACATTGCCGTGCATATCGTGGAGCCCCCAGGCATTCGGCTTGCGGGAAGCCGTCCTCTGGTACTGATCCTGCCCGTTATCGTAAAACCACGCGTATTCCGGTAGCGCCCCCGCGTCCAGCCCAAAGGAATAGGGAGTCTTCGTCCCCGCCCGGCAGGCGTATTCCCACTCCGCCTCCGTCGGGAGACGATAATACTCTCCCGTCTGCGCGCTCAGCCATTCGCAAAACTTGGCGGCGGCATAATGGGACATGGCAATGGCGGGGAACCCCTTCTCATACCCGTTCCCCATACCGAGATTCATCGCGGTATAGGGGGCGGTCGGCTGGCTTACCTCCTCCTCCAGCCCTTCTCCCGGCCCGGCTTCAAGCGGACGGCCGTCCTTGCTCCGGGGTCTCCCGTTATCCATGAAAGTCTGGTACAGCTCCCAGGGAATCTCTATTGTCGAAATCCAGAAGGGAGACACCTCGACCTCATGAACAGGCCCTTCATCCTCCCCGCGCCCGGCCTCATCCGGCGGACTGCCCATCAAAAAACGCCCCCCGGGCAAAAACGCCATGGGCAAAGCCGCACCCGGCAGGGACGGGGCCTTCAACTCATACGGCCCGGGACTCTCCGGCACGCCCTTCTCCCGGATAAACGTATAAATTCGCTCCGTCAGGGGGTACAGCTCCGGCGACACCAGCCCCGGCGGAGCGGAGACCGTCTCGCCCCCCATATCCTCGGGCTCCGGGTGATAGCGTCTCTTGTCCAGCTCCGCGTATGCGGCGGGGTCGGTCACCTTCCACGCCTCCTTCGTCGCGGCGGGCAACGCTTTTTGATCGCAACCGCAGAAAAAACCTGCCGGGAGCAAAAGCGCGCAAACAACCGCCCCCCGGACCACGGCATTCATTCTGCACAAGACGCGCCCTTTCATCGCCTGCGATTCGGGTCCTGCTCCCGCTCCCATTCCACGCGGTCATTATAATTGCGGGCCTTGACCTTGCGGTTCCTCTTCGTCGCCCGCTCCAGATTCATCTGACGCTTTTTCTGGCGTTTGAGCAGCTCGGCGATCTCCTCCTCCAAATGCAGGAAGTGAGAGTAACGCTCCTCGTCCAGCTCGCCCCCCTCCACCGCCTCGCGCAGGGCGCAGCCCGGCTCGTTGCCGTGGCGGCAGTCGGAGTAGCGGCAGCGCAGGGCCAGCTCATCGAGATCGGCAAAACTCTCCCGCAGCGTCCCGGCATCCGTCCACATCTGTATCTCCCGCATACCGGGATTATCAATCAGCATCCCCCCGCCGGACAGGACCACCAGCTCGCGGGCGACCGTCGTATGACGCCCCTTCCCCGTCACCTCGTTGACCTCTCCGGTCCACATCCATTCATCCCCCAGCAGCTGATTGACCAGTGTGGACTTGCCTACGCCGGACGACCCGACCATGGTCATAGTCACGCCCTTCTTCAAAAAAGATTTCAGAGACTTGATCCCCGTCCCCTTCTGCGCGCTGACGGAGTGCACCGCCACCTCCGGGCAGAGCGCGGAAATCTGCGCCACCGCCTCCCGGTTCTCCTTTGCCGTAAACAAATCGGCCTTGTTGACCAGCACGACGGGTTTGGCGCCGCTCCGGGCAATCAGCGTAAAATAACGCTCCATCCGGCGCAGATTGAAATCGGCTCCCGGCTCCGTCACCACAACGACATAATCGACATTCGTCGCCAGCACCTGCTGGGCGGAACTGCGGCCCGGCTCCTTGCGGGAAAAACAGCTGAACCGGGGCAGCAACGCGCGAATCACCGGCTCGTCATTCTCCCCACCCCGGTCCAGAGCGACCCAGTCGCCCACGGAAGGAAGATCGGCATCCGTCACGGCATCGTTCCAGACCTTACCGCTGACCACCACATCCAAATCCTCGCCGCCGTCCACAAGCGCGGTGAAATTGATCTTGGTCTCACGAATGAGCCGGGCGGGCACCCAGCCGGGCCGGGCGCATTGATCAAACGCCTCCTGAAAGGAATCGTTCCAGCCGAGATCTGCAAGAGTAAGAGACATGAGAAACAGGGAATCAGCAGGATTTTTCCAGAGAATGCACAATCCGGTGCACAAGCGAGGCGGCGATCTCCGTCTTCGGCGCCTGCTCCAGGCGGTCGCAATAACCGGGATACACCAGCGTCACGGCGTTCTCCCGGCTGTCAAAACCTATCCCCGGTCGGGAAACATCGTTCGCCACAATCAGATCGCACTTCTTGCGCGCCAGCTTGTCCTCGGCATACGCCTGTACGTCGTTGGTCTCGGCGGCGAATCCGACCAGATACCCCCGGTACCCGAAAACATCCCGCATGGAGCCGAGAATGTCGCGCGTGCGCACCAGCTCCAGAGTCAGAGTCTCCCCGGTCTTCTTGATCTTCCGCTCCGCCGGGGCGGCCGCCTTGTAATCGGCGACGGCGGCGCACAAAATCGCCACATCGGCGGAAGGGCAAAAATGCTCCACGGCCTCATACATGTCGTCCGCCGTCTCGACCGGAACAAAATCCACGCCATCCGGCACATCGAGCGCGGTCGGCCCCGAAATCAGCACGACATGATGCCCGTGCCCCGCCGCGGCCTCCGCGAGCGCGTACCCCATCCTCCCCGATGAACGGTTCGTAATGTAACGGACGGGATCGAGAGGCTCCCGGGTGGGACCGGCTGTAATCAGAAATTTCATATGGGGAGAACACGTTCCACAGGAGGAACAACGCCCGTATTCTGCCTGCAATCAGACGGAAAGAAAAGACGTAACCTCATTCCTCTCCAAATTCGCGCAGAATCGCTCCAAAACAAGCCCCCTGTCCACTATCAATTGCCCCCTACACCCCTACGTCAGCCAGAGCCTCGGCCTGCCCGGCAAACACGAGAGAAGCGGCCTCGCATACCTGCGCCACCGTCACGGCGGACAGAGTCGCCTCCGCTTCATCCGGAGGGATGATTCGCCCATGCTGGAGCAGGGAATCGCCCACCCACGACAACTGCCCGCCCGTCGTATCGAGAGCGACCCGCATCTGCCCCAGAGCATACCTCTTCGCCTGCTCCAGCTCCTCCGGAGAGCAGCCCTCCCGGAGCAAACGGTCAACCTCCCCGCGAATAGTCGCCAGAGCCTCCTCCTTCTTGTCGGCATCCACTCCGGCATAAACGGAAAAAGAGCCGCACTCGTCAAACAGGGACAAGTCACTGTAAATGGAGTAGGCCAGCCCCCTTTTCTCCCGAACCTCCTGAAATAAACGGGAGCTCATGCTCTCTCCCATCAAAATACTCAGCAGGCGCAGGGCATGGCGGCGCTCGTCCCGGCCGCCGGGAGTGCGGTACCCCAGCACAAAATGACTTTGCTCCAGCTCGCGCCTGTCCGACAACCGTCCCGGCGCAGGCCAGGCCCCGGCCTCATAGGGAGGAGAAGAGGGCGGCTCCTCTCCCAAAACCACGCCGTCATACAGACCGGCCGCCAGCTCCAGCATCTCCCGGTGGGAATGAGGCCCCGCCACCGCCAGAATCTGCCGGGGCGAGCGGTAGGCCCGCCGATGAAAGGCCCGCAGAAAATCGGAATCCATCTTCTCAAGCGTCTCCTCGACTCCCGTAATGGGACGCCCCAGAGGATGATCTCCCCACAAGGCGCGGGCCGCCAGCTCCTGCACGTAATCCCCCGGATTCTCCCGGTACATCGTGATCTCTTCCAAAACCACCTCCCGTTCCCTCTCCAGCTCCTCCACCGGGAAGGACGGCCTCAGCACCATATCCGACAGCACGTCGGCCATCAGCGGGAGCAGCTCCGCAGGCCCCTTGGCCTCATAGCAGACACTATCTTCGCTTGTATAGGCATTCAGGGAGCCTCCGTTGCCTTCCACATCCAGCGCGATCTGGCGTACGTTCCGGCGTTCGGTTCCCTTGAACAGCATGTGCTCGATAAAATGGGAGACGCCCGACTCCTCCGCCGTCTCGTGACGGCTCCCGGAACCGATGAAAATCCCCAGAGAAACCGACCTCATGGCCGGCATACAGGCCGTGGCGACTTGCAGGCCGCCCGGCAAAACGGAAACCTCGTACATAAAAAACTACCGGATGTTGTTATTCAGGGCGTAACAATTCTTGTACACCTCGGAAAGCCGCTCCTGCACCGGCACCAGCGCGTCGCGCGACAGGGAAATCTGGGAGTGAATCGCCGCCAGCCCGTTCCGGTACCCGGCCACACTGCACAAGGCCGCCTCATCCAGGGGACGGCGCAAGCCCTGCTCGACAATACGGCCGAACCTTTCCTGCAAATCCTCGGCGCACTCCAGCAAATTCCGCCGGCTAACCCCCAGCGCAAACGCGCCGCCCAGCCACAAGAGCAGAGCCAGGGCCCAGCACGCCATCGCCGGGCCGTAAAACCCCACCAGCCCCAAAAGACAGCCTATGGCCAGCATGCACAGAGCCAGCGCGATCAGCGACCGGAGCCAGGTCTCGCGGTGGGCGAACTCATCGGCGAGAAACCCTCTCAATTTGAAATCCACCAGCGGCTTGTAAAGAGCCCGCCGCACATGCAGGCGGCGGCGGGACAGCTCCCGCTCCAGATCCGCCCGGGGAAACTCTCCTATATCGCAATTCAACTGGGACATGGCCCTGGGGCGCACATCGTCCCAGTGCGCCCGGCATCTTTCCATGAACTCCAGATCATAAGACTCCAGACGGGCCTCCATCGCCTTCCCCAAATACATGAAAAACCACTCGTCTATCTTGATCGGCAGACTCCTGTAGGCGAACAAATGCGTAAAACTGGGATAGTACCCCAGCTTGCCGGCAGCGGCCTTCATCACCTGGGGGAGAAACTCCTCCGCAATCCCCCGCATCGCCTCGCACCTGCCCGCCACACGGCGTGACTCATCCTCGCGCATCTGGTCTATCTCCCACTCCAGCGTCTGGAGGAAGCCGCCATCCTGGCGCATGGCCAGATCCTGCGCACTCACCACCTCTCTCAACTCCTGAATCAGGCCGTAGGCCACCGCCAGCTTGCCTTTCAAAAGCTCCCGGCGATTAAAGGAAACGGCGGAGAGAGACGCCGCCGCCTTTTTCAACACGATCGACGACCGCTCCAGCTCGCTCTCCCGGGTGGAAAACGCCACCACAGGCACCCTGTACTGCCACCTCAGGGCGGCCACTTCGCGCAAATGCTCAAGCGTCGCCGCCGCGTCCATTGACGTCCCCTCGTACTGGGTCAGCACGATGACTACATTGCGGTAGCCATTCGTCATGAACCTGTCCGCCAGCTTCCACGTATCGGGACAAAGGGGATTCTGCTCCCGGAACAACAAAAAAATAACATCCGACTGGGCGGAGGCGGAGGCCGCCTGCTCTACGACTGCGGGGTCGGAAGACGCCCCCGAGTCCATAATCGTACATGTCTTCAAAAACTCGACATCGGCGTACCGTTCGATAATCCCCCCCGGTTGGGTCTTCTTCCACCGCGCGGAAGACGGCGTATGGCACCACAGGGCGCACCCCACGCGCGTCTCGTCGGCGGGAGTCTCCCAAGCGCATCCGGCCAAATGGGCCAGCAGAGTCGTTTTCCCCGATCCGGCCTCTCCAAACGCGGCATAGCAGAAGGGGGGGTACTCAAGAGCGAATGTCTCGCGCAGAGGCTCCGTCCCCTTGAAATGATCTCCCAGCTGCCGGGCAAGACGGTACGTATCCTCAATAACGGCATCCACCTGGGCCTGCTGTTCAATGACGGATTCCGGAGTCATGGTAAAAAAGAAAAATAGACGGAAAAAACAGCCTCGTCAATAAGCGACGCCTGAATCCGCTCCGTAAACCCCGTAAAGCCCTTCTTTTTCAGAAAAGACAGCAGAAGACCCGCCTCCGGCCCCGGGGCGTGTCCGCCCGGGCCGCCCTCACCCGGTGACGGCAGCTGTCAAAACCGGGGCCTCCGCAGGGGCGGGAGCGGACTGGGCCGCATTGGCCGCCGCCGTCGCCTCGGCGATCAGCTCGGAGACCGTCACAAAGCGGTACCCCTGGGCCTTCAACGTACCAATCGCCGTTTCCATCGCATCAATCGTCCCGGCATGAATGTCATGAGACAACAGGATGCTACCGGGGCGCGCGCCTTTGATCAGACGCTGGGCGACCACGGCGGGGCCGGGGCGCTTCCAGTCCAGCGGATCTACATCCCACAGGACAATATGATAGTTGTACTTCTGATTGACAAACTGCCGCTGCTTGGCCGTCATCCCGCCATAAGGGGGGCGCATCACGGAGGGCCGCTTGCCGCAAGCCGCGACAATGGCGGACTCGGCGGCGTCCAGCTCGCTGACCAGCTTGCCCTGCCCGCACTTGGACAGCAGCGGGTGAGTATTGCTGTGACTGCCGATCTCATGCCCCTCGGCGGCCACGCGGCGGACGACATTGGGATAGAGGCGGGCATTCGTTCCCAGCATGAAAAACGTCGCCTTGGCGTCGTATTTTTTGAGAATGTCCAGAAGCCGCGGGGTAAGGGAGGCATGAGGGCCGTCATCAAACGTCAGGGCAACCACCTTGTCGGGAACCGAAACCTGACTGACGGAAATCCCCGGAACTTTGGGCGCAAATTTTTTGCCGGACGAAGGAGCGACCGCAACCGGAGCGGTAGGCGCGGCCGGAACCGAACCGGGCTTTTCCTGAGCCGTGGAAGCCCCGGACGCAAGCCCCGCCTGCTCGACAAAGTGAGGCCTGGCTTCCAGAACGTCCGATTTTTCCGTCTCTCCCAGAGAATTATCCGAAGAGGAGGAGCAGGAAATGGCTCCCAAAAAGAAGCCGCCAAGAAGCAGATATTGTCTGAACGTAAACATGATTAAGCCCGTAAAACGGGCAGAGAATGACGCATAAGCCCCGGCGTGTCACGCCTTAATGACACATCCCTGCAACAAATAGGAGAATCATTATAAAAAACAAAAAATTATTTCCGCGTTAGACACATGTTCCCCTTACTTGTCCCGCCTCGGCGAGCCTACTTCGCGGTCATAAATGGCACGCAGGCGGGCAAGCGGTTCCGGACTGGATACGGCCAGATTCCGGCGTTCCTCCGGATCCCGCTTCAAGTCGAACAGCAGCCAGTCCTTCTTTTTGGTAAGCTTCCACCCGTCACGGGTAATGATCGTTTTGTCTATCACGACATAATCATGCTTTTTCTTCCGGGGCATACCCAGCAAGTCCTCCTTGTAGGACAGGGCATCCTTCCCCTCCGGCATATCCGCCCCCGCCAGCTCGGCAAATGTAGCCATGTGATCATAATTGGCGACCAGCTCCGAACTCACCCTCCCGGCCGAAACCCGGCCGAAACCCGGCCGGGCCAGCAGACGATCAGCGGCACGTGAATCCCCCCCTCGTGATTGGTCCATTTCAACCCCGCCATATTGACCGGAGGCCGGCCCTTAGCAAAGCGTCCCCGGCTCCCCCTGAAAACATCGACCACCTCCCCCGTGCGGTCGTCCACCCCGCCATGATAATCCAGCGAACGCCCCCGGCCCTTGTCTGTCCGGTAGTACAATTCATGCCCATTATCCGAGGCAAAAATAATCACGGTTTTTTTCTCAAGTCCAAGCTCCCGAACCTTGTCAACAATAGCCCCTACCTGCCGGTCAAGCTTGTGAACCATCGAAGCGTACTCCTCGGCCGCCGAAGCGCACTCGGCGTTGCCGCCCCGGGCATCGCCGTATCCCTTCTGAATAGCCCCGTTTCCGGAATACACATTCTCCGAAGGAGGAATATCCACCGGGCCGTGGGGAAGATTCGTGGAGAAAAACACAAACAGGGGCTTGTCACGGTTCTCCTCCATAAACAGGAGCGTCTCTTTCAAAAGAACATCCGGCGCATACGTCCTCTTGCCTTCCCTGTCCTGACGACGCCTCTCCGTGGAACCCGGCGAATAATTCTCTTTCGTCACTCCGGCATCGACGCGGGTATTTCCCTCCAATAACAACTTTTTCCCATCCTTCCAGAGATACAGGGGGTAAAAACCATGCGCCCTCTCGTGATCCATATACCCCACATAACGATCCCAGCCATGCCGCTCCACCTCTGCGGGATAAGCCGTAAACCCCCAGTCCAGCTTCCCGAACTGCCCCGTCACATAACCGGCCTTCCGTAAAAGCTGGGGGAGAAACACCTCGCCGGGAGAAGGCTTGACGGAAACGGCGGCCTCCGCCTTCTTCACAAACTCCTCCATACTCCCCCCCTCCCTGTCCATCTCCATCACCAGCCCTCCCGGAGTCTGGGTGTAGGATCGGGCATGACTGTCGTGCACCCCCATCAAAAGACTGGCCCGGGCCGGGCAGCAGTACTGACTGCTGTAGGCGCGAGTAAACATCATCCCCTGATTGGCCAGACGGTCGATATGCGGCGTTTTGACAATCTCCTGCCCATAACACCCCAGCATCCCCATGCCGAGATCGTCTGCATAAATGAAAATAATATTGGGCCGGGTAGGCAGCTTCCGCTCTGACGCCTGAGCGACAATCCCCGCTCCCCACAAAAAGAGAAAAACGACTAAAAAATTCATATAAATCATTAATGATAAAATAGATATTATCTCCCACCCCGCTTTCACAAACAAAACAACGAAAAAATACTCAATTTCCCCCCCTTCCGAAAAGAACCGGCAAATAACGCCCTGCAGGAACACGGCTATTTGCCGGATTCCGGAGTTCCGGTCTCCCTGTTAACTTGCGCTATGAAAAGGAAATCCCGCTCTCTTTGCACGCCTTGTCGATAACACGCAAAAGGGATTGAGAGGAATGATAATCCGCATCCATGGTCAACTCCCAGGTGAATACGCCGCCATATCCGTTTTTCCGGGCATACCGGAGTTTCTCCAGGAGCAGAGGCTGACCGCTATAAAAATAGGTGACTCCATTATCGGGGTTCAGCCATTGATTTGCCTTGGGGTCTGCGCCTTTCTCAATCATGGACTTATAGCCTATTGCCGTCGGTTGAGCATTTTTGTTCCGGCCCATGTCAGCCATCCCGTAAATCGGCAGCCCCGCGAGCAACTTCCGGCGGGGAACCCCAGCCTTTTCAAACCGGGAGAGCACGTCCTTGAACTCATTCAACGGCATGGCATTGATTCTGCTCCAGTAAAACTGGACATTGACGTAGTCCAGATACTTTTGCGCCGCGCCTGCCTTGGCAATGTAATGCGGCCCCGTCCCGACGGAGCAGGCCATAGCCAGCCCGGCCTTGCGGCACTGGTCTGACAGCACCTTGACCACCCCGGCATAAACCGGCGGCGAGACATCGGCATTCCCTTCCCAGTCGATATCCACCCCTGAAAAACCGTACTTCCCGCAAATACGAACTACCTCGCAGGACAAGGCCTCCGTAGCGGTCCCGTTTTGCGAAACGGCTCTCAAGTCGCCCAGCCCCAGCCAAAGCCGGGTTTTGGGCGACTTCACCTTCTTCAACCTGGTCAGAGCCTCCTCAAACTTGCGGTCTATGGATAATTTCCCCTTTGCATCCGGCACCAGGGGAGAAAAGAAAATCAACACTTCAATATCCCTGATCTGATCCGCATCGGGGCCGCCCTGCCGTTCAAAACGATTCCACACATAATAATCGGCGCGTAAAAACGTCTCCTCTCCGGCGGCCGGGACAAGCGAAGCTCCCAGCGAAGGAAAAAACACCGCCGACAACGCTGAAAAACAGATGGATCTCTTCATGACATGAGCCTGTTACAAGCGAAAACCTATCCCCCCTTGCAACAGAAAAAGAATACCCAAGCAAGTAAAAAATCCTTTTTACTTACTCTTAAACCCGGTCTGGCGAAGGATGGCAGACCCCATCGGCACAAGAGATACGGGCACTTTTTCACCAGACTTCCTTTCCAGCTCGCCCATCAGCTCCAGCGGGGGAAACGCCCAGGGCCGGAGCCAGTCGGCCTTGTCCCGTTTCCTCGCCTTAAAAGGGGAAATATCCATCAGACGCATCTCCCTGTCCACTGGAGTACGAAGCTTGTATGCGCGATTGACCAGGGACGAATCCGGGAATTTTTTTACAATCGTTTCTTCCGCCTCGAACGGAAGACTGAACAACAACGGGCCATAAGCCGCCGCGACGTCTCCCCTGCTGTCGTAAACGGGACGAACGGCAAATTTCAGATCAAGCTCTACGGCATCCCCTTGTTCCCAATTCCCTTCTATCTGGAATGAGTCCTTGCCCCTCACCACTTCCATCCCCTGCGGCGCGCTGATTTCCGAATTCTGCGCATAGGACGGAATACGAAGAACCAGCCGGAAACGAACCGGTTTTTCCGGAGTTATTTCGAAGCGTATTTTATCGGAAAAAGGATAATACGTTTTTTCCACTATAACCACCCGTGTATTATTAAGACGCGTGGAAGTGCGGGAAGCGCCGTATAAACGGGCCTAAAGAGTATTTTTCTCCGGATTCCTCATCCACATCCCCTCAATATAGTAGGGAAGAAGTCTCGTAGAATTGGGGAGTACAGCTCGCGCTCTTCATTCTTCGACGTCGATTCATAACGATTATCCCGCGATAAATAGGTAACCCCCGTCGAAGCCGGGTGCAAGCGTCCTCCTTGCACGGCATTGAAAGCCGTCCGCTCTGCTAGGTCGGCGGAAGTGAACGGATGCTGGTATATATCCATTCGATTCAGGGAAGAAACACTTTCCGTCATGGAACAATATTCGGAGGGAAGATCGAAAGTTCCGGGCCTGTTTTGAATGGATTCATCCCCCACAAGCCCGCCTCCCGGGTTCATGTATTTGCGAACTTTGTGGAGAACATGGGAAGAGGCCTGCCCGTATTCCGCCGCGCCGTAGGAAAAAGCGGTGAGCGGGAGAGCCAGGGACTCTGCCGTATGCGGCGTATGACAACGCCATGGAGATTCCCTGTCGGTCAAATGAGCCGGAGTCAAATCCACATCCCGGGTGTCGCCCCTGGCTTAATCCTTGTACAACCGGATGTAAGCCTTGCGATAATAGTCGTCTCCCGTCAGTCGATAGAGCCATTCCAGCGTATCAAAATAACCGACTCCATGAGATACTCCCCCATCCTTTGATTAGGGCCGGGAAAAATACCCCGCTTCACCATAGTCATCTTGACGGCTCTCTCTACGGCATGAAGGATTTTTTTATCATTCGACGCCTCATAATACGCCAGCAAGGCCTGAAATAGGCGGCTCTGCGCCCAGAGCTCCCCGTCAGGCCCGGAATCGGGGAGCCGGCTCTCTCTGGAATATATGCCTATATACCCGTCATCAGCCGCCGCCAGAATGTCGTCAAGACGCTGTATGGCTTTTTTTTTATTATTCTCATCTCCCGCCAGCCAGGATGACCGGAAGTACCCGTCGTTATAGTATCCTTCATGCTCTCCTGACCACCAGCCGCGCACATTGGCATCGTCCTTCAAATGCGGAACATTGTCCGGCCGGGCGTTATGGCGGACGAAAAGGCGTTTTTCCGTCGTCTTGTTGACAGAAGGAAATTGCCCGGTGATTCCCTCTTTCAAATCCTGCCTCATTTGCTCAAGAAGCCACCCTTCCGGCATCACCTCGCCAAAAGGCAGCGGAGAAGCCACGACAGGAGAATTTTTTTCCGCAGTCTTCTGCCCGCCTCCGGCGGCAGATGCGGCAAGGCAGGAACAAAAAACAACATATTTTATTAACCTAATCATGGAAGGGTATGGAATCATCCTATTATTTAATGCGCGCAAACAGCGGTCTCCTTTCAAACTGCTAAACTACAAAGAAAAAAACAGCCCCGCCAATCAAACGGATAAATAAAAAGAAGATTGAGCCCTTCGGACAATCCCCTTCCCCGCCGCACCGAGAAATACCGTCGCTTCCGAAAAAAGAGAAGAATCGTAAAAATTCTCACCTATCCCATTTATGATAACATATTAATGATCTTTAACACAGCATCGCACACCTCTTCCCCTCAACAAACAAAACATTAACGGCGAATACTGCCCACGAGTAAATGCCTGCCTTTAATCCTTCGAGATTGCTTCCTGCCGCTATGGACAACTTTATGACTCCCCTGCATCATGTTCACTTCCGGGCCAAAAAGCGTTTCGATTCCGGCGGGGAACTTCAAGACGGAGCTATCACCTACATTGAACCGGGCGGTCATATCCCCCGCACGGCCTCGCAGACGGCGGAAGCATCCAAACGCTCCAGCCCCTCCGACTCGTACAGCCAGCCGTGGCCGTCTCCCAGAGGAGCCCAGCGCTCTGGAGAGCGCGTACTGAAGAGCGTCAAGGTCGGCGTTCCGGCATGGGCGGCCAAATGGGTCGCCCAGCCATCCACCCCGACAACCAGACGGGCCTTGCCGAACTCTTCATGCAATTCGGACAGGGGAGCCGCCACGCAAGGGACGCCCAATTCCTCCGCCAGCCTTTCGGCGCAATCCCGGTCTTCCTCTCCGACGGCCAAAATGCAGGAAGCGGACAAAGAGGAAATCAGGGCCGCCCAGCCATCCCTCGTCCATTCAGCCTGTCTTCCCTGCGGGGAGAACGGGCAGATCATCACGGGAGCCGTCTCCGGCGGCACGGAGGTTCTGACAGGAGTATAAAAAGGCTCCAGAGGAACATTGAGAAAAGAAAGCTTCAGGAAAGCGGCATAGTCATCCAGCCTGTGGCCTGGAGGCCCCTCGGGCACAACGCCGCCCCGGTCACGGGCAAAAAAGGGATGCTCGCCTCTCAGCCCCCGGAGATAGGCGGAGCACATCCCCCTGAGCGCGGCGGGAACCGCCGAGTCGTCGTCCATCATGTAGCCGACGTCAAAAGTGGACGCAGTCGTCTCGTTCTCGGCGGCCAGAGAGGCCTTCCAGTCTCCCTCTTTGGGCACGGCGGAGACGACCTCCGGCAGGGAGGCCCAGAAACCGGCCTGCCCGGGCGGGCATAAAACCACCCATTCCGCATCCCGGCGCGCCCGGAGAATGCAGCGCATGATGATCAGGAACAGCAGCCCCTCTTCAAGACGGGACGGCAAAGCCGCAATCAGGCGGAAAGGAATGAAGGGCCGGCCATAATCCGAAGTCAGCTCGGCAATGGCCTCGCCCCGGGGGACGACCGCCTCCTGCTTCCACCGGTTGTGCATCCAGAAGCCGTCCGCCGGAGACTGAATGCCGATACCGGACAGCACCGCATTGATTTTTGCCGTTGTATCGGGGATGTCTTTTCCCCGGTTCCCTACCGGGATTTCCGGACCGAAACTTACCTCCCAGTTCCCCAGAGAAGTCGTCCTGACGGTCACGGGATGCAAAACGGCGCCCGTGCGCCGTTGCAACAGGGCCGGGAGATTGGTCGTGGACGCCATCTTGCCGTAATAGGGCACCTGTATGCCAAAATTGCCCGCGTTCTGGTCACAGAGGATGCCGAGCATCCCGTTGTCTCTCAATATTCTGGTCGAGTTGGCGAAACTTGACGTCTTGCGGCCGAACATTTCGCAGCCGCTCTTCTCACGCCGTCTGTGCCATCGGTCCTCAATCAGAGGATTGTCCAGCTCCCGGTACATGGAACCGAAACGGGAGACCTCCGTAAAATTGCCGCGAATGCGGGCCAGCAACTCCCAGTTGCCCATGTGGGCAATGACGCAGATGACGCCCTTGCCGTTCTCCTCCAGGGAACGAATAATATTTTCTTTCCCGACAATGGTAAAATACGGGGCCAGCTCCCGGTCGCTCATGGTGGCCGCCTTGGCCGACGCGATAAAATTGCAGAAAATGGTCTGGAAGTTCTCTTTCACGAGCGTATCCAGCTCCCCGAGCGTTTTTTGCCCGTTGAACAGGATCTTCATATTGCGCCGGACGAGACGCCTGTATTTGGGCAGCCCCAGCCAGGCCAGCAGGCCGACCATCCGCCCCAGACGGCACCAGACGCGCAGGGGAAACAGCTTCAGGACTCCCTCAAACGCGACAAACGCTCCATAGGTGATCCTGTCACCCCATGTCACCGCTCTGGATTGCACCGGCATGATCGGCAGGGATGGAGGTCACCCGGCGGTAATGCCGCCCTTCTCATCATTGAGAAGCCCCGATTTTTCGAGATAGTAGTCATATCCGCCGCTATAGACCGTCACGTCACCCCGGTTGATATGCAGCGTTTTCTCCGCCAGATTGCGGATGAAGTGCACATCGTGGGAGATGAAGACGAGCGTCCCCTCGTAGCGTTTCAACGCCTGTACAAGAGCCTCGACAGACAACAGGTCAAGGTGAGTAGTAGGCTCGTCCATCAAAAGCAGATTGGGCGGGTCCACCAGGAATTTGACCAGATTCAAACGGGATTTTTCTCCGCCGGAAAGAACCCGGACGCGTTTTTCAACATCGGTCCTGCGGAACAGGAAGGAGCCGAGAATGGAGCGGGCTTCCTCCTCCCGAATTTCGGCGTTGCACCCCATGACCTCTTCCAGAACGGTATTGTCGAGATTCAAACCGTCGGTGCGGGACTGGGAGAAGTACCCGATACGGGTAGAGTACCCGACGCTCCGCTCGCCCGAGTCAATGGGCAAAATGCCGGCTAGGATTTTGAGCAGGGTGGACTTGCCCGCCCCGTTCGGCCCGACAAGGACGGTGCGGTCTCCCCGCTCGATCATCAGGTCAAAATCCTTGTACACCTGAAGCTTGCCGTATGCTTGG
>CAZNVW010000036.1:0-18086 GCA_964576595.1 uncultured Verrucomicrobiales bacterium
GAAAGATGACATCAGAGCCGGGATGTACGCCGAATATTTTAGCTCCGTTGAAAGAGGGCTTGGGCGAGATGGGGGGTGTCAGTCGTTCGCCGGAAACGGGCGCGGGGTAGGGCTGGGGCATGGCCGTAGCTGCCTGGGCGGGCAACAGGGACAGGGCCGCGCCGGCAGCGGCGCAAAAAAGGGTGGTCAGGGTTCGGGAAGAAGGAATGGGAGGCATAGTATTAATTACGTTACAAATACGTTTCCTTTCAAAGTATTCTTTCCGAATTCATCTAAAAAAACCGTTCCCCCTACTGATTAGTTGGGGGAACGGCCGGGAGTGAAAAGGAAAATGAAGTTTGCTACTTGGCCGTTCCTGAAGGCATGGCGTTATAGAGCTGTTCCAGCGCCAGTACCATGTAGGAGGTGACGATGACGGGATCGGTCTCCCACCAGCGGTTGCTTGTGTTGACCCACGAGCCGTCCGGCCGCTGCTTGTTGACAATGGCCTTGGCCAGATGGTCGCGCCAATCTACTGTGGAGCCGTCCGCAAGGGTAAGGTCTTCTATACCGGCCGCGCTCAGGGCCTTGGCCATGGTTTGGTAATAATAATAGAGACCGTCGATTCCCATGCCGGGGTTTTCTTTAGTCGTGTAATTGCTGCCCAGCCATTTGAGTACCGCTTTTACCCGGGGGTCGTCTTTTTTCAGCTGGGCGTAAATCAGGGATTGCAAGCCCGCGTAGGACATGGAGCCGTAGGTTCTCAGCGCCTCTTTTTTCTGATCCTTTTGTTCGGTTTTTTCCGGCTCCCTGGCGGCAGATATTTTTTCTCCTTTGGGCGCAGGAGCGGCTCCCTGTTTCATCATGCCGCTCTTTTTGCCTTTTTTCCCTTCGAATTCCTTGGGCAGATAGGCAAAACCTCCCTTGTTTTCGGTGGACTCGTGCGCCCAGGGCTGATCGTTCGTTTCCGGCAAATCCTGACAGCGGGAGAGGAACTGAATTGCGGCGTCCCAGTCCAGATCCGGCTGTTCGCCATGGTTGCCGTCTTTTGCGATGTCCCGGGAGTAATAAATGGCTTCCAGAGCCAAAGCCGTGTTGGAAAGATCCGCCGTGGGGGGCGAATCCTTGCCTCCATAGCCGATGCCGCCATTAAAGGGATTGTCGGGAGCGAAGTGGTTTTGCTGGTTGATCAGGAATTTGCGAGCCTTCAGAATGGGCTGGTCGTATTCCTTTTTCTGGGCGGCCAGGAGGCCCAGCATGGACACGGAGGTATTGTAGGAGGCTAGGCCCTTGTCGTAGATGCCGCCGTCTTCTTTTTGACTGCCGAGCAGGAAGTCATAACCTTTTTTGATATACTCGGGCCAGTCCGCACCCTTTTCCATGAGCGGAGAGCGGAGAGCCGCAGTAAGGACGAGACCGCTGACGGCCGGATAAGAGGGGGCCCCCCAGTAGCCCTCTGGCGCCTGCTTGGACTTCAAATATTCGTTGCCCCTTTCGATGGCCCGGTAGATTTCATTGCGGACAGAAACATATCGCGCCGCATCGGAGGCGTCGGAAGTAGCTACAGACGGTACGGCGTGCCCGGCTATGGCTGTTTCCGCCTGAAGCGGCGCCGAAAAAAACATCGCGCCGAGTGCGATTTTAGTGAAATAATTTTTCATCATAAATGGGTTACATGTAATTATCCGGCTCCGGCACGGAGAGATCCTTCGGCCGGATAGAGACAGGCTTGTCCGCTTCGGTCCGGGGCAGTTTGCGAACGGTAATCGTGACAATAGTACCCGGAGCAGGGACGACTTTTGGGTTGGCCATCCAGACGTTTTCCCCATCGTTGGCGAATCCCGAATAGGCAATGAATGAATTGGGGTCGCCGAAAATAGCGATGACATCCCCAATGACGCTTGCCTGATAGGTCTTGTTGTAGATGAGTGAATCGGTCAGCACCCATTCATGGGAGGCAAGAGTCTGCTTCGTATTCTTGAATGTGAGCAGATCGGAGAGCGGCATTGTAACCGTCTTGCCGTCTTTTTTCCATGAGACGTCTATTTGCACCAGATTGTCGAGGAGCTGCTTGCGCTCCGGCTTGACATAGGGCTTCCATTCCAGATTCTCGTCGCGCTCCGGGAACAGTCCCTTGAAAGGTTTGAATCCCAGCAGCTTGGTCACGACACTCATATGAAAGGGGTCGGCAGGGGTCAGAAAGAGCGCTTCATGAGTCTTGCCATGGGGCATGCAAAGGGCGTATTCAATCAGCCCCTCCTGCATGTTGACCTGTGCCGGGACGGAAAAACTCTTGTCCTTTGGGTTGAAGGAAACCTGTCCTATTTTGAATTCGGTCTCACTCACCTTTTCCATCTTGGGAACCGTTTTGCCATCCGGAATTTTATATTGGGACTCGGCGGGCGCTTCTTCTTTTTGCGGGGCCGTTTCCGTCTTTGGCTCCGGGAGCGATGACGGCGTCTCGGCAGCTCCAGACAGAGAGAAGCACAAGGGAAGGAGGTAAAGGGAAAGTCGCATAACGGGAATGGCGGAACAGGATAGGATTAGCACTACGTTTTCCTCCTGCGAAAAGGAAGAGGAAAATAATAACATTTGAATAACGGTTTATGACAGGAGAGGAAAGCCGGCGTCACGGAGGCGTGCCCGTCCCCTGCACGGGAGGCGGAGTGCTCTCCGTCTGTTGCTTTTTACGAGGGGCGCCGTACAGGTTGAATCGTATATTGCGTACACTGGAAAGTTTTATACGGAAGGTGCCGAGAGATTCCGAAGACATCTCCAGCGTGTCAGGCGTAGCGTTTTTGAGACGGGCCGTAATCAGGGAGCCGTCCGCCAGATGGAGTTTTACATCCTCCCGGCTGAGGCGTTGCTTCCGCTCGACCGTATGGTGGATATCCGCGCCCAGAATGCGCGCGATAGGGATGTCCAGTTCATAACCCGGGGCTTTGACAGAGAGGTTTTGATCCGAGGCTGAGGAGATGCCGGCGGAGATGAAGTCTCCATTGGCGAGCTGTATGCGGTCGGTGAGTGCGTCTCCCTCTTTTTCCTTTGGAGAGGGCTTGTCTTTGTCCCGGTTTGTGCGGAGCAGGGGCGCCGCCTTGCTCCTGATGGACTTGGGCACATCGAGGAGGATTTCCCCGGGATAGGCGCCGTTCCACCGGGTGACTTTGACATCAGAGATATTCAGATTATTTCCCTGCGCCCTGTTGGAAAAATACACCCCCTTGCCAAACTGGCTCTTGTCCCTGGCGTCGTTGTTATCCTTCTTTTCCGTTGGCGAGTCGTCGTCTTCCTCTTCTGCTCCGCCTTCCTCATCATCACTGTTGAATTCGGAGTTTTTGTTCCATGAGGCCTGGGGAGTGCCATTGACATACAACAGGAAGGTCTCGCTCTCCTTGTCGCAGAAGAGATCTACCCTGAAGTTGCCGCTGGTTTCCGCATCCATATCCAGAAGGGGTACTTTGCTGGACTGGTAGCTGACGGTTCCCCCCTTTTTCCTTCTCTGGAGTTGTACGGTAGAGGAGTAGATATTCAGAATGTAAACATTCGGGGGGTACTCCTCCTTGATATTGTCGCTCCACAGGCCGATGGCGAGCTGGGCGTACCGTTCGCAGGAGAACTGGAAAGAAAGGCGCAATTTGTCGGGGAGGTCGGCCTCGGCGGAGACCATGCCCCGCCCGCGGGAGCTGAAGGAGTTGTTGTCGATCTGCCATCTGGACCGCTTGACGGCATTGGACCAGGCTTGAGCGCCCTTCGAGCCGTCCAGAATGATTCTGTCCGGCGGGCAGAAGGACAGGCTGTCCACCATGCTCCGCTGGACGGGCAGGGCGCCGGACCAGGAGGTTTCCACCTCCAGAGTCTTGTCAAAAGCCTTCTTCAGTTTTCCCCGGATGATGTCGCCATTGGTCATTTGAATCGTGACGTTTTGCCCGATGGACGCTTCCTCATTGGGGAACTGGATCGCAACGATTTTCTTGATGTCAAAGAGAGCTTTGCCGTCCAGCAGGGGCGAGGTTGCCTCCAGCCACGAGCTGTCTGTCTGTTTCGAAGACAGGACGATCGGCAGACTGTCGCCGCTCTCAAACAGGATGATTCCTTCCGTTGGAGGTGAGGGAGAGTTCGTCTTTGCAGGGGACAGCTCTTGTACGGGCGGTTCCCCCCGGACAGAGGGAGAGCAAAGAAGGAGCGCACCGCCGAAGAGAAGGGACAGGATGGTTGTCTGAGTCACGGCTTGACCTCCTTTTCCTGTTGTTTCGGCAAGGGGTCGAGGAACTCCATTTTTCGAATCCGGGTTCTGGGGAGGGTCAGCTCTCCCAGAGCGGCGTGCTTGAGCTTGACGGAGGCTTCATCAAGGGAGAGGAGAGTTCCCCTCAACGTGCCGGAAGTAGCCAGTTCAAGGAGCACTCCCTTTTTTTCCGGCTGGGGAGCGCCCACCGTAATAGAGGAGATAAACTCCAGATCAATGGCGCGGGGCACCGAGTTTTCCCCGGAGACGGCCCAGTTCAGGCGGCTTTTTTGCGGCTCGAACAAGGCAATCTCTCCCGGCAGCTCATCTCCATCCGTCGTGAGCAGGACTTTGACGCCGTCTTTTTGCCCGGTCTCCTTTTCGGAGGGAAAATCAATGATCCGGGGCGTCGTCGTCAGAGTGATATTTTTCAGGATGATGGGGATGTATTCCGTATTCATCAGGGTAAACTGCCCGCTCCTGACCCTGTCCTGGCTCCTGTCTATCGCCGATACGGGAGGCTCCTTGTCGATCGTGAGCTGTATCTCATTATCTATCCCCTTGAGTTGGAAGGAATAGGAGCTCCCTCTCTTTTTCAGATCAATGGGCATTTTGCGCGAGATCAGCAGAGTCTTCTTGTTCTCCGACTTTGCGTAGCGGTAGAGGTTGACCTGGGCCGGGTACAGCTCGAGCACATAGAAATCCCCGTAATTATTGCCGTCGAGATAACCGTTTACCTCTTCATAAGTGCCCCCGATGATAATATTCATCCCAAAGGAAAAGGCATTGTTGTTTACCCGGTTTTTACGGCCCACATCGCTGGGGCCGTAATAGGAGCCGGAGAGCGTAAACCTGTCAGTCATGCCGATGGCCTTGCTCACCATGCCCCGTCCGGCGGGGATCTCCAGAGAGTGATCCTCGGCTGTTCCCAGCCATTTCCACCTGTTGAGACTCCGGCCGCGCCACTCATCCACCGAGACGGGGTCATCCGTCTCCGTCCGATCGGCTTTTTGCTGCTTCTTGTTCAGAGTACTGAGGAAGCCGGGCGTTTCGGGACGCTTGGGCGTTTCTCTCAGCGCGAAACTTTGCGGAGAATGAATGAGAGGGAGCGGATTGCCTGCGGAAAAGTAGAACCGGGCGATCTGGTCTCCGGGGATAGTAAAGGATTTGTCCTGCAACGCCCTGACGGTAAAGGTATTTTTGTCCATTTTTTCCAGCCGGCAGGGGAGCAGATCGCCATTTTTGAAGCGTACCCTGTCCGTATAATCCGGGTCGGTGGAGGGAACGTCAAACAGGACGAACTCGATGCCTTGCACCTTGAGGGCAAGAGGGGAGGGAGACGCATTGTGGCGAAACTGCATGCGGACGCCGTCCGACTGGAGCAGCTGGCCCTGCATCCTGCCGCCTGATTTGAAAAAAACCTGTTCCCTTGAGCGGGGGGAGTCCGCCTGCCCGGGCGGCGGGGGCGTCGACTCTGGCGCAGCCGTCCTGGGGAGGGGCTGCCCCTGTGCCGGGGCCTGTGCATGAGACAGGCAGACCGGGGCGACGCATCCCAGCAGGAGCGTCGTCAGCAGACAGGAATGTGCCGGGCGTGATCTCATTTCTCGTAAATGGGCAGGAAACGGTAGTTCACCGCCAGTGAAAGAAGAGCCAGCGTAGTGGAGTAGGCCTTCGAGTTGGAGGATGGCCAGCTCCCGTCCGGCAGCTGGGAGGCGAAAAGCAGGCGTATGTTTTTGGCGTTCCATTGCTTCCAGGCCTCTTCATCGGCGTGAAAGAGGGCCTGAGCCATGTAGTACTCGTGATAGAAGGGGTACATGTCCTCCCGGTAGTTCAGGTTTTTTTTCAGCAAATCCACCGTCAGCTTGTAGGAGGGCGTCCTCGTATTTTTGCCGATGGACTGGACAAGACTGCCGATCGCCGAGAGAGTCACCCGCATCCCCGGGGTCGTATAGCCGTACCCGCCCTGCGCGTCCCGGCACGAGTCCATAAACTTCTGGGCCTTGGCAAAAGCCTCCGCGGGGATGCCGAGGCCGGCATTGCGCGCGGCGAAGAGGGCCATCATCTGGCACCCGCAAATAGTCGTGTCGGAGTCGTTTGCCGAGGGAGAGTAGCGCCAGCCCCCGAGGGCATTGTTCTGCTGCGCTGTCAAGATGAGATTGACCGCCTTTTGCAGGGCCGGGCCTATCCTGTCGTCGCGCACGACGCCATACGCCTCCGCCAGCGCGAGTGTGGCGAATCCATGCGTGTACATGCTGGAGCCGATGTAGCCCGTACTCTGACTTTGCTTGCTGAGGATAAAGTCGATACACTTCCTGATCTGGGGCGCGTAGGGGCCGATATTGGGCTCATCTCCGTGGGCGAGGAAGGCCATCAGGGCAAAACCGACGATGCCCGGCTCGTCTCCATATTGCCCCGTCCAGCTGCCATCCGGCTTCTGGGTGGTTTGGAGGTGGCGCAGCCCCTTGACGTACATGGTATCTACACGCGCGGGCACGGCGCTCTCCACTCGAGAGAAGAGCGACTGAGCCTGAGCAGGGGGCGGGACTGCGGCCGACAGGGCCAGCGGTATCGCCGCAAGCATAGCGGTACGGTTGAGGCGGTTCATGATCGGGGGGCCTTTCTCTCCTCTTCGCCCTCTTCAGATTGCGGCTTGTTCAGGCTTTTGTTGTAGGCGTCCATGGCCTCGTTAAACTCCGCCGGGCAGGAGAGCCCTGCCGTGCCTGCCGATTTTGACAGGCGGCGTGTTTCCGGCGCTTGCGACGACGAGCCGCGCACAGACCCGCCGGAGAGATCCGATTCACCGCTCCCTCCCTGTCCCGGATTTTTTCCGGCGTGGCCGCTGTTGTTGCCGCCTGAGGAGCTTTGACTGTTGCCCATCATCCCCTGCATCATTTGCAGCATGCCCTTCATGCCTGACTTGCCGCTGCCCTGTGCCTTTTGCTCGGCGGCCTTGTATATTTTTTCAATGACCTCGGTCTGGGCCGCAATCGTCTTGCTTCCCGTGCGGAAAAACTCCAGCTCGTCAATGGCGTCATTCATGGCATGGCGGCACTCCTCCATGAGGCGGATGATTTCCTGCTCGGTCTGCACGGCGGCGAGCTCCTGGACATCGGCCTGGAGCTCATCCTGGTCGTCGGCCACTTTGGAGGTCTTGTTCTTTTGCTCGTCTGACAGAGCGACCGGGGCGTCTTCGGCCCGGGGCGTCTGTGCCGTTTGCGCCAGGCAGACTCCGCTGGTCAAAGCAATAAGGAGGGGGAGGAGCCTGTTCATGAGCGGGTGGGGGAGGCCGGCGCTGCCGGAGGTGAGGGGGCGTTTTCCCTGCGCTCGTCTTCAATCGCGCGGGTGCGGGAGCGTATGTCCAGCTGGGTTTGAATCATTTTCATGACTTTCAACATGAAATCAAAGTCGGATTCGGACATACTGTCATCATTGCCCGATCCATCACCGCCGCCGCCGGAGGAGGTCTCCTTCTGCGCCTTTTCCATCATCCCTGCCCATTTGAGAAACAGGGCGGCAAAACGCTGCGCGGTATTTATCACGATCGCTCCGTGGTTATCAGTGATTTCGACGGAGAGCGCATCCATATTCTGATCCAGGAAAAAGGACTGCATCTCCGCGGAAACCTGCCCGTGGAGCGGGTCCTTGGAGCGCAGGAAAAAGCCGGACAGATCATCCGCTATCCAGCGGACATCGCGTGTAAGCGTTTTTTGCTGGGCGGTTTGCAGGCCCAGCATCTGGCGGATTTTGCTATCCAGCTCCTCGGGGATGAGGCCGACGCTCTCCGGGAGAGCTCCCTGAATGGAATCGGAAATCTCCCGCTGCTTGTCGGAGGCTTTTTTCAACCGCGCGATGAAAGTACCCTCCTCCATGTTTTTGGTGGCCTGAGACAGCTTTTGCAGAGCGGAGTTCATTTCCTTGAGAGACTGCTGCTGCTTCTCTCCCGCCTTTTCCAGCTCCTGCCTGGTTTTTTCCGGCGTATTGTTGTTGCGGGACGCCTGCTTGAGCGCCTCCTGCGCCTGCTTCTGGGAATGGTCGGGGAGCTCGCCCAGGATTTCCCGCGCGTCATGGAAGGGGCGCATTGCGGCGGCGTCTATCTGGTCGTTTCTCAGAGCCTTTTGAAACAGCTCGTCCATTTTCTCCAGCAGCTCCCGGAGCCTGTCCGCATTTTCCGCTTCGGCGGCGGCGAGCTCTTTCAGCTGCTCCCGTATCTCGGGAGAGAGGAGCTCTTCCTGATTTTTCTTGAGCAGCTGGGCGGTCTCGTCGCTCAGCGCCTGCTCGCGCTGCGTAAGCTCCTCTATCTCAGTCGCCATGCGCTCAAGCCCGGCGCGTATCATCTGGGCGTGCTCGTTCTTGTCGAGGACAAAAATAGTCAGGGGCGCCGAGTACACGGGCTCTCTCCCCGGCCTGTAGTCGGTACCCGTGCCGCGGACGGTCAGCCTTTGCGGCTTGATGCCGAGAGAATCGGCCTGGAAGATGAACCCGGTTTCGAGGCGGGGTATCTGCCGGTCGCCGTCGAGCAGCTTTCTGCCTCCGTTGGAGAGAGTGCCGTTCCACGAGATCCCCAGCTCCTTCAACCCGTGGTCGTCCGTCCCCATCAGGGAGAGACTGACGCTTTCCTTTTCCAGCAGGTAAATCTCACGTCCGGGTCCCTGCAGGTAAATCTCGGGGGCCGCGTCCTCGACAGACTCCAGACGGACGCGGAAGGGCGTCTGCACGCCTATGCCGTTGACATCCGTCCAGGAGAAGGCGAGCTCCTCGTGCCCCTCCATGACCCGCTCCGGGAATGTAACGGTGGACTGGCTGACGGCCAGAGGCTTTTTACTGCCGTCGGCACTTACTTCCACCGCTTCCTTCAATGGAGCCGTGGACTGGGCCTTCAGCCGGACTTTGCTGCCTTTCAGAACGTAGAGCCCGCCCGTCTTCAACGTAAGCCTCTCTGCGGGTCTGCCGGTGTACTCGGGGTAGGTTACCTCGGCATACAACTCTTGAATATTGGGACGCAGGCTGGGAATGACGCGAACGGAGTAGCGGGCGTCTCCCGCCTCTATGTCGATCATCTGCTCCTCAAAAATGCCGGGGAAGGTGAAACGGCTGACGACTTTCCCGTCATCGCTCTCCTTGAGCTTTTCCTTGAGCCAGTCTCCCCCGGCGCACCGGGCATACGCATAGTCCGCCTTGACCCGGGAGAGGGGGTCCTGCCGGACCGTCATATGGAACGGCTCGCCCAGAGGAACGTATAAAGTGTGCGGGATGTCGCTGAGCCGCGTAAAAGTATAGCGGGGCACGTCCGACATGGGCATGACCCAGCGGCTCAGGGCGTTGACTCCGGCCTCGGGCGCCCAGACGGCGATGGCTGCGACCAGCGCGGCCAGAATGAGAACGGCGGCAATCGCGAGCTTGTGCCGAGGATGGGGGATGGCCTCCGTAAAATCGACGGATGAGGCGTCTTTCGCAACCTGCCTGACGGCCGCCTGTTTGAGCGTTTCCGAGTGCAGCAGACTATTCTCCTGTCTTTGGAGCTCCACGACGCCGAGCAGCCTGTCTCCGAGCTTGGGGAACCGTTTGGCGATCAGCTGGGCGAGCTGGCCCGCATGCCGCTCCTGCCATATCCAGCGGCGTATCCAGTAGGGCGTGAAGAGGAGGGAAAGGAGAGTGCCCCCTATCAGCAGAGCCAGGGCGAGAAGCTTGGGCGTGGCCCAGAAGCGGTCTGAAATGAACAGGATGAGATAGGAGACTACAAAACCCGCGACGCCCGAGAGAATGGCTTCTGTCAGCTTTATTTTCCACAGAGCCCTGCGGAAGGCCTTGAGCTGAGCGCGCAGGGCTTCCGGGAGATTATCCTGGGAGGGTGGAGGGGACGAGGGCATGTCGGGTGGGAGGGCGTCATTTCAACCGGGCGAACAAGTGCAGGAAGAGATTCGGCGCGGTCGAGACGGAGGACAATCTACTTCTCTTTGTATTTGAGGGCAAGCAGACAAATGTCATCGTCAAAAGAGTCGCCTCCGGTAAAGTCTCTCGCGCATTTCATGGCTTTCAGTACGCTGTCTTCGGCAGAGCCGAGCAGCTTTTGACCCAGGCACTGTTTGACGCGGGCTCTCCCCAGCTCCTCACCCTTGCTGTTGCTGGCCTCAATCAGCCCGTCTGTAAACAGGAGGAAGCCCATGCCGTCCGACAAAGCCAGAGAGGAATCTTTGTAAACGGCGTGCTCCATAAGCCCCAGGGCGATTCCCCGGGGAGACTCCAGATCGCGGACTTCGTTATGCACCGAGTCCCTGTACAGGGGGGCCGGGTGTCCCGCCGAGGCATAGGAGACCACCTTGTTCTTCAAGTCGATGAGCATGTAGAAGGCCGTCGCGAACATCGTCGATTCCGACCGGGCCAGTATTTTGCTCAGATTGACGTTCACCAGAGACAGGAAGGCCCCGGGCATGGGATTCTCCCGCACCGCTTCCTCCAGCAGCCCCCTGATCATTGAGGCGACCAGGGCCGACCGCACGCCATGGCCCATCACATCGCAGATAAAGACGCCTATTTTGCGCTCGTTGATGGGGAAGACTTCAAACCAGTCCCCGGCTACGCCGCCGGAGGGCTGGTATTTGTGGAAGAAATCAAGCTGCCGCAGCTCTCCCTCATGGGAGTAAACGGTAGAGGGCACCTGCTGGGGCAGCAGGGCCAGCTGTACCTCCCGGGCGAGGCGTATCTCCTTTTCAAAAGCCTGATTTTTCAGCTCCAGCTCGGCGGCGACTCGTTTGAGCGCCATTTGGGCCTGCACCATCGAGGTGACGTCTGTCGTGATGCCGAGTATCCCCTTGAGCTGATTATCCTTGCCCTTCCAGGGGATTTTGGTGGCCATGCACCAGGAGTCCTCCCCGGTCTTCCAGGTTTCCCGCCTCAATGAGGAGACGATGGGCGGCGTCTGCCCGTACATGATGCGCTGCTCCTCCTTGCGCCATTCACCGGCTTTTTCCCGGTCAAAAAAGTGGGCGTCCGTCTTGCCGATCAAATCGGAGGGCGTGGGGACATTCAGCTTTTTGGCGGTAGAGGCGTTGGCGACGACAAAACGGGACTCCCTGTTTTTGAAAAAAATGTTGTCGGGGATATGGTCGATCAACAGGCGGAAGAGATGGCGCTCCTCCTCGAGCTGGGCCTCCGCCGTCTTGCGGCGCGTAATATCGACAAAAGCCCCGGTCAGACGTATGGCCTGCCGATTGGGCGCACGCCTGGCGATACCCGTGATGCGCACCCATCTCCAGGAGGTCTTGTGCGGGTTGCGGAAGCGGGTTTCCACGCGAAAGGGCGCATCGCTGTGCCCCTCCAGATAGCGTCTCAGGGAAGTCTCGAAATAAGCCCTGTCCTCATCGACGATGACACTGTCCCAGTCGGTAAATATATTGGGTATGTCGCCCGTCTCCTGATCCATGGCCAGCAGCTCCAGACAGTGGGAAGAATACTGGATATGATTGCTCTCAATATCCCAGTCGTAGATGCCCTCCTTGTCCGACTGGAGGGCCAGCCGTATAGTTTCCCAGGAGAACTCGCTGCTCACTGATCCCGTTCCGGAACGCTCGGAATTTGACATACGCTATTCAAACCTGAAAACGGGCGATTTGGCAAGGACAACAGAATCGGAATTTGCCTAAAAAGAAGGAATATTTTATCGTGCCGCCTCCCGTTCTTTTACCATGTCCGATTTACCCCCCGATTCCCCCTCCGGTTCCTACGTCTGCCGCAGATGCACCGCCTGCTGCCGCTGGCCCGGAGATGTGCGCATTACCCCGGAGGAGACGGCTCAAATAGCGGAATGGCTCAAGATGCCCGAACATGACTTTATCGAGCAATGCACACGCATACATTCGGACAGGAACAGCCTGTCCATTCTGGAAAAAGAGAATGACGAGTGCCTGTTTCTGCAGGACGGCGGGTGCCTCATCAATCCGGTAAAACCCCAGCAATGCCGCGATTTCCCCAACAAGTGGAATTTCCCGGGCTGGCGGGATCATTGCCGGGCCGAGTTTGTCGAGGACGCAGACAAGAAAAAAGCCTCCAGACCGGAATCCGAAGGCGTGTAGAATATCCGTTTGCCCGCGCTCCGGCACGGGCGCGGCTTTACCTTCATTCACTCAGGATTTCATCGGCGTCTTCGATGATTTTCTTTCGAATCCATTCCTCCGGCGTCATATCGTCCATCTTGGCGGCCTTTCGGATTTTGGACCATTCCGACTTGGTGAATTTCAAGGCAACAACTTCAATGTCGGAGAGAATGTCGAATAGCTCGACCTCTTCCCTGACACGGCGGGACTTGACCGTATCATTCATCATCAAGCGTTCAATGAACTTGGCCTTGCCCTCGGGTATCTTGCCGGACGGGGCGAGCCAGCCGTCAACCGTTCGCTTGGAAGTTTCGGCACACTGGTCGGCCAGCCAGTGACGTGTCCTGCGCGTTTCCTTAAGCCATTTTTTTATTTGTGCCTTGAGATTTTCCACACGATTAGAATAAGTTATTTAAAGATAAAGGCAAATAATTTTCCCTGATTGTTTTTCGCGATTGCGGTATTTTTATTTTGACTATTTACCGTAATTGCGTAAATAGAATCTATGGGAACCAAAAAAGGTACGCATGTGGAAACAAAGATAGAATTGCCCGCTATTGTTCTTGCCGTAGAGGAGGGAGTAGCCCGGTCCATCGGGGTGTCTATTGCGGAACGTATTGAAGCAGTAGCTATTAGAGCGGCTCGTGAGCGTATTTCTGAAATGAGATCCATGAAGGCGAGAGAGCGTCGTGAGCTAAAGAAGAAATCCGATAATGCGTAAAATCGGAAAAAATAGGAAAGGGAGAAAATGGTATTTCCAAAATTCGTAATTAACGCATTTTTTCTGTACTATTCCTTCTTTTTGTCTGTTGTGGCATAACCTGTCTTATTTGAACTAAAGAAACCGGGGTGGCGATATACATGGTAAAAGCGGCCTCCTTACGGGGGACATCTTAAACGCCCCCCGAATCACTATTCCCTGGAATGTCCCCGGTGTTCGGAGAAGCTCCCTCAGGTGAGGGAGCCGGGGCGACCTGGAGCTGGAAGACGGCGTCCCGCTTCCTCCCCGGCGGATCTGTCCTGGATGACAGGAGCGGCACCCACTTCTCCGGGCATGGCAAGCGAGCCCCGTCAGAGCGATAGCCGGACTTTGCGTCACCAGGTCCTTTACTCTCTGTAAGAGCGGATGGAAAAGCGTATTCATATCTGTCACTTTTGATTTTATCATACGGCAGGAAATTGTCGCTATCTATAAAATAAAAAAGCCCCTTTGGAAGAGGCTGATTGGGAATATTCCGGGTATCCTGTATTGAGTTTTTCCCGCCTGTAATCGGGCGTAAACAATAAACAAATACAGTCAATATGTTGAATATACAATCATGGCTTCAGCCTGGTGAAGCGCTGTCCTCTGCCGCCGGAAGATTCGTGCACATGGGGCAGGATGATCAGGCATTCGCTCATCTGGGCGGCAAGCATATCATTTGGTCCTCGTCGGCGCATGCATGCGTTATCGTGGGAGCGTGCGATGACAATCAGGCCGTTCTTATGCATATCACCCCCGACGCTGATTTGAAGACGGCCTTTACTTCTTTTGGCAAAAAGATCAAAGGCGACGCAAGATGGTACTTTGTTTCACTCAATCAACCTAACCGGGACAAAATGAGGCAGTATGTGCAGAATTTGCGCGGGATAGCGCCGACACATCTTTTCAGTATCGAATCCAGTAGGCTGGCAATCGACGCGAGAACAGGGAATACCTCCTGTGACTTTGATATAGACAACCTGCCCCAATAACAATACGGACTCACTGAAGACGGGATTTGATATCCCGTTTCCCCCCGGCAAGTGAAACGCTTGCCGGGGATTTTGTTTTCCCATTCAAGCAATCGGGGGAAATGGCCCGCGGCGGTTTATCCTGTTCCGCATGGGAGAGCAGGGGCCGGTTATTTATCCAGGGCCATGTGGGCGGCTCCGATGATGCCCGCCTCATTTTCGAAGTGGGCGTGAAGAAGATTCAAGTCTTCGTAAAGCACCGGGAAAAGCTGCTCCTGTAGATGACGGCGCAGCGGGGCAAAAATAAGATCTCCCGCCTTGGAGACGCCGCCGCCGATGATGAAGGCGTCCGGTACAAGGGCGTAAGTCATATTCATAATAAGACTGGCGAGCTTTTGGGCGTAGTCGTCCCATAGCGCCAGCGCGATTCTGTCGCCCTTCAGCGCGGCTTCCGAGAGCAGCCTGGGCGTACACTCCTCCAGCTCCCGGCGCTGCCCCTCGTGGGCGTAGCGGAGCTGGGCCTCTACTGCCAGCTCATTGTTGCCTATATAGTCTTCTATCGCGCCCAGATTCCCAAAGTGGCCCCGTCGCCCGTTCCAGTTGATGCTGGTCTGGCCCAGCTCCCCGGCGGAGCAGCGGCGGCCCCTGACCATTTGGTTATGGATGATGATTCCGCCTCCTATGCCTGTCCCGAGAGTCAGGCAGACCAGGTTTTGCCTGTTTTTGCCGGCTCCCAGCTTCCACTCCGCATAGGCCATGCAGTTGGCGTCGTTGTCTATGGTGACGGGGAGATTCAGCCGGCGCTCGAAGACTTCCTTCACCGGGACTTCACGATCCCACACCGGCACATTGGTCAGCTGGTAGAGCACCCCCTTGTAGTAGTCGCACCAGCCGGGCATGCCCAGGCCGATGGCGGTTATGCCCGAGTGCTTTTCCATAAGGCCGCCGATGGTTTCGAGCATGGCCTCCATGATACTCTCCGGGCTGTCATACTCCTGAGTAGCGAGAGGAATGGAGGATTCCAGAATGCGGGAACCTTGTACAACGCCCATCTTGATGGAGGTCGCGCCGAAGTCTACGCCTATGGCCAATTGATCGTTCATGGAGTGCATAATAGGGAAGGGAGGGAAAAAAACGAGGGAAAAGAGAGGGTTAAAGAGCCGTCATGTCTTGCAGGCCCTTTGACAGTTCCGCGGCCCATAGCTCATACCCCTCCGGGGAGAGGTGGATGTAATCGGTCGTGTACTCCGGGCGTATCCGCCCTTCGTCGTCGAGCAGGAGGGCGCCGTCGGCGCGCAGGCTCGTTCGCGGCAGATTCCATGTGCGGAGGACTTCATTGATTTTTTGCCCTTTTGCCCTCACGGCATTTTTGACCGCCCGGCCCCTGGGGAATATTTCTTCGATAATCAGGCGGGTCAGAGGGAATTTGTGCAGGAGCATTTCCGCGATTTCGCGGATGCCGTCCAGCGTTTCCTCTACAGGCTCCTTGCCCCAGTTGGCGGTCGTATTGTTTGTTCCGATCAGGAGGACGCAGATTTTGGGATCCAGGGCGAGATTCATTTCTCCCTCTTCCAGCCGGGCCTTGAGCTCCCGGGTAGTGTCGCCCTCGACGCCAAAGGACTCCGCGTTGAGCGGAGCGAGATGGCGGAGCCAGGCCTCTTTGCCCTCCGTTTCCCAATAATGGGTCAGGGAGTCTCCATAGAAGACAATGTCGGCGCGGCAGTCGAGCGCCCGTTTTTTGAGGAGCGCTCTTCTTTTGACGGTGAGGAGGGAATGTTGTGTCATGGCAGGGGGGAGATGGATTCTACATGGATGGCTCCGCCGGCGCATCGCCAGCGTATATTGAGACCGTCGAGACTCAGGCCGTAGAGCCTCTGCCCGTCGTCGTGATAGGCGGGGCGGGGGTCTGCCGAGAGCGTTTCCCTGATGACGGCGAGCTGCGCGGGCGTACAGGCGGCCTCTGCGCCGGGCGGGATGACGACGGGGACCGGCTCGGGCGCCTGCCGGGCAAAACCGCCTCGCGCTTCGGGGAGAGAGTCGGCAAAGGGCAGATAGGGCTTTACGTCCAGCACGGGCGTACCGTCCACAATGTCCGTGCCGGACAGGAGCAGGACGGGGCCATGGGGGACGGTCGTGTCGATGCCGTCGAGCTTGACGGCGGACAGGCCTATCGGGTTGGGGCGAAAGGGCGAACGTGTCGCAAAGACCCCCTTGCGCTCGTTGCCGCCGAGACGGGGAGGTCGCACGGTCGGCCGCCAGCCTTGAGCGGCCGTCTTGTGAAACAGGAAGAGGAGCCAGACATGGCTGAAGTCCTCCAGCCCCCGGATGGCGTCCGCGTTTCTGTATTCCGGTTCAAAAACAAGTTCCGCCCGGGCCGACGGCACGATCCCCGGCTGGCGGGGCGTGCCGAATTTCTCCGTAAAGCAGGAGCGCACGTGACCGATCACGGAGAACGGGACGGAGTTCATGGGGGAAGGGTGAGGTTCCGGTCAGGAGAGCTCGTTTTTCAAAATACCACCCTTGAAGACAAAGGAGACTTTGCCTTGCAGCGTTTTACCCAGCCAGGGAGTATTGCGGGATTTGGAGCGCAGGAAGTCCGGGGTCACTTCGGTCGTCTCGTCCGGCGAGAACAGGACGAAGTCGGCAGGCGCGCCCGCCTCCAGTCTAGCCTCGTCCAGCCCCATGATTCTGCGGGGATTGCGGCTGGCGGCTCCGATGACGGTTCGCCAGCTCGTTTTGCCCGGCTTGATCAGCGTGGTGTAGAGGGCGGGCAGGAAGGTATCGAGAGAGATCATTCCCGCGGGAGTCGAGCAAAAGTCCTGGAGCTTTTCGAAAGGCGTGCAGGGAGTATGATTGCTGACGAGGCAGTCGATGGTACCGTCGTTGAGTCCGGCGATCAGGGCCTCCGTGTCTTCCCTGTCCCGGAGCGGGGGCAGAGTCTTCATGTTGGTATCCAGATCTCCTATATCCTCATGAGTGAAGACGAGGTGGTGGAGGGCGACCTCCGACGAGAACTGCCCCAGATGCTTGCGGGAGCGGAAGGCGTCGAGACTCCCCCGGGTGCTGAGCGTCTGGATGTGCAGGGCGGCTCCGGAATCGAGGGCGAGGGACATGGCGTTGAAGACGCCCATTTCCTCGGCGATGGCGGGAGCGGCGGGCAGGCCCAGCGCGTAGGAGGTGGCCGACTCATGGGCGACCGAGTGGTCTGTCAGGACGGAGATGTCGCCTCTCATGCCGAAGATCAGCCCCATTTCCCCGGCGTACTGCATGGCCCGGCGGAGCTGGAGATAGTTCTGCGGCACATTTTTGCCGTCTGTCAGGAGCTTGATGCCGAGTGCGGCCAGATTGCCGTAGGAGGCCTGCTGCTCGCCCTCAGCCTGCTCCGTGATGCAGCCCGCGATCTGGACGGGGATGCGGGCCTCGGCAGTCAGGGCGGACACCGTGCGCACCATGGGCGCGCTGTCTATGGCGGGCTTTGTATCGGGCATGGCGCAGAGGCCGGTCACGCCGCCGTTGATGGCGGCTTCGGTCGCGTGTTTGATCGTCTCGCGGTGATCGTGCCCCGGCTGGCCCAGCTGGGCGTGCATATCATAGAGGCCCGGCAGGAGGAGGTTGCCTTTGGCGTCAATGCGGAGAGCGTCTGCGGGGGCGCCGGCTCCCGCATCCGGCCCGATGGCCCGGATGACGCCGTCTTGTACAAGCAGGGAGACGGGGGTGGAGGACTCGGCCAGAACGGCGTTTTCAATAAGAAGATTTTCCATGATCGGCGGGGCTTAGAGATTGGTGCCGGGGGTGAGGTAGTACAGGACGGCCATGCGGCAGGCGATGCCGTTTTCCACTTGGGTATTGATCAGGGTGCGGTCATAGATCATGGCCTCGTCGCAGATCTCGACGCCGCGGTTGACGGGGCCGGGGTGCATGAGATAGATGCCCTCGCCGCTGATGCGCTCGAGACGCTGCTCCGTCACGCCGAATATTTTGTGGTACTCGGATTCATTCGGGAAGAAGGGGGCGTCCTGCCGCTCTTTTTGCACGCGGAGGAGGTAGATGACGTCGGGCTTCCAGGCGAAGGCCTCGTCAAA
>CAZNVW010000037.1:0-17983 GCA_964576595.1 uncultured Verrucomicrobiales bacterium
GAGCTCGTCGACGGTCGGGCCGCCCGGCCGCGGCAACGCGCCACCGGCCAGATGTGGTCGAGCGCGCTGCGCACCCTGGAGCGCATCGGCGACCTCGGCGCGGCGTCCGGCGTGACGTTCTGCGTCGAGAACCTCAACACCATCGTCGACCATCCGGGTGTGCCGCTGGCCCGCGCCAAGGACACTCTTGCCCTCGTCGAGGGCGTCGGGCACCCGAACGTCAAGATGATGCTCGACCTGTACCACGCCCAGATCGGCGAGGGCAGGGTCTGGCATCGGCGGGCATGGTCTCGGGCACTACCTTCAACTCCCGCTTGATGCTGAGCAGGTCGGGTGACTCCTGATTGATCAGGCGCACCATATCCTTGATATGGATCAGCCCCTCGGCGGAGTCCAAATGCCCCCGAACCAGAGGAAATCTCGTGTGTTTTGTCTCACAAGCCTTCTCCCAGTTCTCCTGAAAGGAGTCCTCCAGATCCAGAGTCACCACCTCGCTGCGCGGCGTCATGATGTCCTTGACCGTCATTTCGCTCAACTCCAGCGCATTCATGGAAATACGGGCCTCCGTTTCGCTCACGGCCTGTACCTTCTCGCTCTCCTCCACGAGGAAGACAAGCTCGTCGGAGCTATGGGCGTGCCCCTGCAGATCCTTGGGAGTAATCTTGAAAAAAACGCGCAAAATGAAATTGGCCGTCCCGTTAAAGGCCGTAATAACGCCGTACACGGCGACATAGAAGCGGCGCAGCCAGGGAGACAGCTTGATGGCCGTCGCGTACGGGTAGCGTATCGCGATGGACTTGGGAATCAGCTCCCCGATCACAACGTGAAAAAAGGTAAACGCACCGTAAGCGATCACGAGAGAGACGATCTGAATGGTGCTCTGGCTCCAGTTGCCCCAGGCGGACATGACAGGCGCCACCAACCGGGCGACAAAGGGCTCGCCGAGGAAGCCAAGGGCCAGAGAGGCCAGCGTAATGCCGACCTGGTTTGCCGTCAGATAGGAGTCCAAATGCTCCACGACATTCTGGGCCGCCCTGATTTTTTTGGTCTGTCCCGGAGTCTGGGCGTCCTCAACCATAAGCTGGCTGCGGCGCACACGGACGCTGGCGAATTCCGATGCGACAAAAAAGGCATTCAGGAGAAGGAAAAAAACAACCCCTCCCGCCACGAGGAAGGTCTCGCCGAGTGAGGGAAAATCACCGGCAACGAATGCGGTCCCGGAGACCGCATGGGTACTAAGAGGGTCAATATCAGTCATTGAAGGGAAAAATTATAGAACCGGGAGCGCGACTTGTCCACTATCTATTGAGAAACAAGTCCGTCACGATCCTTTCGAGCAAAGGCGGCCGTCTCTCCCGCTCTGTCGCAGGGGCAGGGGCGCCACCTTGCTCCGTTGAGAGCGGCGATCTTCACAGACGCTCGTAAACACCTTTGTCGCGGCGCTCCAAAATGGTAAATCCGGCCCGCTTCGCGTCGGAAACGGACAACGGTTTTGTGATCTTGGGGACGTTGACGCGCCCAATCACCTTTTTCACCGGATGTTTGCACATCAGGCAATGAGTCAAAGGCTCCCGATCTACGGGACGGCGCAACTCAAAGCCCCGGCGGCAAACCGGGCAGGAGAGCTGGGGATCATCCGGATGTTCCGAAATGTATTCGTACAGGGGCATAAGACAAAACAAACGCAAGGCAGTAACTGAACATTACCGCCTTGCGTCGAAAAAGCAATACTTTCGCAAGTCTTACCAGGAGGACTTGGTCACACCGGGGATCATGCCGGCGCTGGCCAGTTCACGGAAAGAAATACGGGAAAGCTTGAAGCGACGGATGAAAGCGCGGCGACGGCCCGAAACAAGGCAACGGTTCACCAGACGGGTCGGACTCGCGTTGCGAGGCAGCAGGGTCAATCCGATATAATCCTTTTCCGCCTTAAGCTTGCTACGCAGTTCAGCATAGCGCTTTACGGTCTCTTCTTTTTTAGCGTTACGTGCAATCCAGCTCTTCTTAGCCATAAGTGTGGGAGAAGACTACATGCTTCCCCCGTTATGGCAAGTCCTTTTTAGCATTAATCAGCAACTTTTTCCTGTTCCGAAAGGGAAAAGAAGGAATTCCGCGCTTTTTGTACAATTTTCGTTTCCAATCCCACTTCCCCGGTGTTCAATAGAAAAAACACGGAACCTTCTTTTTTCCTCCCATGTTCAAACCGCTCCTTTTTTGCCTTCCCGCTCTGGGCCTGCTCGCCGCCTGTTCCTCATGGGACTGGAACAGGCTGAACCCGACTTATATTGAGCCGGCCTTTTCAGAAGGCAGAGCTCCCGTGCTGAGAACCCTGGACGACGGCCGTGATATCTCCGGTTATCCCATACCTTCCTCCGCCGCAACCAGTCAGCCGGCCCCCAAAAGCGATTCTCCCAAAAAGGAAACGCCCTCTGCCGGCATCCCAACAGGCACCTCCACCGGAGTCCCCGGACAGGTCAGAAGCCCCTACCCGCCCTACAAGCTGCTTGATTCCTCCGGCATGGAGCCGGGCTCGCTGGTAAAAGACCCCGCCTCGATGAAAACCTTCCGTCTCCCCTGAGGCGGGTTTTCCCGCCTCTCCTCAAGGTTCCAGAAAATTGTAGGAATCAGCCGTTCCTTCCAGAACGCGCAGGGCCTTGTTGAATTCTCTCAGCCTCAGTTCGGCGTCCGGTGCGTTTACCGCCTCCCGGAGCAGCTGGGCAAATCTCTTTGCCAGAGAGGAGACCTGAAGACGTTCGAGATTGCCGAATTCTATATTCGCCTGAGCCAGCTCAAAGGTCGCGCGCGAAAAGGGCGCGCCGTAAATGTCATAGGGAGGCACGTCGGGATCTCCATTCAACAGCCACTGGGGATGAACGCCCGTCTGCCGGGAAATGGCCTCGGCCAGCCCCATGCTCAACGGAGCCTTCAGCAATTCTATACTTTGGAGCGTCCGGGGACTCCTGTCCACCAATGCCGCCAGTTCCTTCTGAAGCAAATCGGCCTCGGCTCTCAAAACGGAGACCGGATGTCTGAGGGGAGATTTTCTCATACGAATCTTTTTGTGTAAAAGACAATTGCCTTTCACCCCGCCCGTTTTGACAAAACAAACGAAAATAAAGGGCAATCAAACCAGTGCACGCACTATACGCGCAAAATAAATAACAAAATTTCTATTTTTTGACAAAATATTTCCTCTTTTCGTCCTGTCTTCGTCTTCTCCCTTACAGTGACTTGACCTTCAAGAGCCGTTCACAGGCTCTCCCGGGAGCCGCCCTGTCATGCACCCGGAGACGATGCTCGCCCGGCGCAAGTTCCAGCCGGGGCTCCTCTCCGTCGGTCAGTATCCTGAGCGTTTCGCACGACCAGACCGCCCGGTCGCCCAGAGAGCTTTTCAAGGCAAGAGTGCGCCCCTGGCCGGGAAGCTCGGGATCAATCAAAAAGAGCGATCCGGCCGGAGGATTCAGGATGACCGGAGCTTCCCCCCCGGGAGAAGCAGGCGCGTACATATCCCGGAAGGTATTGGACTCGGAACGCAGCCACTCGCCGTAGGCAGAAGGGAGCAGGGCGCGCCCCTCCGCATCATAATCGGCCGGAGAGGCCAGACGGGGGACCTTATCCCTGAAGGCCCACTCCTCCCTCAAGAAGTCTTTCGGCACATTCAATGCCCCGGGTCTCAACCCGTTCCTTTTATCTACGACGACGCGCACGACACCCGGCGGCGGCTCAAACGCGCCCGAGGGTCTCATGGCGTGCGCCGCCGTCATCACCTCCCGGAAGATCGGGCCGGCGCCGCTGACGCCGCTCACGTTTCTCATCCGTTCAAAATCAAAATTGCCCACCCATACGCCGACCGTTACGGCAGGGGTGAACCCGATGCACCAGTTGTCCCGGAAATCGGAAGATGTCCCCGTCTTGACCGCGCACGGGAACGGCAGATTCAACGGCCCGTTCTCATCAAACGCCCCCGCCCGCGCCGGAATGTCGGACATCATGTCCGCCAGCACAAAACACACGTCGCGAGACAGCAGACGCTCCCCGTCGCCGCCCGGCCTTTCCCTCTCCGCCAGACAGGAGAGATCTACGGCCGTACCTCCCCGCGCCATCACGGCATAGGCGCGCACCAAATCCATCAGCCGTATCTCGGCGTTTCCGATCGCAAGCCCCAGACCGTACCCGGAGGCATTCCCGTCCAGGGAGGAAAAGCCCAGCCTGTTGAGCAGGGGCAGCAGGCGCGCCGCGCCGCCGCTCCGCTCCAGAGACTTCATGGCCGGAATGTTGCGGGACCGGGCGAGCGCGCTCCTCACCGAGACGGGGCCGTCATACACATGGTCAAAGTTTTTCGGAGCCTCCAGCCCGGCCCCCGTCCTGTAGGAGACGGGTACATCCGGCAGTATTTCCCCGGGCCAGCTTCCCTTCTCAAACGCCAGCGCATAGACAAAGGGCTTCAATGTGGACCCCGCGGACCGCGGCAGTCTGACCGCGTCCAAAAGCCCGCCCTTCGGGTCGCTCCGATTCCCGGAGCCCACCCATGCCAGAATATCTCCCGTCGCGTTATCCACGACAAGGACGGCGGCCTGGCGAACGTCCTTGTCCTTCAAAAGCTCCAACTGGCTCTTTACGCTCCGGAGCGCCGTTTCCTGAAGAGACGGCTCCAGAGTAGTGCGCACGGTTCCCCGCCCGTCACGCCGCCAAAGACTTATGGCCAAATGGGGCGCAGAGCTGGCAAACGCCTCCCCACCCTCCCGGCACTCCAGAGGCTCCCGCCTGGCCCGCTCGATACGCTCGGCGGAATAGCCGAATTCGGAGGCCAGCCTGTCGAGCACCCAGTTTCTCCGCTTCAGCGCCCGCTCGGGGTGCCTCAGGGGATTCAGCCGCGACGGCGACTGGGGCAGGGAGACCAGCAGCGCCGTTTGCGCCAGGGAGAGCTCCCGTAACGGCAGATCAAAATAAAACCGGGCCGCGGCGAGAGGCCCCATGCGGGAGTTGCCGTAATCCAGACGGTTGAAATACTCCTCCAGAATAAAGGACTTGTCATAAGTCATCTCCAGCCGTCTGGCGCAAAAGAACTCCCGAAACTTGACCTTCAGATTCCTGGCGGAGCGGGGAGAGGCGATCTTGATCAACTGCTGTGAAATCGTCGATGCGCCCGACACAATGCGGCTGGCTCGCGCATTGGAGCGCAGAGCGCGCGCCAGAGCAATGAAATCGAGCCCCCCATGTTCGAAAAAACGTTTATCTTCGGCGGCCAGAGTGGCCTCTATGAACTCCTGCGGGATTTCTCCCAGAGAGACTTTCGCCCCCCGGTAATAATGTTCCCCGGGCAGACAGGCGAGCATGTCACCATTCCGGTACAGAAGCACCGTTCCCGGCGGGGAGAATTTCCCGAGAGAGTCCGGCAGGGGAAACAGCCAGGGCACGCCCCACCAGACGACCGCCCCGCAGAGCGCCGCGCCCGGCACGACGCGCCAAAGAAGCCTCTTGCGAATGCTCCAAACACGCCGGAAAAAAGAAGTCAGCCAGGCAGCCATGAATTATCAGGAACGCGGCCGTATCGTCAACGACGCCGTATTGCTCAATCCGTACACTTCGGGAGAATACATCAGCTCAGCCTTGGCGCAGGGAGCGGTCACCGAGCCGGCTCTGACAACCCTCACCAGATAGGATGCGCGGAAACGCTCACTGCCCGACCACGCATTCGCAAAGAAACGCACGCGATCTTTCAAAAACTCGGCATGGGAGATAAACCTGCTGACATCGCAGTCCTGCCGCCTCAATCCGGCAACCGCCCCATTCTGGGACACGAGCTCCGGGTTAAGGGGCGTAAACGCCGACGGCAGACAGTCCTCCACCGCGAGATAGGAGACTCTGGGAGCCTCACGGGCGACATCCAGCGTCACCCGGACAATGTCTCCGACTTGGAACTCGCGGGAGGGCGCCCAGTTCCCGGCCTCATCCCTCTTCTCATAAGTGCGCGCGATGACAAGCCCCTTGTCCAGCACGCCGTCAAAGACCGGCCCCCGGGAGCGTCCCTGCACGGAGAGCTCTCCATAAGCCGTCCCTTCGGAGCGGTCGAAAGTCAGGGAATCGGTTTTCCCGGCCAGGAAAGAAACAGGTTTGCCATCCCGGGCGAGAGTAAATTCCCGCTTCCCGTTCCCGGCGGAGAGGCTGACCTTCCCTTCACCGGACGGGGGCGTGACCGAGGCCAACGCCATTCCCAGAGCCATGGTATCCCAGCCTCCGGTCCAGGTGGACATCCCGTACCCTCGGGAAACCCGGGCGGACTGGCGGTCGCGGACAAATTTCAACAGGCAGTCCAGCGTCTCCGGAGAGTCGGGCGCCGTCTGGGCGCGAGCAATCAGCTCAAGCGCGGGCAACGTATCAGAGACAAACGTATCCGCCGGCGCAAAGTTCCCTCTTACAGGCTTGCGACCCGCGAGATTGTCCATCAGGGCCAGGGCCTTCTTCTCCGCCTCCGGACGCTTCGAATTCAACAGGGCCATCGCCAGACAGAGGCGGTTATAGCGGTCCATCACGGGATTCACCCGGTACAATTTGTCAAATTCGGCCTCCTTGTCCATCAGACGGTTCAACCGGGACTCCGGCAGTCTCCCGGCACGGGAAAGAACCCAGGCGGCCAGATACTCCTGATCCGAAGAAGTATTCTCCGCCGTTATCTTCTCCAAATATTGATAGAGGCGGTCCATACGCCCCTGCGGGAGACGCGCCCCCGCCTCCTGCGCCAGCTGGAGAACCAGCGCGGCATAGGATGTGAACCCCGCATATCCGGACGAGCCGTCCGACCAGTACGACAGGGAGCCGCCGGACGTCTGGTGAGTCAGGATGCGGTTGGCTCCGGCCTGAATGACAGAAGCCGCTTTTTCCGGCGTATAGTCCCCAAACCCCGACACGAAGGGAGAAAGCGTCTTCCCGTAAATCCAGGGAATAAGCTTGGAGGAGGTCTGCTCCAGGCAGCCGTAAGGATACTGAAGAAGGAAGGAGACGGCCTCAGAGCCATACAGTACCGGACTCATCGACAGGGAAACCGACCAGTCTCCCTCCAAATCCCGCAATTCGGGAGACACAAGAGTCTCCGGCGTCAAGGGAATCCCCGACCGCAGGGCAAAACGGTACACGCCCCGAAGAAGCGGCGAAGGATAAATAATATCAAAGGAGCTCTTCACCGCATCAGTCAAAGACGCGGCATCGCCGCCCTTGAGAGGCTGGCCCCGGTCGTCCGCGGGAACGACCGACCAGGTAAGCTCAGCCGTCCCCGTCTCGACAAATTTCAATTTGAAGTCAGCCGTCGCCATGCCCGGCGAGGGAATATCCACCAGCTGTTCGGAAAGCTCGGCCTCCACCTTGCCGTCCGTTTTCAGGGACACCTTCCATTTCCCCTGACGATCCGTCGTACGGGAAAGCGTTACGGGGATAGTCAGCACATCGCCCTTGCAGGCAAACACGGGATCCTGAGGCTCCAGCATCACCGGCTTATTGACGACATACCGGGACTGCCCCGCACCGAAGGAAGAGTTCCCGGCCACGGCGACCGCCATGACGCGATAACGCGTCAACGTATCGGGATTCTCGTAATCCGCCCGGAAAAAACCGTCCGCGTCCGTTTTCAAACTGCCGAGCCACAGGGCGCAAGGCTGGAAATTCTCCCGCAGCTTGCCGACAAGGGACGGATCCGCCGAGGAGGAACCATCCCCCCCGCCGACAAAAATCCCCTTGTTATCAAGGGAGCGGCGCCCCAAATCCTCGCTCAGAAGCTGCGTGAGCATGCTGAATGTCTGTACGCACAGGGGGCGTTTGGCAAAGAAACGCGACAGGGGATCGGGCAGTCTGTAGCCCACGACATCCAAAACACCCTCGTCCACCGCGGACAGAGTCACCTCCGCCTGGGGGACAGGTTTGCCCGCATGATCGAGCACCCGGCCGGATACCTGCATTTTGCTCCCCGGCAGCACACTCTTCTCCGGCACTTTCAGCGAGATAGCCAGCCGGGACTTGACCGGGTCCACATTCAGGGCGCAGTACCCGAGCTTCAACTGGGGCTCCTTGACCGAGCGCGCGCTGTCCCTCGCCCCCTTGACCAGAAAGACGGATACATACACATTCGGCGCGTCCCCCTCCTCGATCGGCACCTCCACCACATTATTGTCCAGCGTCACGCGGCGGGAGTAGCTGCGGAGCACCTTCTCGCGCTCCACAGTCACCACCACCTCGCCCTCAATCGGCGTCTCCAGCATGATTTTGGCCGTTTCTCCGGGCCTGTACAACGACTTGTCCGGTATCAGCTTCATGGACAGCCCCTCCCGGTACTCCCACGGAGAAGTCCCGCCGCCGTAAACCCACAGGCGCACCGCCGTGCGAAACTCATGACCGCCGTCATCCCGGCCCGATACCGTCACCTCGTAAATCCCCGGCTTCTCCCCGGGAATGGACAGCCTCCTGCCTCCCTTCTCCGCCTGCAAAGAGTCCTGCGGGCCGATCTCGATATCCTGCACGCACACCGTCTCCCGGGCGGATTCATTCCGCACAGTCGTCCCCTCTTCGGACGCATAGCGAACGGGACTGAAATTCTTCCTCTCCACCGTCATTTTGGCCTTCACCGTGCCGGAGTACGGTTTCCCGTCCAGCCCGACCGCGATGGCTCCCAGCCGGAGCTCGCTCCCGGCCTCGCCCAGCCGGCTGCCGGGCCGGAGACCGACATACAGGGAGGACGGATGCGACCTCAACCGCCGGATATCTCTGACGCTCTGCTCCGTCTTACCCGTCACATTGCTCGTCACACGCATGGACAACCCGGTGGGGAATGCATACTGGGGAACATTCAGCCCCGAGGACGCCTTGCCGGAAGCATCCAGAACGCCCTTGCCGGAGACGGCGGCGCTTGAGGGCCGGTCGCTCCCGCTGCCGTATGAGTCGCCGTCTTCCTCATCATACTGATAATAGGCCCGCCAATAACCGGGATCATACTCCCTGTGATCGCCGAAATAATAATCCCGGTAACGCTCGGGATAAAAATTGACCGGAGACGCGACAAGAGTCCACTCGACCGGGACGCCGCTCAGGGGGAGCCCGGTATAGGCCAGTGCCTCCGTAGCCACCTTGACCTGAGCAGGAGCCACCGGAGGAGCGGAAAGGGATGAATTTACCTCAAACTCGTTCCTCTTGAACTCCTGCACGGGAATATCGCGGAAGAAAAACCGGCTCTCCCCGTCCAGCTCCGCTTCATAATAGGAGTCCTCCTCCCCCTTCTCCGATACAAAGGAGGAGTCGCGATCGGGATAGACGGACTTGCCGTCTCTCGGAAAGTACAGCGACACGGTATAATTTCCCGTCTTTTCCGCAGGCAGTACGGCGGAATACTCAAAAGTACCGTGATCGGACAGCTTCAGCTCTTCCGTCGCCAGAATATCTCCTTCCGGATTTTTGAGACAGAGAAAACCCCGGCCGTCCGGAGGAGGCAGAATCTCATTCCCCTTCAACCCGCGCACAATCCCCTTCAAATGAAACTCCTCTCCGGGGCGGTAAATACCGCGATCCGTGAAAAAGAAAACATTGCGGCTCGTGTACGAGGCGTAATCCTTCTTGATCCACCGCCAGTAATAGGGCATCTGCCTGACCGGGAACGCCCACAGGGAGATCCCCGCATCCCCGGCCTCCCGTTCCACAATATAGGAGTCCCGGCCGGACGCCGGGCGCAGGTACTTCGTCTCCTTCGGCACCGGGGCATACGCCACGCCGTTCCTCAAGGGGGTCGATCCGAGCAGCTTGCCGTCCTCGCGAATGAATTCCATCGCTCCCTCTTCCACGGGAGCCCCGGTAGAAAGGGAATAGACATAACCAAACACCTCTCCGCCCACATTCTTCCAAAGCAGCCCGAGATCCGTCACCTGCACGACAGACTGCACGGCGAGATGGACGGAGTCACCGCCAAAGCTCTCCGTCCGCCCCTCCTCGTCCATCCGTCCGAACCGATTGTAGCCGTCCAGCACGGAAGGGATCACCCGGCCCTGCACCTCCACAAAATACATCCCCGGCGGCACCCGGCGGCCAAACAGCTCATCCAGCGAAAAACCGCCCTTGTACTCGTCGGTACAGGGAATGACCTTTGACACCTCCTCTTCCTCGGAAGCCAGAAGCTCAAAAGGCACCAGATCCATCCCCTTGCGCGCGCTCGCCGTCCGGCCTCCGGCCCTGTTGCCTCCGTAATAACGATCATAGGCTCCCAGAGTCTTGATGCCGAAATTGGGGGCAATGCGCTTTGCGGAAACCGACAGCTCATCCATATGGAAGGAGCTGACTTGAATCCGCCTCGCACCGGAGGACAAAATGCCGTTGTTTCCCGCATCCATGTACAGAGAGGGAGCGGCCTCCTTGATATTCTCGGAAACAACCGTCCTCCCCTCCTTCAAAACCTGACCGTCTATCGAGCGGATGTCGCCCAGCGTTACCTTGCAGACAAAAGCCCCCCGCCCCCTGATATAAACAGGCAGATAGAAACGGGAGTCATAGCTCTTCCTGAAAACGGGCGGGCCATTCCCCCGGTTCAGGGAAAAAGTCAACGTCTCCGGCTCACCGGAGGCATCCTCCTCCCGGGAGGGCAAGACGGCCGTCCAGGTCGAGCCGTCCTCCGAAAGCTCCGCCTTCTCCCCCTCTACCTCCAAAGAAAGGGACTCCCGGAAAAATCGGGCGGCATCCTGCTCCGCCAGCGGCAAATTAAACCGCAGTTCCATGACGCGAGGCCCTGTTTCCGATTGCCCGGACGGGTCAAAAAACAAACGAGCCTCCAACTCTCTCGTTTTGCCCAGATCAAATCTCCGCTCCAGCCACTTGCCCTGGGCGTCCTTCCGTACATTCGGCACAACCAGCAACCACTCCCGGCCTATGGAAAGAGGCTCTGCGGGAGAAATCACCACAACGGCGGGAATCTCCGTCTCCGGAGAAGAAGCGCCGGCCGCCGAGACAGTCCTTTCCACACGATTGTCCAACAGCCAGGAAGAACTACCGGAAAAAGACTTGTATTTTGCCATAGTCAGCGAGGCGACAGACGCCGCGATTTTGCGCCCGGTACCCTTTTCCTCAAAAAAAGTTCCCTTCAATACCACCTCATCAAGAGGCACCTCTCCCGTCAGTTCCATCAAAACAACCTCAGGAATGCGAGTGTACTTGTTTGGATACTCCGATTCCATTTGCAGATCAAGCCCGAACCGGGCTTCCGTACGCCCCACGGCGTCGGGAATCCGCTTGCCGTCCAGAAACTCGCTCCCCTTCTCCACTGACCAGTCGTACACCGCCCGAAAGGGAATCTTCTCCTGCGGAGTAACAGACAAAACATTCCGATCCGTCCATACCGCCTTGAACTTGAGCGCGGGCTTCACCCGTAAAAATCCCTCCTCCGCCTCGCGGCCTACCATCTTGTCCGACACCACCTCCCTGTCAAAAACGACGCTGAAAGATGTCCCCTCGCCAATCAAATGATTCCCCGGAGGCATCAGCAGGCGGGTAGCGGCGGAAACCGACAGTAAAACGGCAGACAAAAGCAATAAAATGGAAAAAAGAAATGTTTTCACGGAGAGACCCTTCAGGAAAAAACCTGCCTTGCGCCACCTCTTTACTCAAGACAATTTTATGAAAACAACAATCCATTCATTTTTAACGCATTAAAATATTTCCTGAAAAATTATTGTAACATTATTCCCTCCTTTCTCGTATGATAAGAGTCCATGAGCCAATTCCTCTGTCTTTCCTTGCTCCTCTCTCTGGGACTATCCCCGGCCTTTTCGGAAAATTCGCTCGCCCAACAAGCCGTCAAATCTCCCGAATCCGTAAAAATAAAGGACTACACCCATATCACCAAAGAAGACAAGGACGCCCGCATGAAGTGGTGGCGGGACGACAAGTTCGGCATCTTCATCCATTTCGGCCTCTATGCCGTCCCGGCGGGAGAATACAAGGGCCGCATCCCCCACCCCTGCGCGGAGTGGATCATGAATTTCGCCCAAATCCCCGCCCTGGAATACCGGAAGTATGCCAAACAACTGACCCTGAGCAAATTCGACGCAGACCAGTGGGCCAAGGCCATCGCCGATTCAGGAGCCAAATACGTCGTCATCACCACCAAGCACCATGACGGCTTCTGCATGTTTGACTCCACTCTGACCCCGTACAACATCAAGCAGGCCACTCCCTATGGAAAAGACTTTCTCAAACAGCTCTCGGACGCCTGTAAAAAACACGGCCTGAAATTCTGCACCTACTACTCCGTACTGGAATGGGACAACCCCGCCCTCGGCACCATCCCGGCCAAAGACAAGGCTAAATACCTGCCCTACATGAAAGGCCAGCTCGCCGAACTGATCTCCAAATACGATACGAATATCCTCTGGTTTGACGGAGAATGGGAAAACTGGTGGAAAGACGAAGACGGCAGGGAAATCTACAACTACCTCCGTACGCTCAAGCCTGACATCCTCGTCAACAACAGAATCACAAAAGCCCGGCAGGGAATGGGCGGCATGAACAAGGAAAACGCCTTCGGAGCGGACTTCGGCACCCCGGAACAGGAAGTCCCGGACGGCGGCCTGCCCGGCGTTGACTGGGAAAGCTGCATGACCATGAACAAGTCCTGGGGATACTCCCAAAAAGACGAAGACTGGAAAAGCGCCGAAACCCTGGTACATCACCTGATCGACACGGCCTCAAAGGGCGGCAACTACCTGCTGAACATAGGGCCCCGTCCCGACGGCACCATCCCCGAGGCCAGCCTGGAACGTCTGGCCGAAGTAGGAAAGTGGATGAAGACGAACGGCAGGGCCATCTACGGCACCCAAATGTCTCCCTTCAAGAAACTCCCCTGGGGACGCGCCACCCAAAAGGACGGCGACTACTACTTCTTTGTGTACTCCCGCCCGGAGGACGGGAAAGTGCTCATCCCCTTTAAAAGCAAAGGAAAAATAGCCGCGGAAACGCTGGCGGACGGCAAACCCCTGCCCATTCGGCAAACCTCTCGCGGCATTCTCGTCGATCTGAAAGAATGGCCGGCGGAGTCTTCCCTCCCGTCCGTCTTCCACCTCAAAGGAAAAGGAATCGTAATCGACGCCGTTTCTCCGGAAAACAACGGAAAATTCGCTCTCGACCCCGACTCGGCCGACCTCTCCGGAGGCGTCAAAATACAAGAATCCGCCTCCTCGGGCCAACTTGTAGGCGCCTCGGAAAAACGGGCGAAAAACATAGGCTTCTGGACCAAACCAGAAGGCCGCATCGAATGGAAACTCAACGTCCCCAAAACAGGGAACTACACGGTGGAAATAACCTACTCCTGCAACAAGGGAACGGGCGACACGCCGGTCACCATCTCCTCCGGCAAAAATTCCCTGACCTGGAATGTGCCGGAAACCGGCGCATGGAACAACTACCGCACCGTGACCGCGGGCAGTCTCGCCCTGGAGGGAGGAAAAACAACCCTCCGCCTGTCCACCCCGGCCGCGCCGAAAGAAGGCGTCGCCAACATACGAGCCATCACACTCACCCCCATCAAGTAACACCGGTCGGGCCGGAGGGAAAAATACAATTCCCTTTCCCTCCGGCCTGATATACACTCCGCGCCCGTGGAGCAACTCCATCACCAAAATGCCTAAGAAACTATTCATCCCCGGCCCGACCGTCGTCGCCCCAGAAGTATTGGAAAAGATGTCCACGCCCATGATAGGGCATCGCTGCAAGGCAGCCTCCGAACTGCAGCGCGGCATCTCCGACAAACTCCGCCAGATGTTCTACACGAAGAACGAGATCCTGCTCTCCACCTCCTCCGGCAGCGGTCTGATGGAAGGCTCCGTCCGCTCCTGCACCGCCAAAAAGGCGGCGGTATTCTCCATCGGGGCATTTGGCGACAGATGGTACAAAATGGCTGAGGCAAACGGCGTACCCGCCGACATCTTCAAGTCCGAACTGGGACAGATCACCACCCCTGAAATGGTGGACAAGGCCCTCGCCACCGGAGAATACGACCTCGTCGCCGTCACCCATAACGAAACGGCTACCGGCGTCACCAACCCCTGCGAAGAAATCGCCGAAGTCCTGAAAAAATACCCCGACGTCGTCTGGTGCGTAGATGCCGTCAGCTCCGCCGCCGGGACGAAAATCGAAGTGGACAAACTCGGCATCGACATCTGCATCACCTCTGCCCAGAAGGCGCTTGCCCTGCCCCCCGGACTGGCTGTCTGCACCTTCTCCCAAAAAGCCTACGAACGCACCGGACAAGTCAAAAACCGCGGCCTCTACTTCGACCTGCGCGAACTGTACGACTTCATCCAGAAAAAGGACTACCAGTACCCCTCCACCCCGACCCTGTCGCACATGTACGCCCTCGACTTCCAGCTCGACCGCATCCTCGCCGAAGGCCTGGAAAACCGCTGGGCGCGCCATGCCGAAATGGCGGAATACTGCCGCGCCTGGGCGCTTGAGCACTTTGACCTCTTCTCCGACCGCAACCACCTGTCCAACACGCTGACCGTCATCGCCAACACACGCGGCATCAGCGTCTCAGACCTGAACAGGCAGCTCGGACTCCGCAACATGGAGATCTCGAACGGCTACGGCTCGCTGAAGGAAAAATGCTTCCGCATCGCCCACATGGGAGAACTCACCCTGGACGACATCAAGGAAGTCACCTCCAACATCCAGGACATCCTGGGCCTTTAATCCTCCTCTTCGGGGAAATTCCGTCTCGCGGCGCAAGTTCGGGACGGAATTTCCCCTTCCTTTTTTACACGACGCAATCCCCCAATGGCTACCGTACGCCCCTTCCCGGCCCTGCGGCCCCTCCCTGCCTACGCCGAGCAGGTCTCCTGCCTGCCTTACGACGTCATGAACCACGCCGAGGCGAAAGAAATGGCTCGTGGCAAAATCCACAGCTTCCTCCATATCTGCCGCTCGGACATCGACCTCGACAGCGAAGACAAAATCCACTCGGACGAAGCCTACGCCAAGGCGAAGGAAAACCTGACGGCCTTTGAAAAGAAAAACATCCTCATCCGCGAAACGGCTCCGCAATTCTACATCTACCGCCAGATGATGAACGGGCGGGTCCAGACCGGCATCGTCGGCTGCGTCTCGGTGGATGAGTACCTGGACGGCACCATCAAGCGGCACGAACTTACCCGCAAGGAAAAAGAACTCGACCGCATCTGCCACTTCGACGCCTGCGGCGCGCAGACCGAGCCCGTCTTCCTCGCCTACCGCAAATCGGACCGCATCAACGCCCTCGTCAACGAGTGGATCAAATTCCACAAACCGGCCTATGAATTTGACTCCGAAGACGGCATCACGCACATCCTCTGGCCGATCGACAGCGACACCATAAACGGAGAACTCCGGGATGCCTTCTCCGACATCCCCGCCCTCTACATCGCGGACGGTCACCACCGGACAGCCTCCGGCGCGGAAACCTGCCTCCGCCGCCGCAAAGAAACCCCGGACTACACGGGAGAAGAAGAATTCAACTTCCTCATGGCCGTCATCTTCCCGGACGAAGACCTCTTCATCATGGACTACAACCGGGTCGTGAAAGACCTGAACGGTCTGAACGAAGAAGAATTTCTGAAAGCCGTCTCCGACAAATTCGACATCAGTAGAGAAGACGCCTCCGAGCCCTTCCGCCCCCGGGAAAAACACGCCTTCGGCCTGTATCTGGGGGGCAAATGGTACTCTCTTAAAGCCAAACCGGGCACCTTCCCGGCGGAAGACCCCATCGACAGCCTCGACTGCTCCATCCTGCAGAAAAACCTGCTGGCTCCCATCCTCGGCATAGAAGACCCCCGAACGGACGCCCGCATCGACTTCATCGGCGGCATCCGCGGCCTGGAAGAACTGGAACGCCGTTGCGCCCCCGGCTCGGGAGACATGGCCCTGGCCTTCTCCCTCTACCCCGTCACCATGCAGGACCTCTTCGACGTAGCCGACGCCGGAGCCATCATGCCTCCCAAATCGACCTGGTTCGAACCAAAACTCCGCAGCGGCCTGTTCGTCCACACCTTTGACTATTAACTCCCCCTCTCTTTTATGAAAAAAGTCCTCATCCCCACCAAACTCGAAAGCATCGCCGCCGAACTCCTGTCGGCGCGGGGCTATACCGTCCTGAACGACGCCGATACCCCCCTGATCGACCAGGCCGCCACGCACTCGGACGCCTTCGCCCTGATCGTCCGCAGTGAAAAAGTCACGCCGGAAATCATCGACGCCTTCCCGGATCTCAAACTTATCGTCCGCGCGGGAGCCGGCTTTGACACCATCGACATCGCCTACGCCCGCAAGCGCGGCGTCGACGTCATGAATACCCCAGGAGCCAACGCCAACGCCGTCGCGGAAGAAGTCGTCGCCCTCGTCCTGGCCCAGTACCGCCACATCATCGCCGGAGACATCACCACGCGCGCCGGAAAATGGGAAAAGAAAAACCTGATGGGCTCCGAACTCACCGGCAAAACCGTCGGCATCGTCGGCCTTGGCAACATCGGCCGACTCGTCGCCAAACGCATGAGCGGCTTTGACGTCAAAGTCATGGGCTACGACCCCGTCCTCTCCAGCGTCAAGGCTCGCGACATGGGCATCGAACTGACCTCTCTCGAAGACATCTTCTCCAAATGCGACATCGTCACCATGCACGTCCCCGGCGGCGAGCAGACGCGCAACATGGTAGATAAGACCCTGCTCTCCCTGCTCAAGCCCGGAGCCGTCATCGTCAACTGCGCCCGCTGCGGCGTCGTCAACGAAGAAGCCCTGCGCGAAGCGAAAAAAACCAAAGAACTCCACTACCTCAACGACGTCTATCCCGAAGACAAGGCCGGAGAAAAAAGCGTGGCCGACATCGCCGACATCATGCTGCCCCACCTCGGCGCCAGCACCATCGAGGCCAACCTGACCGCCGCCACCCGCGCCGCGGAGCAGCTCATCGCCTATGCCGAACACGGCATCTCGACCTTTGTCGTCAACAAGGGCATCCCGGACGACCTGGACCCCCGCTACCAGTATCTCGCCTACAGCCTCGCCCACATGGGCGGCCAGTTCCTCGGCGGCATGCCCGTGCGCATGATCGAGACCACCTTCTACGGCAAACTCGCCCCCTTTGAACAGTGGTTCTACGCGCCCATCCTGGCCGGACTCTCCCCTGACATGGACCGCGGCCTGATGCCGAAGGACGCCAAAAACATCCTCGACAAGCAGGGCGTCGCCCTCCAGAGCCGCACCCCCGACGAGAGCAAGGGCTATGGCCACTCCATGACCATCGACCTCATCGCCGACGACGGCAGCAAAGTCCGCAAAGTCAGCCTGCGCGGCACCGTGACCGAGGGCATGCCGATGATCTCCCGCTTCAACCAGTTCGAGCGCCTGTACTTCGAAGTCAACGGCAACAGCCTGATCCTCGTTTACAAGGACAGACCCGGCGTCCTCGCCGCGATCACCACGGCCCTGGCGGAAAAAAATATCAACATCGACAACGCCCACGTCCCCCGCGACCTCGCCGGAGAAACGGCCATGGCCTGCCTCAAGACCAACAAACCCGTTTCCCGGGAAATCGTCGACATGCTCGCAAAACAAATCGACGCTACCGTCGCCTTCTCGACCAGCCTGAACTAATACCCGGCTTTACGGAGACCTCCCTCTCCGCCACAAGCTTCAGAAAAACCTCCCGGCGCAAACCGGGAGGTTTTTACATTTCAAAACAGGAAAAAACACAAATGATTTATAGTTAATTATATCATAATATATTAAAGAAGAGACTTCCTCACTCGGGAGTCCACAGGGCCAGCCTTCTCACTCATGAGCCCTCTTACCGCCGCATGACGGACGAGGATGCATATTCAGCCTTTCCTTTCCCTTTTGGCTCGGGCATAATGGAGCCATGCGTACCCTCCCCACCGTGGCTATCGTCGGCCGCCCCAATGTCGGCAAGTCGACCCTGTTCAACCGCCTCGTCGGG
>CAZNVW010000038.1:0-17668 GCA_964576595.1 uncultured Verrucomicrobiales bacterium
GAGCTGGGGCTCAAGAACCGCCTGTCAGCCAGAGATCTCTGGAAACGCAAATCAGTCGGAACTATCAAGGACAAGATCGAGGTCGAACTGAACCCTCACGGAGTGACGCTGATGAAATTCTCTCAAAAGTAAGCTTTTTAAGTTTTATTTTCCTCAAACGGGGAATTTTATTCCCTCTGCGTTCCTGTAATGCAGAGGGATTTTCTTTACGGAAGCCTCCCGTTGAGAACGCAATTTGAAGCGTCCGCCCTGTTCCGGCACGACCAGTCTGCGAATTTGCAGACGAGTCAATATACAGGTAATATCCGGTGCCGTAAACGCCGCCGCTTGACACAAGGCGTCTATTGTATTGTACCCTTCTTCCAAAGCGGCGGCGACACGACGCTCATCGGAGTCAGTCCACTCCGGAACGCCAGTCCGCGTACAGGCCGGAGCAAACAGAGACATTGTGCCCTCCTCCATAGGAGCCCAGCCGAATTCTTCCAGAATTTCCTCCGGCCTCGTTACCAGAGTAGCGCCATTTCGTATGAGTTCATGGCACCCAGCGGAACGGGAGCTGTCTATGCCTCCGGGAATGGCAAATACACGCCGCCCTTGTTCCATGGCCAGCCTGGCGGTAATCAAAGACCCGCTTCTTTCCGGAGCTTCGCTGAGCAAGAGTCCCTGACTCCACCCGCTCACCAGACGATTGCGCAGGGGGAAAGTCGTACGGCTGGGAGACATATTCATGGGGAGTTCGCTCACTACCGCACCACCCTGTTCCTCAATTCTTTGAGCCAATCTTCCATTCTCGGGCGGGTACAGGCAGTTCAGGCCGGAACCAATCACGGCAATGGTTCTCCCTCCGGCCGCAAGGGCGCCCTCGTGAGCCGCGCTGTCTACGCCACGAGCCAGGCCGGAAATGATCGTCACACCGGTTTCAGCCAATACCGAGGAAAAACGCCTCGCGTTGGTCAGTCCATAATATCCGGCCTGACGGGAGCCTACGATGGAAAGGGAACGCTCCTCCGACTTGCCTATTACGCCACGGCTATAGAGTACCAGCGGCGGATCATAGAGAGTGCGCAAAGAGTCAGGATACTCGTCGTCAAAAAGAGTAGTGATGCGTACTCCGGCTCTCTCTGCATTTTCTCTCTCTCTCACCGGATTGGTGATCTTGCGCCATCCGGTAATCAGGGCCGCCAGCTCCGGGCCTATTCCCTGTACTCGCTGAAGCAGAGAAGCAGGTGAGTGCAGGATGATTTCAGGAGAGGCGAAAGCGTCCAGCAAACGACGTATGCGGACAGGCCCCATTCCCGGAATCAAATTCAGCGCCAATGAATAATCACAGATGTTCATAATGTTAATCCCGGGGGGATGTTATCAGTTCACCATAAACCGCCAAATTCGCTGCCGTCATATCCTGCAAGCGATAGGGCGGCAGGATTTCTCCCGGCAAACGCGGAGGGCTGGCGTACCATTCGGCCAGACGTTCAATCGCCGCCTCCACATCGCGGACGGGTATTTTCCCGTCAGGCAAAAAGACATTCAGTTGTTCCTCCACGCCCCCGTGGGAATATCCCAGGGTAGGCTTGCCGAGAGCAAGGGATTCCAGAGTGGTACGGCCAAAAGACTCCGGCACAATGGTCAGCGAGAGTACCACATCGGAGACCGAGAGCAGCTCTCTCAAATCAGTGCGATGCCCAGTAAAGGTAATATCCTGTTCCAATCCCGCCGAGAGAACCATCTGTTTCAGAGAGCCGGCGTATTCCTGCTTGCGCTTGTGAGCGCCGCCGACAATCAAACCATGGACGGGAATTCCCCGTTGCTTCAGGCCGGAGATCACTTTGAAAAAATCTTCATGTCCCTTGAGCCGGGTCAGTCGGCCGGGCAGACACAAAACCCATTTACCTTCAAGATGAGGATATTCCGTCTTCCAATTCTCCAGCCATTCGGGAGAAGGAGCGTACCCGGGGTAATATTCCGAGGTATCCACGCCCAGCGAAATCGCCTTTATGCGATCAGCCTCCACACCGGGGTAATTCTTCAGCACATACTCCTTTGCGCTTTCCGACACCGCCAGTACCCGCTCTCCCCGCGTCATCACGGCGGAATAAAAATTCACCGAATAAAAGCCATGTACAGTCGTCACGAGACGGGGACGCATCCCGGCAGGCATTTTACGCCAGGCCAGCCACGCAATCCAGGCAGGCACTCTGGAGTGCAAATGGACTATATCAGGCGCTTCCGTCTCAAACAGCCGGCGTATTGTTTTTACCAGTAAAAAGGAGGAGAAGCCCTTACGCCCTACTGCCATGCTGATATGGCGGGAGCCTTCCGCCTCAAGGTCGGAAACCATGCTGCCGCCCCCGGAAACAACAAGGGATTCATGCCCGGCCTTTACTACGGCGGAGGCCAGTTCCCTGACTGTACACTCGACTCCTCCGGCTTCAAGAGCCGGCAACATTTGCAAAATTTTCATATGCCTAGACGCGGGTAGGAGCAAACTCCGGGTAACGTTCCAGAATAAAAGCGGCCGCCCGATCGGCCTCTCTCAAGGGCGCGTTGCGGTAAGCGCGTTTTTTCCCTGTCCGCCAAAAGGCAAAGGAGGTCACATACCCTTCCCTTAACAGAAGCTGTATTCCTGCGGCTACACGTGGTGTGCCAATGGCTTTTTTGGGAACATTCAAGAGACCTACAAACACGCCGCTTCCTACAGCTTCGAAAATCATGGAAACGCTATCCTCCGTTACCCAAACACCAGTCGCATGTTCCAAATGCGCCGGAACCCACTCGGAGTCCGTCTCCTCTACAGGATATATCTCCATTTGAGTATAACGTTTCTTCAATATGCCCGCGACATCAGGGGGAGTCCTGCGGGAAGTTGTCAGCACAATGCGCCCTTCGGTCCTCTCCGCAATAATATCCAGCTGCTTGAGAAGTTGCTTCGTATCCCATGAGAAGAATTTGCTCGGGCCGCCAATCAAAATCAGGGTGTAATCCTTTGAGGCCTCATTATTGGGTACAATTCGGTGCATGGCCCCCATGGTCGGGAAGATATGAGAATTCAGGCCTTTTCCCTCTTGTATTTGTTCATACTTGACCACCAGCTCCTCAACAGTCGAAGCCAAATCGTGATACGGGACAAAACAAAGATCGAAGAGAAAAACGGGAAGGCTTGGCATCATGCATAAAAAGGAACGCGCCTTCCACTTTCTGGCGGCGGCCAGAACGGGGATATGGGTTTTGTGGCCGGCCCCCAATACGACATCAGGACGGGGCAACTCTCCAGACGTCGCCTTCTTCCACGAATCAAAAAAACCAAGTCCCTCTATATCAATACGATACACTTCCACCGGAATGAGTTTTTTCAACGCATTCACCAGTCCCAGTGATTGATTCAAATGCCCCGGCTTGCCGTCGCTGATGACCCAGATCGTCATGTGCAAAACTATGCCTGAAAAAGAGACAGGGAGCAAGCGTCCACAGGAAAAGCGAAGACATTTTGACAGAGGGCGAACGGAGGGTAAAAAAAATCGGCGAATCAGCTAAGTTCCTTGAACTGACAGGCTCGTTTGCCTAGAATCCCCCCGTGTTACAAATTGTCTTCAATGAAATAAGCGCCGCCGAGATTTCCGCGCTGGACACGCTGGATCAGCTCAAGGTTTTTGAACAGTTTCAGGTGAGTGAAAAGACTCTGCAAAACATTGACGGGGAAAAATTCGGCAGACTCGAACATAACGGCAAGACTTTGTACCGTTTTTGTTCTGATGACTATCGCATCTATTTTGAAGTGATCGACGGCAAAGTGGTCGTCCACCGTGTGTTGAACAAGAACTCCTTCCGGGACTTCCTGTTCCGCGCCAATCTCAGCTCCCTGTCCGAGGACGAACAGCTGAGCAATTCCAAAAGTTTCTGGAAACTTATTGAAGAGGGGCAAAACGCCCGCCGCAAAAATTAGTTTATCTTCTTCTCATGTTCGAAATCAGGGAAAAACCGGATCAGGTCGAGCGCGCCCTCATTATCGGCTTGTGTTTTGCACAGGACGATTACAGGGAAGCCGTGGCCCTGCTTGACGAACTGGAAGAGCTGGTCACAACGCTGGATATAGAGGTAGTCGGCAAACAGCTCGTGCGCTCACGGGAGATGCACGCCAAATTTCTTTGCGGTACCGGCAAGGCTGAAGAAATGAAAGCCCTTGCCAGGGAGCTGAAGGTTGATTGCGTCGTCTTCGATAATATGCTCGCTCCCTCCCAGCAAAGGGAATGGGAACGGCTGATGGATCTCACCGTTATCGACCGGGAAGAGGTTATTCTCGATATTTTTGCCCGGCGCGCAAAAACGCGCGAAGCCACGTTGCAAGTGGAGCTCGCGAGGATGAACTATTCTCTGCCCCGCATGGCAAAAATGTGGTCTCACCTCGACCGCCAAGGCGGCGGCTCCGGCGGGGGCAAGGGTGGCAGTGCCGCATCCCGCGGAGAAGGGGAAAAACAGATTGAAGTGGACAGACGCCTCGCCCGCAACCGCATCTCCCTGCTGGAGAAGGAGCTGGCCGATGTGCGCAAGCAGCGGGCTACCCAGCGCAAGGAACGCGAGCGGCAGGACATCCCCCTCGCTGCTATTGTCGGCTATACCAATGCGGGCAAGTCATCTTTGCTCAATCTTGTGTCCGGAGCGAATATCATGGCCAAGGACATGCTCTTTGCCACGCTCGACACGACGACGAGAAAAATAGAGCTGCCTCACGGTCAATCTCTTCTTCTGACTGACACGGTCGGTTTTATCCGCAATCTGCCTCACAGGCTGGTTGAAGCATTCAAATCAACGCTGGAAGAAACCGTCATTGCCACCTTCCTGATTCAGGTGCTCGACTGCTCCTCGCCGGAAGCCGTCAGTTTCTACGATACTACGCTCAAGGTACTTGAGGAGCTGGGCGCAAAAGACAAGCAAATGGTAACCGTCCTCAACAAGACGGATTTGCTGGACGAGGATTCTCGCGAGGAAAAACTGGCCGCGCTCAAAGCCCACATCAAGGGGCCCGTTGTCCAAATGTCCGTCGCAAACGGACAGGGCGCCGAAGAATTGTACAAGGCGTGCGAAACTCTGCTGAACGAGCGTGTGAAGACGGATGTCTTCCGCATTCCCCAGTCACGGGCCGACTTGATTGCGGTGATGCACAGGGACGGTAAAATACTCCAAACGGAGTACGAGGAAAACGATATTGTCGTCAAGGCGATTATCCCGGTCGCTTTACACAGCAAACTTGCGGCATGGCTCGAACCTTCGACGGAGACGCCTCTCCCGTCGCCCGATAAATGATCTTCGAACTTCCCATCATTTTTCAAAAAAGCACCGCCGGCTCCCATAGTCCGGTCTGTCCCAGCTGTGCCCAAAAATTCCATCAGGGAGCGGAAAACTGCCCCCACTGCGGCTTTTCTCTTGGGCGCGCAAAGGACAAGTTCGGCGATTTCCATCTCACGGTCAGGCGTATTGACGACAAAGCCGGGTGTCTGCGCAAAAATCAGAGGGAGAATCTGACGCAGAAGCTGGAAGAGCTGGAAAAGAAATGTCCTCCGGTCGTTCTGTCCGTCCATATTCCCCTCTCCGTAGAGCGGCAGCAGCTCCGCCAATATTCCGTTTGGGCGTTGAATTCAATGACTCTGAATGAGGCCGATTTCGATTGTCCCGACTGGACGCTCCTTCTGGTGCTGGATATAAACAACCGGGCCGCCGTCTTTTCCTATGGCTACAAGCTGGAGCCCTACCTCTCCGAAGAAACGCTCTATCCGGCCCTGCTCGCAGGCTCTACTTATCTCCGCGACGGGGTTTATGAGCAGGCCATTCTTCTCATGATGAAGAAGGCGCAAAAAATTCTCATCAAGCAGTCCGCCCCGGTCAGAAAGGCTCACAGACACGAACTCAAACGAGAAAAAGAGGAGGGCCAGGGATGAATGCCCGCCCTCTCCTGTTCGCCTGCGCCGTCCTCATGGGAAGCTCTCTTTGTACTCTCCCCTGCGAAGCGGCACAAAAACGTAAACGCTCCGCAGAGCCTGCCGTTGAGAGGCCTGTTGTGCAGGTGCCCGCGGAGCAGGAATCTCCCGCCCCTCCTCCCGGTATGCCGGAGTGGATTACCGAAGACCAGAGCCGCATGTTCCGGGGAGAATGGTTTGCCGGAGAAGAAATTCTCCCGGATGAATCGGAAAAAATTGATCTGGCGGACGAGGCTTTTTCTCTGGATGCTCCGGATGAGTCTGTTTCTCCGGCAGAGCAGTCAGGCGAAATTCCCAAGGAGCTGATGCCGCTCTATCTTCCTCAAAAAGCGGACCAGCAGTTGATGGACCCGCAGCTTTTACTGTCGGAGCAGGAGCAGGCCGACATAGCCAAGCTTCTGGAAGAGATAAGAGAAGTGACGGGTATTACGGTTTACTTGACGGTTTTCAATCACGGGCAAAAGGTCCCGCCGTCCCTGAACGCTCCCTCTCTGGCCCGGCATATTTTCGGAGGGAGGCCCTCCTGTGTTCTGGTGGAATACTATCGGGGCTCTCTCTCTCCGGTTCAAGTCGTGTACAGCGAAGATCTCGGGCACTGTCTGGACGCGCAGAAAAGAAAGGAGCTTTTGGATGCGGCTCAAAAACAGGCGGCTGAGTATGCCGATGATCTGGATATTCTATGGCACTTTTTGAATGCCCAGGGCAACCAGTTCCCCGGAATTCTGAATCTGTCCAGGAGTACGCCCATGGCGACTCATATTGATGTCCCGAAGATAGATTATAAATTCAGGGAAACGCCCGCCTCACCCAAAAAAGCTCCGGCAAAGATAGATTATGCGGAAAAGGCGCAGGAGACCTGGGATCATTACGGTACTACTTTCCTTATTCTCTTTTCCCTGTTGATTGTATCGACGGGAGCCTATCTGCTCTGGCAGAGGAAGCGCATCCATCCCCTTATCTCCCAGCCTGTCCGCAAGCGCATGGGCGCACCTCACGGTACAGGTACTACCCGGGTGCTTCATTATAGCGGGCAGGTCTCCAAGTCAAAATTGGAAAAGGATTTGTTGAAGGATTTCTTCAATTAGGACACGCTGTCTTTCAAAATCGCTTTCTTCGCTGCGAGGACGGGGGGATGTTCATCTGTTCCCGGTACTTTGCCACAGTGCGCCGGGCGACGGTCAGTCCCATGTCTCCGAGCTTTTCGGCAATATCGCTGTCACTCAGGGGAGACGACGCATCTTCCCCGGCCACGAGCCGGGCAATTGTCTCCCGGACGGCGTGACTGCTTACTTCTACGCCCTTTTCGTTTCGATATCCCGAGGAGAAAAAGAATCTCAGCTCGTACACGCCTTGCGCGCACTTTACATATTTACCTGCGACCGCCCGGGAAATGGTTGCCGGATGAACTCCCAGGACATCCGCCGCTTCCGTCATGCCGAGGGGCTGCAAATACTCGGGGCCATACAGGAAAAAGGATTTTTGCCGCTCCAGTAAGAATGCGCCCAGTTTCAACAGCGTTTCCCGCCTCATGTCCAGCGCCTGAATCAATTGGCGAGCCTCCTGAAAGCATCGTTTCAAATAGGATCTGACTTCATGGTCGGAGCCCGCCCCGGCCAGTGTTTCCTTGTAAACATCATTCAGTTTGAGCAGAGGTTCACTTCCACGAGCCAGCCGGACAGTCCATTCCCCCTCCCGTTCCATGATTTCCAGGTCGGGGAGAATGTCCCGGTTTTCCCCCGTATCAAATGCTGAGCCGGGGTCAGGGTTCAGGCGGGCAATCGCCGCCGCCGCCTGCTCGACTTCTTCAAGGGACAGGGATAAATGCTCTCCTATCCGGTCATATCTGCGGCGGGCCAGATCTTCCAGACAGGAGGACACGATACGCATGGCGTTGGACTCTCCCAGTCCTTCCCGTTCCAGTTGAAGTTTCAGACAGTCCTTCAAATCAAACGCACCGACTCCCGGAGGGTCAAAGCTCCTGAGTAAAGTCAGCCCTTTTTTCAATAATGCAAGGGGCAAGCCGCTGGCTTCGGCCAGTTCTTCAAGAGAAGATTCAAGAAACCCGCGTACATCAAGGGAACCGATCAAATATTCTGTCGCCTGTTTCAGTTTTTGATCTATGGCAGAGGTCACCAGCTGAGTCATTAAATAATCGGACAGCCGTTCCTGCGCTACCAGGGAATTGATCAAAAAGTCATGTTTTTCCATTTCCCGGTCTCTTCGGGAGAAATCAATGTCACCGCCCCATTCGTCATCCTCCCATTCCTCGATACGGGAGTCTTCATCCGATTCGGGAGCTTCTTCCAGTACGGGGTTCATACTGACCGCCTGGGAGACCATCTGACGCAGTTCTACAACAGGAGCCTGGAGAATGCCAAGATTCTGGAGCATCGCCTGAGTCAGCCCCTGGCGCATCTCCATCCCGTTTTGTAGAGAAATCTCCGACATCCGCCCGCATACTACGGTCTAACTCTTTTCCTTCAAAGAAAAATCCCCGCTCGCCAGCCCTCTCCACGGTCTCCCTCTTGTATTTTGAATTTATTTACAACAGGTATTCCCTGTGTTTTGTTGTCGCTTGCGGTGTTTATCGTACCGACCAGGGGAAAATTATGTTCCCAATGTGCCATTCCGGGGCCACTAATGCCCCCCCGCTCTTCCGAAAGAAAAACGGGGGAATACCACGCTATTTCGCCACCAGGTCGTAACCGACGGAGTCTTCGATCGTCACTTCGGCAAATTGTCCGACAGGCAGTGATTCATCAACAATGACGGTACCGTCCACATCAGGAGCGTCCCAGATGGAGCGGGCGACACCGGGGGACTCGACCAGTACTTTGATGCGCTTGCCGATTTGCTCTCTCCCGGTTTCGGAGGCGATCCGGTGGAGCAATTCCATCGCTTCGTTGCTACGGCTCTGCTTGATGCGGTAGTGTACCTGATTCGGGTACTTATAGGCTTTTGTTCCCTCTTCACGAGAGTAGGTAAAGATGCCGGCGCGTTCAAAACGCGTTTCTTCCATGAATTCCAGAAGTTCTTCGTAGTCCTCGTCCGTTTCTCCCGGGAAGCCTACGATGAATGTGGTGCGTATTGCCAGGTTCGGAATACGCTCGCGCATTCTTTTCAGCAGGTCGCGGATGTATTTTCCGTCCGTCACCCGGTTCATTTTGTCCAGCATGTTGTCGGAGATATGCTGAAGGGGGATGTCTATGTAGGGGACTACTTTTTCACACTCGGCGACAGCGTCGATGAGCTCGTCGCTCCAATGCGCCGGATGGGTGTAAAGTACTCGTATCCAAAAGTCGCCCTCGATAGCGTTCAGATCGCGCAACAGGGATGCCAGGGATTCTCCCCGTGAGGAATCAACGCCGCTTCTGCGGCCGGCGCGTTCGCCTTCCCAGCGGTCCATTCCGAAATAGGTCGTGTCCTGAGAAATGAGGTTGATTTCCTTGACGCCGTTCTCCACCAGTCCTTTCACTTCGCGCACTATGCTTTCCTGAGTGCGGCTGCGGTGGCGGCCTCTGATGGTCGGGATGGCGCAGAATGCGCACCCGTGATTACAGCCTTCGGCGATTTTGACATAGGCCGTGTGCATCGGCGTAAGTCTGTATCGGGGCGTATCGTACTCGGGGATGTATTCCGGTTTCTCCGTTACAAGATTTTTGTCAGAGAGTTTGCGGTTCATCATCCGGGTAATGACTTCCGGCACTTTGGTGATCTGATCCAGACCGATAAATGCATCTACTTCCGGCAATAGTCCGGGCAGTTCGACAGAGAAGCGCTGAGACAGGCATCCGGCCACAATGATTTTCTGTTTTTTGGGGACGGCGCCCTTTGCACGCGCCTCGGCAGCCCCGAGAATCGTATCAACCGATTCTTTCTTGGCTTTGTCGATAAAAGAACATGTATTGATAATCAATACATCAGCCAAATCCGGTTCGGGGGTCATGATCATACCGGCTTTTTGCAAATGGCCGATCATGATTTCCGAATCGATGAGATTCTTGGCGCATCCCAGAGAAATAAGTCCTACAGTAACGGGCATATACGCAGGGGATTCTGTCTTGGGGAGAAGGAAGAGTCCAGCCGTAAGAATGGAATGGCAGGACTTTTTCCCTTAAAGAAGCCCTTTTCCTGCTCTCGTCCCACAAAAAAGTCCGGAGGCTCACACCTCCGGACTTGTAAAAAGGGTTCCCCAGGGAGCAGTCTGTCATTCCTGAGTATTCTGCCCCAGAATGAGTGTATCAATGGCCAAATGGGCCGCTCCGATAATACCGGCCTTCGTTCCCAGTTTAGCGGGCAAGATTTTGAGTTCTTCGTACAGAGGCCCGTATAATTGGGCTTTCAGGAATTCATGCAGAGGTTCAAAAATGAGTTTGTCAGCTTTTGCCACCGCTCCGCCGATGATAATGGCTTCGGGGTTGAGGATGTAACAGCAGTTGATCAAAGAGCAGGCGAGTTTCTGGGCAATGTCGCGCCAGACTCGCTGGGCGATTTCGTCTCCGGCGAGAGCGGCTCTCTCAAGAGCGATGGGAGAGCAGTCCACAATGGCCTTGTCCTGTCCATTTACTCCGTAGAGGGTGCGGGCGTCCGCCGCTATTTCCTTGTTGCCGATATAGTCTTCGAGCGCGCCCCGGTTGCCGTAGTGACCGATACGCCCCTTGTAATCGATGCTGGTTTGTCCCAGTTCCCCGGCGGAGCAATGGCCGCCCCGGAGGAGTTCCCCGTTGACGATCAGGCCGCTGCCGACTCCCGTTCCCAGGGTCAGGCAAACCAGATGCTTGTAGCCGACGCCAGCCCCGCGCTTCCACTCCGCATAGGCCATGCAGTTTGCGTCGTTTTCAATCACGACGGGCAGGCCGCATTCTTTTTGGAGGAGGTCCCGGATGGGCACTTCATTCCAGCCCGGAACGTTGGTGAGCGTGTGGATGGTTCCCTTGTAAAAATCGACGAAGCCCGGCAATCCCATACCGACTACTTTGACCTCCGGATAATCTTTCAACAGGGCTTTGACAAACAGGCCGATTGCGTGGGTCATCTCACCGGGGTCAGAATACTCCTGTGTGGCGATAGCCGGAGCTATGGCTATAATTTCGTTGCCGACGACCACGCCCATTTTGATGGAGGTGCCGCCGAAATCAATGCCGATAGCGGGAATAGTATCTGAATCCATTGGGGCCGAGCCTACCATTTTTGAGGTTCCGGCCTCAAGAGAAAAAGAACTTCCGCCTCTCGTCCTTTTATGTCAACATTGTTCCATTCAGGGGAGATTCCGTCCCGAATACGGTGCAATCGTCTCCCTTGTTCTCTCTTTATGAGCCAGCCCGAACTTTCTGAAAGATCCAGAGAACTGCTTCGCACTCTGGGGGGTCATCAAACGTGGGGGTTCACCTGCCCCCTGCTGAATGTAATTGTGCCCTGGGTGTTCTGGAAGAGGCACATGAAAGGGCATCCCGAGCTGGACGACGCGGCGAGAGCGATTCTCAATTTTCAGCTTACCTGGAGTTTTCTGCTTGCCCTCCCCCTGCTTTTGTTGATTCCCGGCATTTTGTCTCCCGCATGGATTCAATTTTATCAGGATTATTCAGATGCAAAGGAGGGGTATTACGGATCGGCTCCTGATTATTCCATTCTGCTTGCGCCCGTTTTTTGCCTGGCAGGTTTTCTGCTGTCGGAGATTTTTCTGACCGCCCTCTGGGCTGCGCTTACGCTGAAACTCAAGGCCGCCTGCGGACGAGGGGAGGCAAATCTGCATCCTCGCGGCATTCTGCCTTTTCTGAAGAAGTAGGCTTCTTCAGAGAATCAGCATGCAGTCGCCATAGGAATAGAAGCGATATTTTTCACGAATGGCTTCTTCGTAGGCACTCATGATCAGTTCTTTACCGGCAAATGCACTCACCAGCATCAGCAGGGTGCTCTGGGGCAAATGGAAGTTTGTCAGTAATACGTCCACCAGTTTGAAGTCGTAGGGAGGGTAAATAAAAATTCCCGTCTCGCCCTGCCCTTCAGGCACCGGCAAGCCATAACGGGCGGCCTGCGTTTCCAGCACGCGCACAGAAGTCGTTCCCACGGCGACACGCCGGGAGGCCCGGTTGACCAGTGAGGCCGTCTCCCCCGTCATTGTGTAGCGTTCCCTGTGCATGACGTGTTCTTCGATATTTTCCGCCTTGACGGGGCGGAAGGTTCCGACGCCTACATGTAATGTCACAAAGGTATGCGGCAGTTTTTCCAGAAGTTCCGGCGTGAAATGCAGTCCCGCGGTCGGCGCGGCAATTGCGCCCTCCTCCCGGGCGTAGACGGTCTGATACCGTTCCTTGTCGTCGGGGTCGCTCTCCCGGTTCATGTAATGCGGCAGGGCCAGGCGTCCGTATTTGTCCTCATCCACCGGTTTGTCAAATTCAATGATTCGGTTACCTTCATCGTCTATCGATAGTACGGTGCCGACAGATTCTCCGACTTCCACAGTTTTACCCGGTTTCATTTTTTTCCCCGGCCGCACCAGGCACTTCCACCGCGTCGGAGACAGCATTTCCGTGCGCACGAGTTCTATGCTGCCGTCATTGGAAAAATACCGGGCGGGTACGACTTTTGTGTCGTTGAATATAAACAGGTCTCCGGGCAAAATGTACTCGGGCAGGTTCTCGACATGCTTGTGCTCAATCAGGCCGCTGTCCCGATGCACGACCAGCATCCTCGACGCGGAGCGTTTGGCAAGGGGATGGGAGGCGATCAGTTCTTCGGGCAGTATGTAGTTGAAATCGGCCGTGCGCATGACTTCTCACGTCTCAAACCCTGAAAAAAAGTCAAACAAATTGCGCCGTTTCTGTCTGGAATCCTGTGCAAAATGAGCGTGACGGCGGGACGCCTTCCCGATACGATAGGCCCGTCATGAAACTAGGTTTGATCGGATGCGGCAAAATGGGCAAGGCTTTTCTGCGAGGCGCGCTGAATGCAGGAGTCATTTCTCCGCAGACAACCGTCGTCTGTTGCCGGACTCCCGGCACGGCGGACGATCTTAAAAGCGAGTATAATATCCGGGAAGTTCAGTCCATTCTGGAGCTGATAGATCAGACGAACGCCATTTTGATCGCGGTCAAACCCAAGGATATGCCATCCGTTCTCAAAACTTTGTCCATGGGGGGAGCCGCGAATCATCTGCTGATTTCCGTCGCCGCAGGTATGAGTCTCGATACACTGCGGAATCTGTCGGGCGAGCACGCGCGCATCGTCCGCGTGATGCCCAATACGCCCTCCATGATCGGCAAGGGAGCCTGCGCCTATTGTCTGACCTCAAATATTACTCCTGCCGAGGAAAAAGCCGTGACGGCTCTGCTCAACGCGACCGGGCTTGCTCTGAAAACGGAGGAATCGCTGATGGACGCGGTCACCGGAGTTTCCGGATCCGGCCCGGCCTATATGTTCACGATACTGGAGTCCATGGCCGACGCAGGCGTCCTGTGCGGTCTCTCCCGGGAAATTTCCATCAAGCTGGCGGCTCAAACTATGCTGGGCGCTGCAGCCATGGTGCTGGAGACGGGCATTCATCCTTCCATATTGAGAGATCAGGTCGCCTCCCCCGGAGGTACGACGATTGCCGGGCTTGCCGCCATGGAGCAATGCGGCGTCCGTCACGGCATGATAGAGGCCGTCTGCGCCTCAGCCCGGCGTTCTCTCGAAATGGCCGAAGCTTCCTCCTCTTCTCAAAAATAGCCCCCATGCAGGATACTACTGTACGAGATCTCGTCGCCGAATATCTCGCCGCACTCTCCGACTGCGGCGAGACGCGCCTCCCTGTGGACGAATCGGCCAGAGCGCTCCTCGGCACTTGGATCAGAGCCGCCAGAGCCGGGAAAATATGCCCGCAAACTCATCCCGAAGCTCCTCAATCCATGCTACAGGAAAAGACGGTCGTGAGGGAAGTCGTTGCCGACTATGACGCGGAGGCTCCCCTGCCGCCTGATGCCGACTCAATCAACGCCCCCCTCGCCGTCGAACCGGAAGTAAAGGAACAGCCCAAACAGGATTTTACCCTCCGCGTCCCCGAAGGAAATGTCGAGGAGAAGCTTGCCTATCTGCAATCGATGGCAGCCCGCTGGGAGCCGGCACGCTCTCTCGGCAGTCTGCGGGGTACCATGGTCTTCGCCGTGGGCAATCCCCATGCCTCCCTGATGCTGATCGGAGAAGCCCCCGGGTATCAGGAGGAACGCCAGCAGGAGCCTTTTGTCGGTCCCGCCGGGGAAAAATTGACGCAAATTCTCCGTGCGATGGGGCTTCAGCGTTCGGATGTCTATATCTCAAATATTGTCAAATTCAGGCCATCCCTGCCCAACCAGACGACCAACAACCGCCAGCCTACGGAGGAGGAGATCGCCTCCTGCCTGCCCCTGATTACAGAGGAGATACGGGCCATCCGTCCCAAGGTTATCGTCGCCCTGGGAGGCACTGCCGCCCAGGGGCTGCTGGGTTACAAGGCTTCCGTCGGCTCGCTGCGCGGAAAAAGTCATGAGATGGAGGGTATCCCGCTCATTATTACTTATCATCCCAGCTACCTTCTCCGCTCGGAGAGCAACCGGGACAAGAGGTTGGTATGGGAAGATATGATGCGCGCGATGGAGTTGCTCGGCATGCCCATTTCCGATAAGCAAAAAGGTTATTTCCTCGCATCGTCGTAGCTGTCCCGTTTGCGCTCGCATACCTGTTCCGGCCTTGCCTTTTAGAGGCGGGGCGGGTATTTTCTCCCTCGTGGATAAACTGACGGAAATCATCAATACTAAGAAAAAGGAAGTCGCCGCCCTGCTGCACAAGGAGGAGCTGTTGAAGGCCGCCGCCTTGCAACGGGATGAATTTCGGGGATTCCGAACGGCTCTTGATCGCGGTCCCGAGCATTTGTCCGTCATTGCGGAGATCAAAAAGGCGTCTCCCTCGGCCGGAGTCATAGAGCCTAATTTCGACCCGATCAAGCAGTTCCGCATGTATCAGGAGGGCAAGGCTTCCTGTATTTCCATCTTGACGGACAAGCCGTATTTCCAGGGTGATCTGTCCTATCTTGCTCAAGTCAGCGCGATTGATTCCGATATTCCCCTGCTCCGCAAGGACTTTATTATTCACCCCGTCCAAATTTATGAGGCGGTCATCAGCGGAGCGGACGCCGTTCTTCTTATTGTCGCATGTCTGACCGACGAGCAGCTTCTCCACCTCTACACGCTGGCCAAAAATCTGCAGCTCGATGTTCTTGTCGAAGTTCACGATATGCGGGAGCTGGAGCGAGCTCTTGATCTCGGAGCCGATATTATCGGCATCAACAACCGGAATCTCAAAACGTTCACTACCGACTTGTCCGTCACGGAGAGTCTTATTGAAGAGATTCCCGATAATATCGTGGTCGTCGGAGAGAGCGGCATACGCAATACGGCAGACGCCCAGCGGCTTCTGGACTGCGGCTGCAACGCCATTCTTGTCGGCGAAACGCTCATGCGCGCCCCGATTCCCCAGGAGCAATTGATGGAGTTTCTCTCTCTGACTGCCAATGAACCGGAAGAAGATGAGGAGGATTTTTAATTCACTTCTTCCGCCCGGGCTTTTTTCCTTCTTCTTTTTCTTATGAAAACATCCCTTTCCTACTGTCCCGATGTGTTCCGCTATACTCGCCGGGCCACTCGTGAAGTCAATGTCGGTTCCGTCGGGCTGGGCGGCTCAAATCCGATTCGTCTCCAGTCCATGCTTACGTCGGATACGAGAGATACCGAGGCCTGTGTCAGGGAGGCTCTCGCTCTTGCAGACGCGGGGAGTGAGTTGATCCGTCTGACAGCCCAGACAAGGGCTTATGCGGAAAATCTGGAGTATATCAGCAAGGGGCTGAGGCAGGCCGGGTGCAGTGTCCCTCTTGTCGCGGATATTCACTTCAAGCCGGACGCCGCGATGGAAGCCGCCAAATGGGTGGAAAAGATCCGCATTAATCCCGGCAATTTCGTGGACAAGAAGAGGGCCGCCTCCGATGATCTGACCGATGCGGAATACGCCGAGGAGCTGGATCGCATACGCGAAGTTTTCACTCCTCTGGTGCTTTTCTGCAAGGAGTATGGGAGGGCCATGCGCATCGGCACCAATCACGGTTCGCTCTCCGACCGTATTATGAATCGCTACGGCGATACGCCGCAGGGGATGGTCGAGAGTGCGCTTGAGTTCGCCGCCATCGCCCGGGAGCTGGGCTACCACAATTTTGTCTTTTCGATGAAGTCCTCCAATCCCAGGGTCATGATAGAGGCCTACCGCCTGCTTGTCGCCCGCTTGAATGCCGAGGGGACGGACTGGAACTACCCCATTCACTTGGGCGTGACCGAGGCAGGAGCCGGAGAGGACGGCCGCATCAAATCGGCGGTCGGTATAGGCTCTCTGCTCAGCGACGGTATAGGCGACACGCTCCGCGTCTCTCTGACTGAAGACGCCGTGCATGAGATTCCCGTCGCCCGCGCTCTGTCCGCCCCCTTCCAGCCCGGCGTCCGCCAGGATGATCCTCCCACGGAGACGCCCGTTCCGTCCTTCGACTCTTTCCGGCTGCAACGGCGCAATCCCGGCCTGGTTCTCGCCTGGGGTGTCGAAATCGGCTGGAATCAGCCCCCCCGAGTCATTGTTACTCAAGATGCGAGAGAGGCTCTGGCGCCGCACCTCGCCCAGCTGTCGGATTGCCCTCCAGAGCTTACTCTGGAACAGTTGGAGCCCGTCGAGGTTGATCCCCGCGATCCCGTCGCGGTCAAGGCTCTTTCCGATCTCAGGGAGCCCACGGTCGTTACTGTGCCGGACGGCCTGGGTATTGATCCCATTTTCGCCTTTCGGCGTCTCGCTTCGGTCATTGAAGACCGCCATCCCATTCTGATCAAGGATACTTTGACCGGGTGTTCTTTTGCGGATTCAGAGGAAGCCGCTCTGGAGAGTTCCCGGGTTCTCGGGTCTTTGCTCTGCGAGGGTATAGGCGACGCCCTTCTGCTCCGCAACGAGGCCGATCCTGTTGCTTCGGTTAAACTGGCCTACAATATTCTGCAAGCGTCGGGGGCCAGGATATTCAAAACGGAGTTCATCTCCTGCCCTTCCTGCGGACGGACTCTCTATCCCATTCAGGAGGCGGTCGCCCGCATCAAGGAGGCGACAGGGCATCTGAAAGGCCTGCGCATCGCTGTCATGGGCTGTATTGTGAATGGTCCCGGCGAAATGGCCGACGCCGACTTCGGTTATGTCGGCGGCGCTCCCGGAAAGATAAATCTGTACGTTAAAAAGACGCCCGTCAAATTCAACATTCCCCAGGAAAACGCCGTGCAGGAACTGGTTAATCTTATCAGGGAACATGGTAAATGGGTAGATCCCGTCGCCTGAGGCTCTCTTTTGTGTTATGGAAAAGACATTGTTTCAAAAAATAGCGGACAGGGAGATTCCCGCCGCCGTGGTTTATGAAGATGATCTGTGCGTGTGTTTTCGCGATATTTCTCCGCAAGCACCCGTCCATCTCCTGCTGGTGCCCCGCAAGCCTATTCCCCGCATCGCAGAGGCCTCTGCGGAGGATGCCTCCCTGCTCGGGCATCTGATGCTGACAGTCGGTAAAATAGCCCGACAGGAAGGGCTGGCCGACAACGGGTTCCGTACTGTGCTCAATAATGGGCCGGACGGCGGCGAAGCGGTGCCGCACTTGCATATTCATATTCTGGGAGGCC
>CAZNVW010000039.1:0-17250 GCA_964576595.1 uncultured Verrucomicrobiales bacterium
GCAGGGGAAGGCCGTAGATCCGAAGATTTTTCCGGGATTGTATTTTTTAGCCCGATAAGACATTGATTTGGGTCTGGAAACAGGCATAGTCCCTCACATTGACGATTTTTGCCGCCCGCCCCGGTTGTATGACGGGCGCGGGCGGCGGAGTCTTTTCCCTTAAAACGCACTTATTGAGATCGATGTCGACAATTGAAGCTGATTTGGATTTTCTCTGCTCCGGCACGGCCAAGGTTATTGGCCGCAATGAATTGAAGGAACGCCTTGCCCTCGGCCGCCCCCTCCGCGTGAAGCTGGGTGTGGACCCGACCGCTCCCGATATTCATCTGGGTCACACCGTGGCTCTGGAGAAGCTGCGCCAGTTTCAGCAGCTGGGCCATCAGGCCGTGCTGATTATCGGCGACTTCACGGCGACCATCGGCGACCCGACCGGGCGTTCCGTCGCCCGCCCGCCTCTGACCCGCGAGGAAGTGCTGGCCAACGCCGAGACCTACACGGCCCAGGCGTTCAAGATTCTGGACCGGGAAAAGACCGAGATTGTTTACAATAATCAGTGGTTCGGCACGATGCCCTATGCGGAGGTACTCAAGCTCAACGCCCGCGTGACTCTCCAGCAGATGCTGGCCCGGGAGGACTTCCACTCCCGCGTCGATGAGGGCAAGGAGGTGCGTCTCCACGAGCTTCAATACCCCATCCTCCAGGGCTGGGACTCGGTCATGGTGCGCTCCGACGTCGAACTGGGCGGTACCGACCAGCTTTTCAACATTCTTGTGGGCCGTGATTTGCAGAAGGACGAGGGAATGCTCCCCCAGATTGCGATGTGCATGCCCCTGCTGGAGGGGCTGGACGGCGTTCGCAAAATGTCCAAGTCCTACGGAAACTATGTCGGCGTGACGGATGCTCCCGAAGAAATGTTCGGCAAGCTGATGAGCGTCTCCGATGAACTGATGGATCGCTACTACTCCCTGCTTCTCGGGGAAGTGCGCGACCAATCCCGCCACCCGATGGAGTCCAAGAAGGATCTCGCCGTCAAGATTACGACCCGCTATCATGACGAGGCGGCGGCTCTCGCCGCCCGCGCGGACTGGGAGACCCGTTTTTCCAAACGCGATCTGGCTTCCGCGGAATTGCCCGAAATCAAGGCGGCCGACCTGCCCGACGGGTTGACGGTGCTTTCCGGCGCCGCCTATCTTTTCGAAACGGTGTTCCAGCTGAAAAAATCCAACGGAGATCTCAGAAAGCAGTACATCCTGCCGGGGGCAGTTTGTCTCAACGCGGACAAACTGACTGACCCGATGGCTCCCTTCTCGCCCCAGCCCGGCGATATCGTCAGGCTGAGCAAGAAGCAGGCTGTCCGCTTCCTCTAAAAGGGCCGGGCTCTCTCTCCGCGTCTTGAATCGTCGAATCATTGACCCGCAGGAATGGACGCGAAACGCTTTTTGCCGGACAGGACGACAACGGGGCTGATCGTTGCCGTCCTGCTGGCTACCTTTCTGCCTTGCGAGGGGAGGGCGTATCAGGGCTTCAACCTGGCGACGGATATTGCCGTCGCCCTGCTTTTCTTCCTGCACGGGCTGAAGCTGTCGCGGCAGGCGGCTCTCGCCGGGCTGACGCACTGGCGGCTGCACCTTTTTGTTCTGCTGTTTACCTTTGTCTATTTCCCGGTGATGGGGCTGTTGCTGAAGCCCGTCCTAGTGCCTTTGCTGGGAGAGCCCCTGTACCTGGGCTTTTTATTTTTGTGCGTCTGCCCCTCTACGGTGCAGTCCTCCATAGCGTTCACCTCCATGGCGGGGGGGAATGAGGCGGCGGCCGAGTGCGAGGCCTCGGCATAAATCATTATCTGGATTATCCTGACGCCTCTGCAGAACGGGCTGCTGATTCTGACCCATAAGGAGAGTATCGTTTCTCTGGACGCGGTGTGGAAAATTACGCTCCAGCTTCTCGTCCCCTTTATCGCGGGGCAGATACTGCGCCCATGGCTCGGGAGGGGGATGGACCGGAACAAAAAAATCATTTCTTACGTAGATCAGGGCTCCATCCTGCTGATCGTGTACACGGCCTTCAGCTCTGCCGTGACGGGAGGCTTGTGGCGCCAGCTGCCCGCGTCCGACCTGTTTTTTCTGATTCTGGTGTGTTCGCTTGTTTTGGCGATAACGCTCTTCTTCAGTTTCCATTTTGCGAAAAAATGGGGCTTCAGCCTGCCGGACAATATCACCATCATGTTTTGCGGCTCCAAGAAAAGCCTCGCAAGCGGCGTACCCATGCTGAAAGTTTTGGTCCCGGCGCAGTCTATGGGGCCTTATCTTTTGCCTTTAATGATTTTTCACCAAATACAGCTGATGGCCTGCGCCTTTATCGCGCGGCGTTTTTCAAAGAAAACGGAAGACAATAAGACAAAAATGTTAAAAGACTGACTGGACAGTCATGCGTGAAAATGCTACTTTCCGCTTCAGGGACTCCAGACAATATTGATCTAAAGAGAATTAATTATATGGAAAGGCTACTACGTAATACTCGTAGAAATAAAATTCAGAGCTTGATTGAGGAACGCGGCTATATGCGCGTTGTCGATGTCGCTGCCTTGCTTGGTGTTACGGATGAGACCATACGAGGCGACCTCAAGGCCCTCGCCAAGACCGGCAAGGTGCTCAAAGTACACGGCGGCGCCGAATCTCCTAACCGTCAATCGGGCAAATTTGTGCCGCTTTCCTGCGACAAGCCGGAATTCGCGCGCAAGGTTCTGGACATGATTAACGGAGGCGACCTGATCTATCTTGACGGCAGCACCTCCGCTCTGACTGTGGCTCAGCTCCTCCCCGACATTGAGATCACGGTTTACACAAACAGCCCCCGCATCATGAACTGCCTGCTCAATCGCGAGCGCATCGTCATGGTCGGCGTAGGCGGCAGGTTTGATCCGGCTGCCGGAGTCTTCCTCGGAGACCATTCTCGCATGAATCTGGGCAGGTCCCTGTTTGACCTGGCCGTCTTCTCCTGCAGCGGCGTTTCTCTGGAACACGGCTTGCTCGACAAGCACGAAGGGCAGGCCGCCTTTTTGTCGGAAGTCCTCAGCCGTACCTTGAAAAAAGTCGTCATGGCCGACACCTCCCAACTCGGCGCCAGAAGCAAGTTTGGCGTTTGGAACAAGACGGACGACGTGACCATCGTCACCGATGTCGCTCGCGACTCTGCTCTCGTACTTGGCTTTGAGAGCCAGGGCTACGATGTCGTTGTCGTCTCCGGCTCGCCGGACGGCAAGGACGCCGAATAAAAAAATCTGAAAAAATAACGTTTCATCCCCTGCCTGATTTTTGTTCCGGCAGGGGATTTTTATTTCCTTTCATCGGGGAAAATCTCTTTTTGTCTTGTCGTCAAGAGGCCGTGTCTTTAGATTACGAACGATTATTCCAATACTATGTCCGATTCAGATGATAAAACAATGGAGGCTTCCTCCTCCCCCATCGTCCCCAGGGAGAACTTTGTGCCGTTTATGCTGCTGGTCTCCTGCTTTGCCCTGTGGGGACTGGTGAATGCAATGGCTGAGGCTCTTGTGCCTGCTTTTGGAAAAGTGTTCAGCGTAACCAACCAGGGCTCGGCTCTGGCCCTGGTCTCTCATTACGGAGCCTATGCCGTTCTGGCCATTCCCGCCGCTCTGATTGTCAAAAAGTACTCCTACAAGGCCGGGGTGCTTCTCGGGCTGGGCGTCTTTTTCATCGGTGTACTGGGCTATATCCCGGCGGCGATGGGGCAGAGTTACGACATCTTCCTGACCTCCATTTTCATTTACGCCAGCGGTTGCTCCATTCTGGAAACGAGCTGCAACCCCTATGTGATCTCCATGGGCTCGCAGGAGACGGCGGTGCGTCGTCTGAACTTTGCCCAGGCCTTCAACCCGATGGGCTGTCTGATCGGTCTGCTGGTCGGCAAGTTTGTCATCTTCGGTAACTTCCACCCGTCCACCCGGGAGCAGCGGCTGACCATGTCGCCGGAAGAGCTCAAGCCGATTCTGTCGAGCGACCTGTTCTGGCTGGTGACGCCCTATATCGTTCTCGCGGCCGTCGCCCTGATTATCTGGCTCTGCATCTTTGTGCGGCGCATGCCTGAAGGCTCCGATACGGAGCACTCTCCCCATTTCCTGCAGTCTGTCAAGCGTCTGCTTTCCCTTCCCCGCTACTATTGGGGCGTCATCACCCAGTTCTTTTACGTCGGTCTCCAGACCATGGTATGGGCCTTTGTCGTCAAGTATGCGATGGAGACGGTCCATTGCAAGGAAGAGCAGGGGATGACCTACTACATTTACTCCATGGTCTGCTTCATCGTCGCCCGGGTCGTCTGTACGGCGCTGATGAAGCGCTTCAACCCCGCCCACATGATGGCCCTGCTGGCTGTCGTCGGCATTGTGCTGTGCCTCGGAGCGATTTACCTGCCCGGATATGCCGGGCTGTACTGCCTGATCGCCATCTCCGCCTGTCTCTCGCTGATGTTCCCGACCATTTACGGGATCGCCCTGCGCGGACTGGGGCCGGAAGTCAAACTGGGCGCGGCCGGTCTCATTATGGCTATTCTGGGCGGGGCGCTGGTTCCGATGGTATTCGCCTTCAATCTGGACCATGGCACGCTGAAGGCTCTGACCTTCGGCCTCTTCTCCGAAACGGAATCCATCGTGCGCTCGTCGTTTTACATTCCGCTCGCCTGTCTCTTTATCGTCCTTGCCTATTCCCTCAAGTTCCGTCATGCTCACCTGGAAAGTGATGCTGGAAAATAAAAGGCATTCTCTTCTCCCAGTTTCTCAACCATAAATAATCGACTATGTATCCCAAACTCCCCACTGTGGGTATCAGACCCACCATCGATGGCCGCCGCCAGGGCGTGCGCGAATCTCTCGAAGAACAGACCATGGGCATGGCGCGCAATGCGGCCAAACTCATTGAGTCCACTCTTCGCCACGCCACGGGCGAACCCGTCCAGTGCGTCATCGCCGACACCACGATCGGCGGCACGGCTGAAGCCGCCCTGTGTGAGGAAAAATTCCGCGCCAACAACGTAGGGCTCTCCCTGACGGTGACTCCCTGCTGGTGCTACGGCAGTGAAACCATGGATATGGACCCCCAGCGTCCCAAGGCGATCTGGGGCTTTAACGGTACGGAACGCCCGGGCGCCGTGTATCTGGCCGCCGCGCTGGCCGGTCATACCCAGAAGGGACTCCCCGCCTTTTCCATTTACGGCAAGGACGTGCAGGACGCCGATGATGAATCCATCCCCGCCGATGTTGCGGAAAAGATCCTGCGCTTTGTCCGCGCCGGTCTCGTCGTGGCCGACATTCGCGGCAAGAGCTATCTCTCCCTGGGCGGCTGCTCCATGGGTATCGCCGGCTCCATCGTTGATCAGAGCCTCTTTGAAAACTATCTTGGCATGAGAGTCCAGGCCGTTGACATGACCGAGCTGCGTCGCCGCATGCAGCTGGGCATTTACGACGCCGCCGAGCTGGAACTCGCCGTTGAGTGGGCCGACAAAAACTTCATCATGGGTGAAGATTTCAACTCCGAGGACCGCAAGCGGACTCCGGAAGACTCCAAGCGCGTTTTGCGCGAGTGCATCATGATGACCATGATCGCCCGCGACATGATGCAGGGCAACAAGACCGTGGCCTCCATGGGATTCGTCGAAGAATCCATGGGTTACAACGCCATTCTGGGCGGATTCCAGGGACAGCGTCACTGGACCGATTTCTACCCGAACGGCGACACGATGGAAGCCTTGCTCAACAGCTCTTTTGACTGGAATGGCCCGCGCGCTCCGAAGCCTTTCGCTACGGAAAACGACTCGCTCAACGGCATCTGCCAGCTGCTCGGCTTCCAGCTGACCGGCAAGGCTCCGATTTTTGCCGACGTGCGTACCTACTGGTCTGCCGAGGCTCTGAAGCGTGTGACGGGTCATACTCTGGAAGGTGCCGCCGCCAATGGCCTCATTCACCTCATCAACTCCGGCTCCGCCGCTCTCGACGGCTCCTGCGAGATGACCGACGCCGACGGCAAGCCGACCATGAAGCCTCACTGGGAAGTGACCGCCGAAGACGGCAAGAAGTGCCTGGACGCGACCAAGTGGTGCCCGGCCATTGACGAATACTTCCGCGGGGGCGGCTTCTCCTCCTGCTTCGTCACCCGGGGCGGAGTGCCGTTCACCATGCTTCGCGTGAATATGGTCAAGGGACTGGGCCCCGTTCTTCAGCTTGCTGAAGGCTGGAGCGCCGAACTCCCCGCAGACGTGCATGAAGCGCTCAACCTGCGCACGAATCCCTCCTGGCCGACCACATGGTTCGCCCCCCGTTTGACGGGCAAGGGTGCCTTCACCGACGTGTACTCTGTCATGGCCAACTGGGGCGCCAACCACGGCGTCCTGATCCACGGCCACATCGGCGCCGACGTGATCTCCCTCGCCTCGATGCTCCGTATCCCCGTGTGCATGCACAACGTCGAGGACTCCGAGGTCTTCCGTCCGTCCGCCTGGGCTTCCTTCGGCATGGACAAGGAAGGTGCGGACTACCGCGCCTGCGCCGCCTACGGCCCGATCTACGGCAAGTATTAATCCCATCCTTATTTCCCGGCAGGTTCCGAAAGGGGCCTGCCGGTTTTTTTAGCGAATCATGCAAGAAAACGAATTGCCCTGCATCCTGGCTCTGGATTGCGGCGCGACCAGCGTCAGAGCGATGGTTGTGGATGCGAAGGGAAAAATTGTAGGACGTTCCCGGCAGGCGAACAATACGTTCCCGGGCGACGAAAATCCCGACTTTCATATCTGGGACGCCGACCGTATTTTCCAGCAGTTGTGCGAGTGTTCCCGCGAAGCGGTCAAGGGGCTGGACGCCTCCCGCATCAAGTCGGTGACGGTGACGACCTTCGGCGTGGACGGCGCCCTGGTGGACGGAGAGGGCAAGCTCCTCTACCCGGTGATCAGCTGGAAGTGCCCCCGGACTGCCGCCGTGATGGAGACGGTAGGCCGCTATCTGCCCCAGGAGGAGCTCAACCGCATCTCCGGCGTCGGCGCCTTTGCCTTCAATACTCTCTATAAACTGATCTGGCTCAAGGAAAACCGCCCTGAGCTGATCGAGCGGGCGGCGGCCTGGCTCTTTATCTCCTCTCTGCTGAGTTACCGCCTGACCGGCGTCATGACGACCGATCGCACCATGGCGGGCACCAGCCAGATGACGGACTTGAAGACCGGCGCTTTTTCCGAAACCATTCTCTCCTCAGTCGGTCTTTCCGCAGCCCTTTTCCCTCCGATGGTTGCGGCGGGAGACCGGATCGGGGCATTGACTTCCGAGGCGGCCGATCTGCTGGGCATTCCCGGCTGCTCTCCGGTCGTCGTCAGCGCGGGTCATGATACCCAGTTTGCCGTTTTTGGCTCCGGCGCGGAGGAGAATCAGCCTGTCCTCAGCTCCGGCACCTGGGAAATCCTGATGGTACGCACTCCCCACGCGGAACTGGCCCCCGACGATTACGCGGACGGCGCGACGGCGGAATACGACGCGCTGAACGGGCTGGTCAACCCCGGCCTGCAATGGCTCGGCTCCGGCATCATCGAGTGGGTCAAGGGGCTGCTTTACCCGAATGACTCCTATGATGTGATGGATGCGGAGGCCGCCGGGCTGCCACCCGGCAGCGACGGCGTGACGATGCGCCCCGATTTCCTGCCCTCGGGCAAGACAAAAGGCGCCCTCGACGGCCTGGTGCTGGGGCGTACCCGAGCCCATATTTACCGGGCGGCCATGGAGTCCCTGTCTTACAGACTGCGCTCCCGCTTGCGCCGTCTGGAATCCCTGAGCGGCTTCCGGAGCAAATCGCTGATTCTGGTCGGCGGCGGCTCCCGCAACCGCGTCTGGACGCAGATCCGGGCCGATGTGCTCGGCCTGCCCGTCACCGTCACTCATGAATCGGAAATTACCGTTTTGGGCGCGGCGATGTTTGCTTTTAGCGGTGCGGGAGTTTATGCTTCCCCCGAAGAAGCCCGCAAGGCCTTCGCTCTTTCCTACGAAACGTTTGTGCCGGGGAGCCAGCAGAGCGCCTACGCAGAACTTGTTAACGAATAAATTACACGATTATGTCTGAAGATTGGAGTATTTCTCCCGAACTGCCGAGCCGGGTTTTTGACTGGTCGGCCCATGACCCCAAGACCCGCGAAGAAGTGGAAACGTTCTTCCACTCTCCCGCGATTCAGGCTCTCAAGGAGCTTATGTGCGACATGGGACGCCGTCTGTGGAAGCGTGAATTTGTCGACGGCAACGGCGGCAATATGAGTATCCGCGTGGCGAAAAATCTCGTCCTTTGCACTCCCACCCTTTGCAGCAAGGGCTTCATGAAGCCCGAAGACCTGTGCCTTGTGGATATGGAAGCGAAGCAAAAGACGGGCATTCGTCCCTCCACCAGCGAGATCAAGACCCATATCGCCATGATGAGAGCTTGCGGAGTCAATTCCTGCATTCACGCTCACCCGGCGCATTGCAACGCCTTCCTCTTCGCCGGGCAGGTGCCGCCCTCCGGCATCAACCCCGAGGCCGATATTTTCATCGGTCATGTGGCTCTGGCTCCCTACTGCACCCCCGGCGACCCCCGGACGGCCGAGCTGGTGGCCGAGGCGTCGCTGAAGTCCCAGGTCGTTTTCATGGAAAACCACGGGGTGATCACCGGAGCCCGTCATCTCGAAGAAGCCGAGTGGTTTATGGAAAACGCGGACGCCTACTGCCGCACCATCCTGCTCGCGGACGCCCACAAGGCCCCCCTGAACCAGGTGGGAGAGCGCGGCGTCAATGACTTCATTTCGATTCGCAAGGCGATCGGCCTTCCCGTTCCCGCGGATCAGCCCATGTACAACACCGACACCTATGCCGGGTACAAAATGAAACGTCTCGACTACTAAACGATTATGTTAAAAGGAATTTCTCCGGCCATCAGCCCGGAATTGCTCAAGGTGCTCGCGGAAATGGGACACGGGGACGAGATTATCCTCTCCGACGCCCATTTTCCGGGACACAGCTTCAATGATCGCGTCCTCCGCGCCGACGGCGTGGGATGTGAAGCCCTGCTTGCGGGGATCATCCCCCTGTTTGAACTGGATGCCTACGCTCCCCCCGTGGTCATGATGGCCGCCGTGCCGGGAGACGAGCTTGACCCCACTGTAGAGGCCAAGTACCGCAAGGCCATGGGCTATGACGGCCCGGTCGAGCGCATAGACCGTTACGCCTTCTATGACCGTGCGGAAAAAGCCTACGCGGTCGTCATCACGGGAGAAACGGCCAAATACGGCAACATCCTTCTCAAGAAGGGCGTGACTCCCGTCGCCTGAGGAACTTCAAACAAGGCCGGGTCTCCTCCCGGCCTTGTTTTCCTGTTCGACTTCGCTCCATGAATACTGTCCGCTTCCTCCTGCTTTCCGGTCTTGCAGCGTCGCTTCTGGCTCTCTCTTCCTGTTGCGCCTCCTGCATGTTCGGCATGTAACACACCCACCACAAATAGTCCCATGTTATTGAAACGCGCCTTTCTTTTTCTCGCGCTGGCTTCCGCCGTGACGTTCCTGGGCTCCTGCACCTGCTCCTGTATGGGCGGCGGAGAGCCCCAGAATGATTTCGCTCCGGCCCAGACTAAAAAATTCCAGTAAAACGCTTCGTCGTTTTCAAGGCGGCAAAAGCCTTTTCAGACCTCCCTTTCCGGGGAGGTCTTTTTATTCGGCGTCAATGCGTTCAGGGGCGGCCCGGTTTCGTTTTGACGGGGCGCACGGCATTGAGGACGGCGAGCAGGGAGACTCCGACATCGGCGAAAATGGCTTCCCACATGCTGGCTTCTCCCGTCGCGGCCATCAGGAGGATAGCTCCCTTGACGCCCAGGATGAAAACGATGTTTTGCAGGATGATCCTGCGGGTGGCCCGGGCCAGGCGGATGGCCAGGGCGAGGCGTGAGGGCTCCCCCGTCATCAGGACGACGTCTGAGGCCTCCATGGCCGCGTCGGATCCCATGCTCCCCAGAGAGACGCCTATATCGGCGCGGGGCAGGGCGGGCGCGTCGTTGATGCCGTCGCCGACAAAGGCGAGGAGTTTTTTCCGGACGTTTGCCTGTTGGAGCTGCTCGACGAGACGCACTTTGTCCTGCGGGAGGAGCTGGGCGTAGCAGTTGTCCAGATGGAGGGATTCGCCGACGGCCCGGGCGTGAGACTCACTGTCGCCCGTGAGCAGGGCGATCCGGGAAACGCCGAGAGCTCTCAGCTCTTCAACCGCGAGGGGGCTATCCGGCTTGATCCTGTCGGCCAGAGCGAGACTCCCAGCATACCGGGTGTTTTCCGCAATGTGTACGACGGTAGCATCGAGAGGGGGCAGGGGAGGGAGAGTAATGCCGTTCTCCTGCATCCAGAGGGCGTTTCCGGCCCGGATGATATTTTCTCCGGTAGTGAAGGAGGTGCCCCGGCCCGCGATTTCCTGAAAAGTTCCCGAGGCGGCTTGCGGCGGGATCGCCCCGTCGGCCTCGACCGCCTCCCGGATGGATTTTGCAATGGGATGGTTGGAGGCGTTTTCGGCAAGGGCCGCCAGATGGAGCAGGTGCGTGTCGGTATATCCTTCGGCGGGCAGGAGTTGAGTAATGGCAAATTTCCCTTCGGTAAGAGTCCCGGTCTTGTCAAAGAGGACGGTATCGACATGCGCCAGGGCGTCAAGGTAGTTGCTGCCTTTGAGCAGGATGCCGCTCCTGGCGAAGCGTCCTATACCTGCGAAATAGCTCAGGGGGATGGAGATGACGAGCGCGCAGGGGCAGGAAATGATCAGCAGGATGAGCGCGCGGCGGACGCCCTCCGCCCACCCGATGGGGAACAGGAGCGGAGTGAGGGCGGCAATCAGCGCGGCCAGGATGAGGACGGCAGGGGTGTACCATCGGGCAAATTGGCGGATAAAGGTCTCTGTTCTCGTTTTGCGCTCGGCGGACTCCTGAACGAGTTTGAGTATGCGCGACACGGTGGACTCGTCCCAGGTCCTGGTCACCTTGATCGTAAGAGCTTCCTCCCTGTTGATACAGCCGGACAGGACTTCCGAACCCGGCTCGGCTTTTTGGAAGAGGAACTCGCCCGTGATGGTCGAGGTATCCAGATGGGAACGGCCTTTTGTCACGAGGCCGTCGAGCGGGATTTTTTCCCCGGGACGTACCATGATGAGGTCTCCGGGATGTACGTCGGCCGGAGACACGGTTTGGAGGGCGTCTTCTCTCAGCAGATGGGCGTAGTCCTGTTTGAGATCCATGAGCCCGGCGATGGAGGCCCTGGATTTGCGCACGGATTTTTCCTGAAGGGTTTCTCCGATCAGGAAGAAGAGCAGGACGGAGACCGCCTCCGTGTATTCCCCCAGAGCCAGCGCGCCGAGGGTGGCGACCGTCATGAGCAGGTTCTCGTCCATGACCTTTCCCCGGAAAAGGTTGCCGGCGGCTCCGAGGAGGATGTTCCTCCCGATGAGGAGGTAGGCGGCCAGATAAAAGGCGACTCCCATAGAGGTTTCTTTGCCTGCGAACAGGGCAGTGGCGAACAGCGCGACGCCGGCCAGCGCGGGAATCCAGCCGGCAAGGGGAGAGAGACGGCTTTTACCCTCCGGGAGAGGAGGGAGGCTCGCCGCGTGGCAGGAGCAGGATTCGCAGAGAGTGGCAGGAGTCTGTTCTTCCTTCGTTTGTGCGGATTCAGCAGTCATGGGGGAAATTATTCGCAGATGTGCTCCAGCCCGATTTCGAGAATTTTTTGAACGTGGCTGTCGGCGAGACTGTAAAAGACATGTTTGCCCTGTTTCCTTGCCTTGACCAGCTTGCTGTGTCTGAGCAGGCTCAACTGGTGGGAGACGGCGGACTGGGTCATATGCAGGGCGGCGGACAGGTCGCAGACGCATAGCTCCCGGCTGTTGAGCGCCCATAATAGTTGAATGCGCGTCGAGTCTCCGAATAATTTGAAGAGATCGGAGAGATCGCTCAGGATATTGGCATCGGGAGAATGTGGGAAAGCGGCAGAGGAGGGAGTCGTCATGATCTTTTTATTTGAATATATGAATAACTGTTCATGTGTATGACTACTCTTTTCCATAGGGCTGAGTCAAGGAGAATTCCGGGAGATGCCGGAGACGTCAAAAGCGAACAGGAGGCGGAGGAACAGACCGCACAGAGGCCTCCTGCCGCGGTGCCGTGGCGGCGGGGGATGGAGGGATTCGCCTTGTGTGCTCTTCGGTGGCTCTTCAGAGGAACGGGGCGAAACGGGAGTCTCCGTTCGAGTTGACGCCTATGCCGTCTATCTCGACAAGCCAGCCGGGGCGGCAGACGGGGGCTTTGAGAAGGATGTGCGGGATGTCGGCGAATCCGCTTTGGAGCAGTTCCTCTTCCACGATGTGGTAATCTGCCGCGTCGCGCAGATAGACCGCGGCCTGTTTCAGGTCGGTCAGCACGCCTCCGTGATTGTTCATCAGGGCGGTGATGTTTTCAAGAGTCCGGCGGGTTTGCAGGCGCACGTCGCCGGGGTGCGCGACTTCTCCCTGCGCGTCTATGCTGGCGGTGCCGGAGAGATAGTAGGTGGAACGGTCGCCGTAGAGAACGCGCGTGCCCCGCTCAAAGGCGACGCCGTAAGTGTGGGTGGGGGGCAGATGGCTGAGGGCGGACATGTATTCGATTTGTCTGGGAGCATTCCCGAAGAGGCACCAGGAGTCCATGCCGACCAGGCGCTCCGGCTGCTCGTGCTTGCCCTCGATGCCCGTACTGGTGATGTAGTGGGTTTGGGGAGTCAGACCGCAGGACTCGAAGAACTCGTTGCGGGCGTTGACCAGCCCCTGATAGTTGTTGTCTATATCCCGGCAGTAGAGCCAGGTGCGGTGCAGGTGATCTCCGAGAGAGGCTCCCCGCAGGCGGAGCGCGTCTGCCAGGGTGGAGAACTCTTCGGCGGTCTGGGCGGCGCTCCCCTCTGAGGAGAGGCGGCTGTTCCGGTAAAAGAGCAGGGAATAGTGACGGAGGCGCACATCGCAGGAGAGTATCTGCCCGGCGTCTTGCACATCGGGGGCGGGCGCACTCTCTTTCCCGGTGACTGCCCAGGCCTCCAGCGCGATTCTGGCTCCGTTTGCCGGACTTTGCCCGACCAGAGATACAAAGGCGGGCAGCCTGCTTGACAGCAGCCGCCTGAGGACGGGAGCTTGAGTGGAGATATCGCTGAGGTGGAAGCGCAGGAAGAGCTCGACCGCCTTTTCAGGCCGCACCCGGACATACTCCCCCAGAAGCTGGAGGGCTTCCTCTTCAAAAGTTCTGCCGGGGCTGGCGGCGCGGGTAAAGTAATATTCACTCAGACCGTGCTCGCTCTCAAAGCGGGAAAGGGCGTTCATCATGACGGGGCGGGCTTAAAGGGATTTGAGATAATTGACCAGATCTTCCAGTTCTCGAGGGGTCAATGTACTGGTTTTGCCCCGCTTGTCGTCTTTGTTGTGCAGGGTGATGACCTCCTTGAGACTGGTAGTGCGTCCGTCGTGCATATAGGGGGCCGTGCGCCAGATCTCGGCCAGGGACGGGACGACTACTTTTTTACCCTCGTCCAGCCCCTTGAGCGTACCCGTGTCGCAGAGCTGCTTTGTCGTAAACCAGGGGTGGGGGTGGCACTCGATACAGCCCTGGGACTTGAACAGTTTTTTCCCTCTCTGGGCCGATTTTGTCAGGGAGCCTCTCTTCAGTTCGGGAGCATGGCACTGAATGCAGTCGCCTTTTTCCTGCGGCTTTGACAGTTTGCCGTAGTCGAGGAAAGGGCTGGAGACCATCTTCATGTTTTTCAGATAGGCATCGACCGCCTCCGTATGCTCGGGAGCGGGGTCGATGAACTGAATGTGGTGGAAGCCCGCCCGGACGGCCGTTTCCGCGTCTTTGCGGATTCCCAGAGTCATGACCGGAGACGTCCTGTGCGCGAGAAACATCGTCCGCGTATTTTTGGGGTTGCCCTGGCCGTCATTGAGCAAGTCCCAGTTGAGCGCGTCCACCCGGGCGTCGGGGTGGCAGCTCACGCAGCTCTGCCAGGACTGGAAGCACAGGGAGGCGTCGTTGAAGTACCGCTCTCCAAGCCGCTCCAGGGGCTGGTTCGCCTCCTGGACAAGGGGAATCCTCCGGGGAAGGGGCGCCCCCGTCAGGGGCAGGGCGGCAATATCATCGGAGAAGTAGCCGGCGGCGTAAACGGTACTCCCGTCCGTCGCCAGGCACCGGGGCCCGTTAAGGGGCAGCTTGACCCGGGTGCGCAGACCGGAGAGAAAGCTGAGTTTGTTGAGATGGGCGTTGCGCGCTTTGCCTGACTTTATTTTTTCCAGCAGGGCGGGGAAGTCGATGATGCTGAGCTCATGGCTGCCTGCGTGCGAGACGATCAGCTTCTTCCCGTTCGGGGTGAAGGCGACGGCCCACGGGTTCGCCGCGCCCGAATCAACGTCATCCAGAAGAATGCAGTCCCGTGACTCGGGATTTTGCGTATCGACAATCGTGATGGCGTTTGTATTCATCCAGCCCCGGTCGAGCTGCGTCGTGGGGACCTGGTAGCGGCTCAGGAGATGACTCAGGACGAGATGTCGCCCATCGGGGCTGAGAGCCAGCCCCCGCACGCTTTGCGCGCCGTTGTCAAGCGGGTAGTGAGTGGTTTTTCCCTCCTGCCAGCGGGTGAGTTCGGCGGCGGTAAAGTCGCCGTCCGAGGGACCTGCCGGCAGCAGATTGGCCGCCCACAGAGTCTTGCCGTCTTCAGAGACGGCGATAGAGGAGACCTCCCGCCGGGCCGGAATGACGGCCTTTTGTTTGCCCGACTCCAAATCCATCACAAAGATGTTGTTGTTGAATCGGTTGGGGACATACAGCAGCTTGCCTCTCTTAACCGGCGTCTGGGGCGTGTGGCCGACTTCCAGCAGACGGGTGATTTTTTTACTCTTCAGATCTGCGACGGCGACTGTGCCCAGCGGCCCGCCCATACTGATATAGGCGGTGTCTCCGTCGAGCAGGAGCCCGTTGGGCTTGTCAGGGAGGGGGATGGATGCCGTGACGTCTCCGCTTCCCGGCTGGACGAGCAGGAGATTCCTGCCCTCGTTGTTGACGACGGCGAGCTCCCCGCCATACAGGCCGATGGCGTTGGGCGCGAGGTAGTCTGCGGCGTACGCCCCGGAGCAAAAGGCCCAGGCGCACGACAGGCAGGCGAGTAAGAAGGACGGCTTCATGCGGTTCAGTCCTCTATGATGACCCGGAAGCCGACATTGTACACCTTTCTCCAGGCGGGGTAGCCCCATCTCCAGGAAGAAGTCGCGCGCTTCGGACGATCCCGCCAGGAGCCGCCCCGGATGGTACGCAGGGCGTCCTGATCCTCCAGCTGACCATTGCGGCCGTCCTTGTCCTTCCACGGATAGCTCTGGTATTTGGAGAGAGTCCATTCCGCGACATTGCCGTGCATGTCGTACAGGCCAAAGGCATTCGGCTGGTACGTCCCGACGGGGGCGAGGTGCAGGACTCCGTCGTTGTACTGCTCGTCGCGGGGGACGAAGTCATAGAAGCGGTCGGGATTTTTGATGGGCTTGGGATCGACGCCCGTCACGGCCAGCTCCTTGATAGTCACATCGGCCAAATTCGCCTTTTGAGAAAAATCGGCCGTCACGTCTCCGAAGGAAAACGCCTTGCTCGAGCCGGCTCTTGCGGCGTACTCCCATTGAGCCTCTGTAGGCAGGGAGACTTTTTTGCCTGTCTTTTCAGACAGCCATTTGCAGAATTCCATGGCTTTTGTCCACGGGACGCGGATGACCGGGAAGCTTGGGTCGGCATCTATATTGTAGCCGGGGCGCACCTGATCCTTGTAGTGCATGTCGTACCAGCCGTTTTTGTACTCCGGGTCGAACTGGCGGTACTGCTCCAGCGTCACCTCCGTCTCTCCCATCCAATAGGGCTTGCGTATCTTGACGGCCGTCACGGGCTGCTCCGCCGGGGTCTCGTCATTACTGCCCATCAGGAACTCTCCCGCCGGAATCTGGCGGAACTTCATGGAAACATTGTTGCCGAGATCCACCGTCTCCTGTTGGGGGAGCTGCTCCACGGCAAAGGGGAAGTTCTTTGCCCTGGGGGCCGGCTGTTCATTCGCCTTGCCTGTCTTTGCCGTCTTTCCGGACGCGTTTGCGGGAGCGGGCGGGGAGGCCTTGCGCTGGTACTGGGCGTCCGTCATGGTGACGTAATCGCGCTGGATGGTCGTATATTGCTTGTGCAGCTCGTACCTCCGGTTCAGGTATTTTTCATTGCGCTCTCCGGGCCAGTTGCCCCGGTAGGGGACATTCATGTCTATCCAGGTCAGCAGGCGGTCCCAGTCCTCCCGGTTCAGGGAGACGCCGTGATGCCCCTTCTTGAGCAGTTGCACGAGCTCCGACGTATCGGCGGAGAACTCGCAGGCGTCGAGACCGAGATAGTTGCCCTCCGGCCCGTTCCGGCGGACATAGGGGTGCAGAGCCCAGTAGGAGACGCCGCCGGGGGCGGGAGCCCCCTTGACGGCCTCTGTCGAGGCGAAGTCGGGCAGCTCCTTGCGGCTGCCGTCGTGGCAGGAGATACAATTCCTGTCGAGAACGGGCTGTACCTCATTCAGGAAGCTGAATGTACGGGCGGGGCCGTGCCACGGAGTCAGCTTTTCCGGCTTTTGGCGGAAGGCCGCGGTCATTTTGGGCGGCGGGGCGTCGTTCTGATTCTCGTGGCACCCGATGCAGCTCAGAGTCTCTCCCGGCATGGCGGTAAACCAGCTGCGCATGAGGGCCAGAGCCTTTCCCTCCTCGTCGAGCACCTGCACGGTGACGGGCTGGTTGGCCGGAATCTCAAAACGGGCGGAGCCGTCCGGCTGTATGGGAGTCGTCCCGTACAGAACCTTGACATCCCAGTTGCTCTCCATCCCCATGGCATAGTGGCTCCCTTCGTTGCGGGGGCTGTATTCCGACATGAAGACGCGCAGGGATTTGGCCTTGCCCCGGGGCACGCCGGCCATGGCGCGGCCTTCATAAACATCTGTAATATAAGCATTTGCGGTAGTGCTATTCAGATTGACGCGGTCAGGGATGACGGGCGGCTTGACCCGGCCCTGGAGCGGTCGGGGATCGGCGTAGATAAAGGACTCGGAGGCCGTCAGGGGAACAATGTTGTCGAAGCGGTCGCAAAAGACGACATTCATGTGCTGGTCTCCTTTGGAGAGGCAGCAGGGATGCCGGCCGCGTAGGCGCGCAGCAGCAGG